>NZ_CP098611.1:3481477-3797975 GCF_023983615.1 Phormidium yuhuli AB48 | reverse complement strand
ACCTCCGTGATCGAGACCGAAGCGTTGGCGAGAGCGAGGAGGGGCCCCATTTGCTCTTGTCCGTTGACGGCTAGGTCACTATGACAGAGAATGACTTGTTCCTGAACGCGGGAGAGTAAATCCTGGAGAATCCGTTTGAGTCGCGCCTCATCGTCCCCTTGGCTGGCCTGGGCGTCGTAGGGAAGGGGGCGCGATCGCTCGAAAATTGGGGCCGCAAATAACACGGACGCTCCCCCCTGTAACCAAAGGGGAGAACTGATATCCAGCCAGAAATGGTAACGATGGGCCAGACGATTACTGCGATATTGATAGACCGTACTCAGGGTAACCGCTTCCGGCTGGCGAGGTTGCAGGGGATAGGGGTTAGCGGTGACGGTTCCCCGTTGCAGCAGGGTCAGAAAATCTCCCACCGCCTCCGCCACGGGTCGCTCGCGGGGGGTATGGGACCGACAATCGCCCCCCACCCGGGCCTCCACTTCCCAAAAATGGCTGGCGGTTTCCAGAAGTTCCCGCAGGGCCTCCCGTTGATCATCAGCTAAATCCCCATGCCAGCAGAATTCACCAATAATGCGATCTAACAACACTACGGGGGAGGCGATCGCCCCGGTGGCAATTTCCGATCGCCTCTGCTCAATCCATTGACGCATCTGTTCATAGGCTCGTGTGGCCCGGTAGCCGAGGCGATCGCCCCCCGGAAAACTCTGAGCTGGCAAAAGTTCTGGATGCTCAGGATTGGGGCAATAACAGGCATCGGCTAAGGTTCCCCCCCGCACCGGATCAATCTCAAACTGAAGGGTGACCTCCTCATCCCGCCGAGGATTCTGGGAGAGCATCACCAACATTTCCGCCACCAAATCCCGATTAATCCGTCGTCCCAAGCCCTCATAGAAAAACGGCAACAGGGTTAATACCGCCCGGATTCGCGGATTACTAAACAAGGGTCGTTGCACCTGGAGAGGGCGCACCGGGATACCATGGCCCCCCAAAATATGCTCCAGACTATAGCGGGCGATCGCATCCAACCCCGGTGCAATAATGGCAATCTCCGCCGGACTCACCGAGCCATATCGGACTAACCGGGCCACCTCATCCCCCACCCGCCGCAGCAGCTGCGATCGCGCCACCGTTTGCAGGGAAGGAACCGATGCCGGTAGCTGCATTAAATAGGTGGGATTCAACGCCAACTCAATCATCGGTTCAGCCAAGGATTCCACTAACCCTCGCGAGGGCCGCTCCAGCTCAATCACCTGGTTACAGCAGCCACATAACCCCTCCAAGGTATCCGGATCAGCATTGAGGCCCAAGCGAATCTTCCCCTCTGGATTAAAACTAAACAATCCCGGACGTTGCAACCCCAAGAGAACTTCAAACAAATCTCGACTAATGGCAGGATAATCATCCACATCATCCGCCGCCACCCCCAAAAATCGCTGCCTCAACTGGGCCTGATAATAGGGGTCTGGTAACAAATAGCGCCAATAGAGTTCCAACACCACCCCATAGGTGAGTACCCCCCGCCGCAGACACCAATCGCGCCATTGCAACAGCATCTCTTGCAGCACCCCAGCCGCCTCCGGTTCTAACTGCTCCGAGGCCAGTCCCTGTTGCAGTCGTTCTCCAATCTCCTCCGGGGCCAACCCCGCCGCACCCGCCAGTTGCAGCAAATCCAACGCCCGACGCACTTGACGTTTATGGCGAGTTCCCAATTGCTCTAAACCTCCGTCCTCCAGATAAGGCTCCCAGAGTCGCTGAGCCAGCATCTGCTCCGTTTCCGGCCGTAAGCGCAAGGGAATCGGCACCTGTAATCCCAACGTTTGAGCAATTAGCGTCCAGAATAAACTGACTTCCTGCTGAAAAAAGCCCAGTGGCGTGGTCACCGTTACCCCCCCCCGTCCCCCTGTGGCCCGTAACAGGTGTTCACTCAGCCGCAAGCGATTATCTCCCGTCGCCGCGAAGACCAAGATGGAGCCGGGAAAGAGCTTCGGCGTCAACAGGGCCTCAGACATCTCTCCCGTCATCTCCTCCAGCCAGTGGGCCACCTCCGCCACCAGGTAGCTAGTTTTACCAGAGCGACTTGGCCCTAGAAGCCAAATTGATTGAGAAGACACCGATCAACCTCGAACAGATTTGCTAGGATGCTACTCGACCCCTGCCAAGTACAGAACGTCTTAAGACATTGTACAAGAGGCAATTGGGGATAGTGATTCCCGCTCACGGTTGGTTGTTGGAATAATGCAAAATCCCCAATCTTCGGGTCCTTGGCGGCCCTGGCGTCGTCTGCGTCGTTGGTATTTCAAAACCCCTGAGCGGGCCCTTGATGCGGCCTATCGGGCGGCCTTGGCCATCCAAAAGCTGGAACAGGAGTATTTTCAAGGGCAGATGATGACCGCCGATGGGGGGTATACGGGCCTGGAATGGGGACAACTTAAGAGCGAGCGCGATCGCAACTTAGCCATCATTCAACGGCGCTTGCGGGAATTTCGAGCCAGTCGCAGCACCCTCAACTGGCTGACTCGCTCCCCCTTCGGACCAATTCCGTTACAAGCCACCGATGCCTCAAAATCTCGCTACTCCCCCGATGAAACCTACCAATTTTCCGAAAATCTCAAAAAACTCAAAGTCATTGATGAGATTGCCGCTAAGTACCTCAGCCGACGGCCCTCAGCCCAACAACCCTCTCAACCCCTGGCCGCCGAACAGTCCTCCAATCCCCCCTCTGTCCCCCAGAAGGCATCCAAATCAGACCGCAATCCACCCTTGGGAGGGTCTTCTCCCTCACCGCGGTTGAACCGAGGCGCAACTAATCCTAACCGCAGTTGGCGCGATGAGTTTAACAGCTCACGCCAATCCCGAGAAGAAACGGCCAGTGACGTGGAATCGATTTCTGGCCAGGCGAGTTTATTACCCCGTTCCATCCTCAGAACACTCAACCGCATTAAAGAAGAACTGGACCCCAATGCAGAAGAAGATGTCGTTGAGAAGTTTCGCTATTCCAAAAGTAAAACGGTTATTTCCCTCAAGTTTATCCTCCTTCTCATTTTGGTTCCCTTGCTGACCCATCAGGTCTCTAAAAATTTTCTGATTCGTCCCATTTATAATGAGTTTTTCCAGGATACTGTGGATGTGTTCATCAATCCTGACTTTGAAGAAGAGGCCTATCAAGAGCTGCGTCATTACGAAGAACGGCTCCGCTTCCGCATAGCGATTGGCTCAGCGCCCCCCTTATCCGATGAGGAGTTTGAGGAACGGGTCAATGAGGAAGCTCAAACCATTGCCCGTAAATTTCAAGCCATGAGTGATAATGCCCTACAAAATGTTTTCGCAGACCTGTTTTCTTTAGGAGGATTTATTCTGGTGTTAGTCAACAGCAAGCGAGAAATTGCTGTTGTCAAATCCTTTATTGATGACCTAATTTATGGACTCAGCGATAGTGCTAAAGCCTTTATTATTATTCTGTTTACCGATATCTTTGTGGGCTATCACTCTCCCCATGGCTGGGAAATTATCCTAGAAGGGGTGTCTCATCATTTTGGCCTACCCGAAAGCCGCGACTTTAATTTTATGTTTATCGCCACTTTTCCGGTGATTTTAGATACAGTCATGAAATACTGGATTTTTCGCTATCTCAACCGTATTTCTCCTTCAGCGGTAGCCACCTATCGCAATATGAACGAGTAACATATTGGGGAACATTCCTTAAAACCGATGAATCAACTCTCGATCTGGAAATGGCTATCTGTGGGACTGATTGCTCTGACTCTCATGGGTGTAACGGAGCAACCGGCTTCTGGCAATCGTCGCCAGCAGCGTCAGCTTGAGCAACTGGCCGAGACTGGGGTCTGTCGTCGTTGTCGCCTGGCGGGGGTAGACTTGTCGGGGGCTGATTTGCGTGAGGTGGACTTGCAGGGGGCGAATCTCACGGGGGCGAATTTGCAAGGAGCCAATTTAGAAGGGGCGATTTTGGATGAGGCGAGTCTTACTGGAGCAAGTCTTACTCGGGCTAATCTTGCTCGGGCGAGTCTGATTGAGACTCAGTTGGGACAAGCCAACCTACAAGGGGCGAACTTGAGCGGGGGAACCTTCAATTTTGCCCGTCTGGGACAGGCTAACCTTGAACAGGCTGATTTAGAAGGGGCGAGTTTTCTCGGGGCCCGCTTGAACCGAGTTAATCTGGAGGGGGCCAATTTAACGGGGGCTGATTTGAGAAATGCGAGTTTGGATGGCGCCATGTTGCAGGGGGTTCGCTTGCATGAGGGAAATTTTCAAGGGGCGAGTTTACGGGAGGCGAGTTTACGGGGGAGTTCGGGATTTGCTGTCAATTTCAATCGCGCCAATCTCTCCCAAGCAGATTTAACCGATGTATTGCTCTCGGAAGCTCGGCTGACGGGGGCGGTGGCGGTGGGGAGCCTCTGGGATGGGGCGGATTTGTCCGGTGCAGCTCTGAATCTGGGGGATTTCCAGGGGGCAAATTTCCAAGGGGCGAATTTGCAGGGGGCGGTTTTGAGTGAAACCCTATTATTGGGCGCCTCCTTCAAGGGCGCGAATTTGACCCACAGCTATCTATTTCGGGCTAACTTAACGGGCGCTCGTTTGCAGGGAAGCCGCTTCTATGGCAGCGATTTAAGTCAGGTGCTGTTCCGGGACGCGGATTTAACCGATGCGGATTTAACGAATGCCATTATTCAAGGGGCAGATTTTACCGATGCGGTGTTGACGGGGGCGACGATTCCTCAAGTTTAGGGGGAGTTAGGTTTTGCTGAGAACGAAGACACTGCCGACGTTGCCCCGGCCAATGCGTAGGGTTTCGTCGAGATAGGTAATGTCGAGCCAACCCTGGCGGTCGGTTTGGATGTTGGAGTCTAGGGCTAGGAATTTTTGTGGAGATTCTAGGGCCTGGATGAATTGTGTGGGGTTTTGGTAGTTGAGAAGCCGCTGCAAACCAACAACGAACCGCTGAAATTTGACGTTGACGCGGATGCTGGAGATGGGGGTGAATTGGGCCGCGACGCTGACGAGTCCTTCGAGATAGGGGAGGCCTTGCAGTTGGGCGATGTTGTAGATTTTGCGCTCTTGCAGGCGGATACATTGATAGATGTCCCCAAGGCGGTAGAGGGGAAAGCGGTCAATCCCTAAGAGTTCGCTGCTGGTGGTATAGAGCAGTCGCCAGTTGCCTTCGAGAAGGGCTGGAGCCTCTAGGGGGTTGGGGGTTGGGTTGCGGTCTTCTAGGCGGGCAATGGCGGAGAGAATGGCCGCGTTGTCGGTGTCGCTGGCGAGAAGACCTCGGTTCGTGTTGGCGATCGCTCGGATTAAGTCGTCTTTGTATATCATATGTTTTACATATCGTCAATATCCACGGCTAAGGCTGGCCGGTTAAGCCATGAGAGTTGATCCTAGCCAGTAGATAGAATTGCCAGATCTTGATCTTAATGCCAATTCCCTTAAATGGACTTGAGGGAAATTCAAGGGCAAGAGGTCACGGGCTTACGGCTTGTGGAAGCCTCAGAGAGAAAATGCTAGCCTCAAAGTAAGATTACGAGGGCAAAGACGGTTCGCCGGGCTAGAGCATGGTCTCACCCCCCTCGCAATTTTTGGACTACAGTGGCTTATGGCTGGGTTCATGTTTCTGTCTGAGTCGAAGTGCAATTGTGAAAATCCTGTTAGTTGAAGACGACGAATATCTGGCTCAACTGTTGAATCAATACCTGAGCGATCGCAATTACATCGTGGATGTGGCCACTGATGGGGAGAGTGGCTTAAACTATGCCCGCACCTTCGACTATGACGTGCTGGTCTTGGATGTTGTTCTGCCGAAATTGGATGGAATCAGCCTTTGTAAAACCTTGCGCTCAGAACATTATCAAATGCCAGTGTTGTTGTTGACTGCCCTCGATAACAGTCGTGATAAGGTCTTAGGCTTGGATGCTGGGGCCGACGATTATGTGGTGAAACCGGTCGGTTTAGAAGAACTACTCGCTCGGATTCGTGCCTTAGTACGACGGGGACGCTATTCCCGTCCTCCCATTTTGACCTGGGGACCCCTGCAATTAGACCCAGCCACCTGTGAGGTCACTTATGATAATCGTCTTTTATGCCTGACGCCTAAAGAATATGCTCTGTTAGAACTGTTTTTGCGATCGCCCACGCAGGTTTTCTCACGGGAGGTCATCATCGACCATCTTTGGTCTCTGGAAGATCCCCCCACGGAAAATACTCTACGGGCCCATATTAAGGGCCTACGCACCAAACTCAAGGCGGTAGATGCCCCCCCAAAACTCATTGAAACCATCTATGGGGTTGGCTACCGTCTCCAAGACTATGAGGAGGACAGCCCAACTCCCCCTAAAACAGGACACGACAGCAGTAATAACACAACCCTCAATGCCATTCAAACCCTTTGGCAACGCATTAAGCCCAATATTCTCAAACGAGTTGATTTACTCGAAGAGGGGATTTCAGCTTTGGCGGCCCGTGATGAAAGCCTCCAGGTGACGGCCCGCCAAGAAGCTCATAAACTCGCCGGTTCTCTCGGCACCTTTGGTTACCACTACGGCTCTAGCTTAGCCCGCAACATCGAGGAGATGTTGCTACAAGAACGAAAGTTTAGCCAAGCCCAAATCGATCAACTGCAACAGTGGCTCGTGGAACTACGTCAACAGTTTCAACGCCATCCCACGGCTACGATGCCAGAACCTCCCACCCTTCCTGATCCGGAACAACGGCGATTGCTCATTGTAGATGACGATCGCCTCCTCGCCGAACAAATTGCTGAGGAGGCGGAAACCTGGGGTATGGATGTGAAAATTGCTACCACAGTACAAGAAGCCCGTCCGGCGATTGTGACCTATTCTCCAGGATTGATTCTCTTGGATCTCAACTTCCCGGAACCGGGAGAAGATGGCATCATCCTGCTCGAAGAATTGGCCCGCAATCGCCCAGAAATTCCCGTGGTGGTGTTGACGGTGCGGGATAGTTTCCAAGATCGCCTCTCAGTATCCCGTTTGGGGAGTCAGGCCTTTCTGCAAAAACCCTTGCCAATGCCACAAATTATGGAGGTTGCTATGGAGGTGATTCAGCGATCGCACACAGCGGCCAAGGTTCTAATTGTCGATGATGACCCTCAAGAACTGCAAGGACTCAAAACCCTCCTGAGTCCCTGGGGTCTGGAACTCGAAACTTTACATGACCCCCGTAGCTTTTGGCAGTCCCTGGAAACGTTTATGCCGGATTTACTGGTGTTGGATTTTGAAATGCCCCATTACAGTGGCATTGAACTCTGTCAGGTCGTTCGGAATGAACCCCAATGGCGGAAAGTGCCGATTTTATTTCTGACGGCCCATACGGACTCGGCCACGGTGGACCGAATTTTTCAGGCGGGGGCTGATGATTATGTCAGTAAGCCCATTTCAGGGCCCGAACTGATTTCACGTCTGTTTAATCGCCTCGAACGCACTAAACTCTTGCAAAACTTGGCAGAACTCGATGCCTTGACCGGCTTGGCCAATCGCCGTAAATCCAGTTACGACATTACCAACGTGTTACGCCTGGCCCTGCGCCATGACCGTCCAGTCAGTTTCGCCATGTTAGATCTCGATCACTTTAAGCCGATCAATGACACCTATGGTCATGCGACGGGGGATCTGGTCTTGCATCGTTTTGGCGAAATGTTGCGGGAATCCTTCCGGGCCGATGATGTGGTGGGCCGTTGGGGAGGGGAGGAATTTGTGGTGGTGATGGCCGATACCGACGCCCCTAGTGCCGTTGAGCGCTTGTCCCTACTTTTGCAACAGTGGCGATCGCATGAGTTCATCTTAGATGATGAGGTCTGTTTGCAGGTGACCTTTAGTGCGGGAGTGGCCCAGTTCCCAGAAGATGGCGATGATTTACCAACCCTCTATCGTCGGGCAGATCAGGCCCTCTATCGCGCGAAAGAAGCCGGACGGGGTCGAGTGTTTTCCTGTGATCTCAACAGTGACTGTTGAGGTTTATTGATCCCTGATGCTCTGATTTGCTCATGAGGTAACATTAGGGCAGACATCTCCCGGCTCGACCCTATTTCTCGAATATGTCAGTCGCTGAATCCAGATCAACTCTTATGACTACTCGGTGTATTTTAATTATTGATGACGAAGAAGATATCCGAGAGGTGACTCAACTGACCTTAGAACTCGAAGGAGGCTGGAAGGTGCTAGCCGCCTGTTCTGGCTCAGAAGGGGTGAATCTTGCCCGTTTTCATCATCCCGATGCGATTTTGCTGGATGTGATGATGCCAGAAATGGATGGATTGATGACGGCTAAAGTCTTACAAGAGTTTCCCGATACCCAACCCATTCCCGTCTTGCTGCTAACGGCGAAGGGTGCGACTGAAGTGATGGATAAATTTCAAGATATTGGGATTACCGCCACCATTTCCAAACCCTTTGACCCCTTACAGCTTGTTCCCAGGATTAAACAGCTTTTACATTGGGAATAATACCGTTAGCCCAAGGTCTGTTATCCCTGAATATCCTGAAACCCTAACGATTCCCCTAGAGTTATGATGGATTTGTTGTGAAGATTTATGTCTAACAGTTGAGACAAGGTGTTCCTAAACAGGTTGGTCACGTTAAAAGAGAATTGTTATAGTTAACCTATAGTTCATCGCCAAGGTTGCCCTGTTCAAATGACTCTTGATGCTGCCGTCTTGTCAACGCTGATCGCTCGCTTGGAACGATTGGAGCAACAGCGGCAGCTTCATCAAGCCGTGGTAAATACGTTACCAGTTGCTTGTTTATATCTTGACTGCCATGGAACGATTCACTTTGCCAACCAGGGAGCATTGCGACAGCTCAATTGTGAACCAGAGGACTGTCTGGGTCAGTCTCTTTTATCATGGTTATCGCCTGGGGATGGAGAGCGCCTCTTAGAAGAACTCAACAATCTTGATCGCAACAGCGATGAGGACTGCCCCTTCTTTCTGCAGCAGTTTCACCTCCCTGGGGGGGACGTGCAACGACTCAGAACCTTTGTCTGTCCTCTTCCGAGTTTCTCAGAGAGTCTCCCCATGATTTTGATGCATTGGGAGCCGGTTCCCAGGCTGCCGGCCGCCGTAAAGGTCAGCAATCAGGCTCTAGACTCATTTCTCAATCCCCAGGAACAACGCAGTCCCCTGCAACAAGTTGCCCTTCAGCTGCGGGCTATGATTTTTGACTATGTGGTGTATCCTGATGGTCACGATAGCATCCCCTATGTCAGTGCTAACTGCGAAGATATCTTTGAGATCAGCGCTGAACAGATTCAGGGGGATAGTAGCCAGCTCTGGCAACTGATGGATACGGCCGATGTTCCATTTGCTCAACAGTTGATCGCCCATTCCGCTAAAACCCTGACCCCCTGGAACTTTGAATGGCGCGTCCGTCTCCCCTCAGGTCGTACAAAATGGCTTCAGGGGCTGTCCTATCCCCATCGCCATGAGGATGGCCGGGTGGTCTGGAATGGCATGATCTTTGACATTACCGATCATAAACAGACGGAAGATGACCTCTATAACTTAGCCCAGCGACTGCTGACAATTATCGAAACCGTCGAAGAAGGCATCACCCTCAGCGATGATGGGGATAACTTTGGGCTGTTCAATGCCAAAATGTCAGAAATCACCGGCTACAGTGGCACGGAAGCCCAAGAGAGCGAGAGTTTTTTAGCCAAACTTTACCCTGATCCCCAGGCCCTTGCCGAAGCCGCTGAGCGTCTGGTTGAAGTGCGAGAAACAGGTTGTCTGCGGAACTTAGAAACGACGATCCGAGCCAAAGATGGGAGTTTCAAAACCCTACTGGTGTCCACCACCCATTTTCCCCTGGCCGAACGCAATTGTTATCTGAGTGCCTACCGCGACATTACCGAGCGACGACAGGCGTATGAACAACTACGCCAGAGTCAAGAGTTTATCGAAGCCATCGCCAACGCCTCGCCCCAGATTCTCTATACTATTGATGCCCAAACCCTATGCCTCAACTCCGTCAATGGGCAAGTGCAATCCATTTTAGGCTATTCCCCCGATGACCTGGTGGGAAAACCCTTTAAGACCTGGCAATCCTTTTATCATCCCGAAGATTTGCCAACCTTACATGCCTATTTTGCCTCCTGGCAAGGGTTAGGGGACGGTGAAATTATCGAATGTCAGTATCGTGTACGCCATGCTGATCAGAGTTATCGCTGGTTGCGATCGCGCGATGTGGTCTTTAAACGAGATGAGCAGGGACGGGTACAACAGATTCTCGGGACCGCCAGTGATATTACCGAACACCAATTCGCAGAAGCCTCTCTGCGGGCCAGTGAAGCGGCCTTACGAGCGAGTCAGGAGCGGCTTAACGGTATTCTCTCCTCCTTAGATGATGCTGTTTGGTCCATGTGTCCCCACACTCTGCAACTGCTTTATATCAGTCCCTCGGTGGAGAAACTCTATGGTCGTTCGCCCGAGAAACTGGCCCGGATGAAGAACCCCTGGATGCGTAACATCCATCCCGGCGATCGCGCTACCTTTGTCCGTCAATGGCGACATCTAACAAGCCAAGGGAGCGTCGACATTGAATATCGCATCCTAGTCCGGGTACAGACCCGGGAGGAAGATCTCCATAGCCAACCGGGACGACGACCCAATCGTAAAGAACGTTGGCTACGACTGCGAGCACGACTGGTACATGACGAGCAGGGCATTCCCCTGCGCATTGATGGCATCAGCAGTGATATCACGGAGTTAAAAGAGACTGAAATTGCGTTGCGAGCCAGTGAAGAGCGGTTTCGGTCTTTGGTGGCCAATGTGCCGGGGGTCATTTACCGGGTGTTACCCAATGAGGGTTGGACCACCTTATTTGTCAGTGATGCGATCGAAGAGATGACCGGCTACTCCGCGCAAACCTTTCTCAAAGATGGCAATTTATGGCCCAAAATTATCTATCGTAAGGATTTCCCCCGGATTAGCCAACTGATCAACCACGCCATTACTCGGCGACAACCCTATGCCTTTGAATGTCGAATTCTCTGTGCTGACGGTTCCCTGCGCTGGATTTATGAGCGGGGCCAGGGGATGTGGGATCAATGGGGGAACTTACTTTATCTTGATGGGGCGATGGTGGATTTGACCGATCGCAAACGCAATGAAGAAATGTTGCAACGTCAGGCCCAACGCGATCGCCTCTTAACCACTCTCAGCCAGCGCATTCGTGAATCTCTGAATCTGGACGAGATTTTAGACCGCACCGTCCGGGAAGTACGCCATTCCCTCCAAGCCGATCGGGTGTTAATTATTCGCTTACAACAACCCAGTAGTAGCGAGGTGGTCAGTGAGGCTGTCATTCCTCCCTATGAGCCGACCCTGGGCCAACAGTTCTATGACGGCGAATTTCCCACTCACTGTTATCAAGCCTATGCCGAGGGACAATCGCGGCTGATGGTAGCCCCTGATATGACTTGTGAGGATGGCACCTGCCTGAGCCAGTTGGGGGTTATGCAGGTTCGCTCCCAGGTCGTCATTCCCATTCTTCATCCCTCGGCGATGGGAGCGAGTCTTTGGGGATTGTTAGTTGCTCATCAATGTTCCTCTTCACGCCATTGGCTAGATTGGGAAGTGGATATGTTAGGTCAACTGGCAGACCAAGTTAGTATTGCCATTGGCCAGGCCAATCTCTATACCCAGGTTCAACAAAGTGAAACGCGCTTGCGGGCGATGTTTGAGCAGGCCGCGGTGGGCATGGCAATTCTAGATGCTCAGGGCCAGATTTGCCAGACCAATAAGACCTTGCTCCAGATTTTAGGCCATCAGTTGCCCCTGCTCCAGATTGAGACCCTTGGACCCGAGGCGATGCTGCGAGAACAAGAATGGGAGCAATGTTATGAACGCTCCGATGGCTCCCTGGTTTGGGTTCAGTTGAATCTCTCGTCATTTCCCAAGCAAGGGGAGTTAAAGGGCTGCTTTTTGCTGATTGTTCAGGATATTAGCGATCGCAAACGGGCCGAGTTGCGGCTGCAACAACAGTTGCATTTTGAAACGGCTTTAGCTCGGTTTTCCAGTAGCCTCACCAGTAATAATGTGGTGGATTGGACGAGTTTATTAGGCTTAATTGGGCGATCGCTCCAGGGGAGTCGGGTTTATCTCAACCGCTTCAATTGGTCTGAGCACATCGCGCATTGGATGGCAGAATGGGTGGATGAACAGACACCAACCCTGTTTGGGAAGGCCCCAAGGATTTCCTTGGATGATTTCCCTTGGTGGCTTGGGAAGCTGCAACATAACCAAGATGTTATCATCCCCCATCGAGACCAGTTACCCCCCGAGGCGGCGGCGGAACGGGCCCTGTTCCAAGATAGCGGGGAGACCTCCCTACTCGAAGTTCCCATTTGGAGCCGCCAGCGAGAACTCTGGGGCTTTTTGGGGATTAGTATTATCCATGATACTCCTCGGCACTGGTCTGATGAAGAAGCTCGTTTGTTGCGGGTGGTGGGGGAGATTATTTATAACTACTGCGATCGCTGCCTCGTCGAACAGGCCCTGCGCGATAGTGAAGAACGTTTCCGAGTGACCTTTGAACAGGCAGCAGTTGGCTTGGCTCAATTAGACTTTCAAGGCAATTTTCTACGGGTGAATCGCCGCTACTGCACCCTGCTCGGCTATGAACCCGAAGACCTGTTACAGCGGAATCTCGGGGATGTTCTCAGTCACGATGACTGGGTCGAATCCTTAGAGAACCTACAAAAGATGCAATCAGGCAAGCTAGAGACCTGTGCTAAGGAAAAACGGCAACGGCGACGGGATGGCTCACTACGCTGGGCCCAAGTGACCGGTCAGGTGGTATTTGAGGGGAAAAAGCCTAAGTATGTTATCTATGCGGCGGCTGATATTCATGACCGCAAGCAGTATCAGTCAGCCTTGGAACGGTTGCGCCACCGGTACGAGTTGATTTTAAATGCAGCGGGAGAGGGAATTTGTGAGCTGAATTTACGCCAGCAGATCGCCTTTTGTAATCCGACAGCGGCCCGGATGTTGGGAAGCGATCGCGTGGCCCAGATTATTGGCTTATCCATCCATCAGATTATCGAGCCACTCCCTTCCCCCCATGGAGAGTCCTCGGGAGATGTCTCCTGGCAACAAATTTGGCAGACTCAGGTTACAGAACTGGAGGACTCCACCGCTGCCGGACAATCTCCCTCGATTCATCAAGCTCAGTTTCGCCGCCTGGATGGGGGAACCTTTCCCGTCGATTATATCTGTACTCCGATTGTCCTGAATGGGCAACATCTCGGGGCGGTATTGACCTTTAAAGATATCAGCGATCGCCTAGCCATCGAAAAACTGAAAAATGAGTTTCTCTCCATGGTCAGTCATGAGTTGAGAACCCCCCTAACTCCGATGCAGGTAGCTCTGGGACTGCTCAACAGCGGTAAGTTAGGTCCTCTGTCTGAGAAGGCTCAACATCTCGTCTCTATTGCCTTGAGTAATACAAATCGCCTACGCCGCTTGATTGATGATTTGCTGGACTTCCAACGTCTGGAGTCGGGGCGGGTGGAGTTAGATTATCAACAGTATTATCTCTTCGACCTGCTACAACAGAGCCTAGAAACCATGGCCGCTATGGCTGAGTCGGAGCAGATTTCCCTGGAGATTGCCCCTACAGATGAGAATTTGCAAGAGTTACAGATTTGGGGGGATGGAGATTTACTGATTCAGGTCTTGACAAATTTAGTGAGTAATGCTATAAAATTTTCTCCCGTTGGAGGTCAGGTGCTCTTAGCGGTGGAAGCCTGGCCCAAGTCGGGGGAGATTTGTATCCGGGTTTGCGATCGCGGTCGCGGCATTCCCCCTAACTGTCTAGAACTCATCTTTGACCCCTTCCATCAAGTGGATACCTCAGATTCTCGGGAAAAGGGGGGAACCGGTTTAGGACTGACCATCTGTCGCCGCATTGTTGAACAGCACCAAGGACGCATCTGGGCCGAAAATCGCCCAGATGGTGGGACACAAATTTCCCTGACGCTACCCTGGCAACCCTGAGCTACATTCCCATAATCTCGTAACCGGCATCCACATAGACCACTTGGCCCGTAATCCCGCTGGCCAAGTCACTACAGAGGAAGGCGGCGGTGTTCCCCACTTCCGTTTGGGTCACCGTCCGTCGCAGGGGGGCCGTTTGCTCCACATGATGAATCATATCGAGAATCCCGCCGACGGCCGAGGAGGCCAGAGTGCGGATGGGGCCGGCAGAAACGGCATTCACCCGCACCTGAGCGGGGCCAAACTCAGCGGCGAGATAGCGTACATTCATCTCTAGGGCCGCCTTAGCAATTCCCATAACATTGTAATTGGGGACAACCCGGACCCCCCCGAGATAGGTCATGGTCAGCAGGCTTCCCCCCTCATTCAGCAACGGTTTGGCCAGGCCTGCCATCTGGACTAGGGAATACGAGCTAATTTCAAGGGCCCGTAGATAGCCTTCCCGGGAGGCGTGACTAAAATCTCCACTGAGTTCATCTTTACCCGCAAAGGCCAGACAGTGAATCAAAATATCAAAGTTACCCCATTTCTCCTGAAGAGTCTCGAATAAGCTGCGAGTTTGGGCCTCATCCTGAACATTACAGGGTTCAATTAACGTCGGTTGTAGGGGTTCGACGAGGCTGCGGACTTTTTTCTCCTGACGACCGCGATCGTCCGGGAGATAGGTAATCGCCAGTTCGGCTCCGGCTTGGTGGAGTTGTTGAGCAATCCCCCAGGCAATAGAGCGGTTGTTGGCAATTCCCGTAACAAGAGCTTTTTTTCCAGTAAGATCCAGCATAGTTTATTCGGAGTGACGATCAGCTTTGTACCATATTTTCGGGCAAAATCGCCGCTGAAGTCCCTCCGCCGTTGAGAAAATTTTTCGGGGGGCCGCCGCAAGTTCTCGGGGTTAAACTCCAGTGGGGGTATCAAATTTGACGAATTTTTGCTCAAAATTCAATTTAAGTGGTCTCAGAGGGTTATTCTCAGGTACTAAGCCCCCCGATGAGGCTAGGTCAATGGCAGAATAGGGATGGGCGATCGCGCCTGCTGTGTAACGGTAACGTTGAGGCATGTGATAGGGAGAGGACGATGGTAGCCATGCAGGACAAACCACTGGCGGCTGTATTTCACCAGATGGGAAGCGGTAGCGGTGCATTTCCACCGGTTGTTGAAAACTATGAACGTGGAAAAACCATCTTTTTTCCCGGCGATCCCGCTGAGCGCGTTTATTTTTTAGTTAAAGGTGCAGTTAAACTCTCTCGCGTCTATGAGGCAGGAGAGGAGATTACAGTGGCGCTGTTGCGGGAGAATAGTGTCTTTGGGGTTTTATCCCTGATTACAGGACATCGCTCGGATCGGTTTTACCACGCTGTAGCCTTTACTCCGGTTGAATTGCTCTCGGTTCCCATTGAACAGGTGGAAAAGGCCCTAAAGGAAGATCCAGATTTATCGATTTTGATGTTACAGGGGTTATCCTCTCGCATTTTACAAACCGAGATGATGATCGAAACCTTAGCTCACCGTGATATGGGATCTCGTTTAGTGAGCTTTTTGTTGATTCTCTGTCGCGACTTTGGCCTTCCCAGTTCCGACGGAATCACAATTGATCTGAAGTTATCTCACCAAGCCATCGCTGAGGCCATCGGTTCAACTCGCGTCACCGTGACGCGGTTATTGGGCGATTTGCGCCAAGACGAGATGATATCGATTCACAAGAAGAAGATTACCGTGCATAATCCTGTGGCACTGAGTCAACAGTTTACATAATTGGCCGATTTGGACGCCAACCCGTTAAAATAGCATCCGCCGCAGGGACTGACGGCGGCGATCGCCCTTGTGTCACACTGCTATGGAAGGCGATCGCCGCCGTTTTGACGTCTGATTCCCTCATCCGAGAGTTCCCAGTCGCACAGGAGAAGCCATGACCACTGGATATGTTTTAATTTTGGCCATGCTGGTCCTCGGTTGCGCGATCGCCACGGTGGGAGATCAGATTGGCACGAAAGTGGGAAAGGCCCGTCTGAGTCTGTTTAACTTGCGGCCCCGCAAAACTGCGACTCTGGTTACAGTGGTGACCGGTGGCTTCATTTCTGCCTCGACCTTGGCCATTCTGCTGCTGTTAGATCAACGACTGCGAACTGGGTTATTTCAATTAGAGGAAATCCAACAGGATCTCTATTCCGCTCGCCAGGATTTACAGGATACTGAGATTGAAAAAGGCCGGGTGGAAACCGAACTCAAAGCGGCCCGCAATCGAGCGGCGTTGGTTCAGGAACGCTTGGATATCCTCAATCGCTCCTTAGAACAGGTGTCTCAAGAGTTGGCGGAGGCCCTGGAGGAACAGGTGCAAACCCAACAGCAATTGCGACAAACGGAAACCCAACTGGAAAACACAGAAGCCGAACGCCGTCAGGCGGAAGTGGAAATTAGTCGGATTGAGTCTCAGTTGGAGGATACTGAGGCCCAGCGAGAGTCTTTGGAAGTGGCAATTTTCCAGCTTCAACGTCAACAACAACAACTGCAAGCGGCCGCTGAGAACACCCGCCAACAACTCCAGTCCCGCGATCGCGAACTCGAACGCAATCGCCAACGACTGATGGGACAAGAGGGAGAGTTGGCTCGCCAAGAGAAAGAGCGATCGCGGCAAGCCAGAGAATTGTTACGGCAGGAGTTGGAGTTGGCCCAACGGGAGAACCTCTTGGCCAGCCTCAGTCAGCAACAGGCGGCACTGCAAGAGGAGTTACGACGGATTGGCCAAGACTTTCAGTTATTGCGGGAACGACGCTTGGCTATACTCCAGCAGCAAGTTCTGACCTCGGCCCGGGTACGAGTGATGAACCCCGACCAGGTTGATCCGGTAATTTTACAAATTCTTCAGGAAGCCAATCGCGTCGCCAGTCAGATTTTACGTCCTGGAACCCCCCTCAGCCCAGATCAACCCACGTTACAAGTGGAGTCAGATCAGATCCGTGAGTTACGGGAGCGTTTAGCAGGGGGTCAAGAGTATGTGGTTCGAGTCCGCTCATCCCGAAATTACCTCTTAGGAGAAGCCTTTGTACAAGGCTTTTTGGAGGTTTTGCCGAATCAGGTGCTGTTTGAGGCCGGTGAGGTGGTGGCTGAGGTGGTTGTGAATTTAGATGGGGATCTCAATGAGGTGTTTGATCGTATCTATTGGCTCTTGGAGGCGGCCCGCTTTCAGGGAGAACGACAGGGAATTCTCCCCGCTCAAATTCAGATGGTGGGGAGCCGGAATCCCCGGTTTCGGGAGTTTGTTGAACGTTTATTAGAAGAGTCTGGTGCGGTGAGCATTCAGGCGGTGTCCCAGAATGTTACCTATACCGCTGGCCCTCTGTTTCTGAATATCAAAGTTGTTCAGGATGAGGACCTTTTATTGGAATTGACTGTTGACAATTAGCAGATTTTGTGCAATTTCTAGAGACCCGTTTCGGGATTTTCATCAAGAGGCTCCCAGCCGGCTGCTGAGTCCCAGGAGAGTCCAGTGATTCAGGGGGTCTAGAGATGGGAGCGCCCGGGAGGTTTCTGGATTTGCTATCGTATCAACCATTGCCCCATTCGCAGATCGGAAGGCTTTAACCATGGTTAGCGCTCATTATTCCTCACGTGCTATTTCCCTCAAGGCGTTTTCCCACCCAGGACTAACTCGATTGCTGCTGACGAGTCTGTTCTGGTTGAGCGGCGCGGCAGTGGGCCTGGCCGGGGAATTTACCATTGATGTAGGAGTGGTGCAGCGATTCGGGGAAGAGGCTAGCGATCGCCTCATTTTGCGGGATGGTGGCGGTGGAACCCTGACGGTGACCTTTGAGGGGGGAGATGGAACCCCGCAAACTCAGGAACTCGAGAACTTAACCCTGGAATTGGTGACGCAACCTCTCTCGCAACCGGTGTTAGAGGAACAGGTGGTGTTGAGTACCCACCGCAGTTTTGAAAATGCTGAACAGGAGGCCCGGGAATGGCGCGATCGCGGAATTGAGGTCGAAATTGCTCAACCGAGTGATATTTGGCAGGTTTGGGCCCATCGTGACGTCTATCAAACTCCCCTGTTGCGTCGTCTGTTAATTGAAACTCTCGAACGTCAGGGATTTGAGATTGCTTATCTTAACAATCAGGTGCGCGATCGCCGCTATCAAGCGGGATGGGAGGCCGATGGATTTCGCCACAACCGCGACCATCTCAGGGTCAACGCCAGTTCTGGAACTATCCAAGTGACCACCCCTCGGGTTCAACGCACCTATGGCGGCCAGATGCAGTTACAACCCAACGCCTACGGAAGTTATACCCTGGTCAACACCGTTCCCATTGAAACCTACCTGCGCGGCGTGGTTCCCCATGAAATTGGCCCCAATGCTCCCTATACCGCCGTCGAAGCACAGGCCATTATCGCCCGAACCTATGCCTTACGGAATCTCCATCGCTTCGCCATTGATGACTATGAACTCTGTGCCGACACCCATTGTCAAGTCTATTGGGGGTTAGATAATACCGTATCTCGGGCCGACCAGGCGATCGCCGCCACTTCAGGATTAGTCTTAACCTACAACAACGAACCCATTGACGCACTCTATTCCTCCACCACAGGAGGCGTCACCTCCCCCTTTGAAGATGTCTGGTTAGGCGACTCCCGTCCCTATCTCGTGGCCCGGATCGATGCACCGACCAACATCTGGAATTTGGCCAACACCCCCCTCAACGACGAAGAGAACTTCCGTAAGTTTATGGCCCTTCAGGAAGGCTTCAATGAGTCGAACTGGAATACCTTTCGCTGGCGAGAATCCACCAGTCTAGAGGAGATGACCGAATTTCTCAAACGCTACTACCGCCGCAACAACCGGCCCATCAATTTTAACGAAGTCCAAGAGGTGGCCATTGTCGAGCGAGCCGCCTCAGGACGAATCTTAAAGATGACCATCACCACCGATGCTGGGGTCATCGAGGTTCCCAACGATGAAATTCGCAATGCCTTTTATCCCCCCATTAGCACCTTTTTCTATATTGAGCCGATTTACAAAGAAGATGGAGATGAGCGAGTCTTAGACGGCTATACCTTTGTCGGCGGCGGCTTTGGCCATGGCGTTGGCCTCAGTCAAACCGGCTCCTACAATCTCGCCAATCTCGGCTGGTCTAGTGCTGAAATCCTGGAATTTTACTATCCCGGCACTCAGTTACAGCCTCTAGCCGAGATTTCCCACATCTTCCAAGACCGCTAACTCTTAGAACCTTCTCTCCTCTCCCCTGCTCTGTGTCCTCTGTGACCCTGTGGTGACCCGACTCGCGATTACGATCCCCAGTAACAAGAGCAAGCCCAAAACTCCAGCCAAAGGATTACCATCAATGCCTGTAATCCAAGTGGGGAGGTCCTCAGCCGGTTTCCAGACCTGGCCCACATTAACCCCATAGTAGGCGGCCACCAACCCCCCATGGAAGCCAATCGGATAGCCTAAACGGCCGTCACCTCGGAGTTTGAGTTGAGCTAAAACGACCCCTAAGAGAACCAAGCCGAAAAATTGGGGAGCTGTCCGTAAGATTTCTGGTAGGGGTTTAATGAAATGTAAGAGAGCAAACACCACCCCATTGAGGGCGATCGCCCGCGATTGAGAGTAATCACGGCGTAACTCATCCCAAAACCAGCCCCGAAATAGCAGTTCCTCCGCAATTCCGATGGCCACCCCCACTAAAACCGCCTCCAAAACCAGAGAGACGAGTGGAACTTGGGGCCCCTGCCAAATCAGCCAACCCAGGGCCACCTGAACCAGAAACAGAACCAGGATAGCGGCGATCGCCCCCAGCAGTCCCCCCAAAAACTCCCAACCATTACGAGCCGTCCAGTCCAAGCCATAATAGGAAAACACCCGAGGTTCCCCATAGACGCGGCTTCCCCAAAGCTTCAATAACACCAGAAACAGCAAATAGAGGATTCCCGTACCCAGAATGCTGGCGGTATTAGAATCCTCAATCAAGCCATAAATTGGAATAGCGACGGGGAGCCAGAGGAGCAACAGCAGCCCCACAAAGCGACTTAAACGACCCAGGAGAGGGCGATCGCCCCAAGACTTCCGAAACATCAAAACAAGCTAAGCAATCGCCCAAAATCCCGCATCATTCTCCTCATCGCCGCAATTTTAAACCCATTCAGCTAAAATCTACTCTTTTAATCATCCGGCTCAATCGAGCTACTTAAACCGTGATTCCGTAACGCCTCACAGTAGAACTCAGCATGTTCGTGAGCACAAGTAATCACCAACGCCTTACCATTGGTGTGAGCTTCCATCATGATGCTGACGGCCTGGGGTTGCGTCAAAGCCGGAACCGTCTGCACCAGCGTCTGTACCACATACTCCATGGAATTAAAATCATCGTTGTGGAGTAACACTCGATAACGCGGTGCATGTTTACGAACTGTTGAACGTTTTTCGAGAGTTTCGACAGACACGATAGGACTCCTTATACACTAAAGTTGACAGAGACAAAACAGGACGGCCGTTCTCACAACAACAAGGGGTTGCGGCGAACCCCCTCTGCTGGTCAAATTTCGAGAGCTTCTACATATTTTTTTAATAGTAGAACGAGAACCCAAGTTTATCAACCCGATTAAACGGTCATAGAGAAAGCCTGGGATGAGGTCATCCGTAAGCCAACAGCCAGGGGACAATGATAGGATAAATCAGTCTCTCGCCCCCACTGTTGAGTCAGTTCAGGGATGGCTCATCCTGACATTATGGGGGGCCAGGACGACTCTAGCGTAACGCTGGCAACATTGATCGAGAGTGGCTTTCCCCGAACCTTGTCCCCCCTCACCCTAGTCTGAGAACCCCGTTGACCCTATCCTCATCCCCCACCCCCCACCCCTCAGTTTCTGTGATTATCCCCATCTACAACGGGGCCGCAGATTTACCAGATTTGTTGTCCTGCTTAGAGCAACAAACCTATCAATCTGAGACCTTAGACTATCTACTGGTTGATAACAATAGCCAGGATGACACCGCTCGGCTCATCGAAGACGCTGTTAAAACCACATCCATTCCCCTCAAACTCCTCTCAGAAGCCAAGATTCAGAGTTCTTACGCCGCCCGCAACCGAGGCATCCAGTCCAGCAATAGCGACCTAATTGCCTTCACAGACGCCGATTGTCGCCCCGAACCCACCTGGCTCGAACAGCTCCTGCAACCCTTCAACCAGCCCGAAGTCGGACTCGTCGCCGGTGAAATTTTGGCCCTCCCCCCGCAGACATTCCTCGAACGCTACGCCGAACAGCAAAAAACCCTCTGCCAAGCCTACACCCTAGAACATCCCTATTGTCCCTATGGCCAGACCGCCAACCTAGCCATGCGGCGACAAGCCTTAGAAACCGTGGGCCTCTTCCGTCCCCATCTCACTACAGGGGGAGACGCCGACTTATGCTGGCGAATCTTGCGGGGAACCGATTGGCAACTCAAATTTGCCCAACGAGCCATTGTGCGACATCGTCACCGGGCCACCTGGGAGGAATTAGAGAAACAATGGCAACGTTACGGAGAATCCAACCGCTATCTTCATGAATTACACGGCGTTGACTTACAGCCGAGTCAATCCCCCGTACGTCCTATGCTCCGTTGGTTCCTCAAATCCCTACCCCGAGAAACCGTAAAACTCGCCCTTGGCCGCAGCAATCTCGTCTCCCTCTGCGCTCCCCTCATCGGCGTTTACACCTCCCAAGCCCGACAACGAGGGCAAGCCGAAGCCCAACTCCCCGACGCGGCCCGAGATATCGAATATGTCAAAAAACCCTGACAAAGCCTGAACCCCTCCCCCTCCTCCTCTGTGTCCTCTGTGACTCCGTGGTTCCCCCCTCCCCTACCTAACCGTCTGTAAAATCAACTCAGGGGTTAAATCCGTGACTTGTTTCAACACGAACTGCCCCCCCGCCTCTTCCAGACGTTGCTGATGGAGTCGTTGGCTGTCTGGGTGAGTTTGCACATGAGGGGGAAGCACCCCGATCGCCATCCAGGGGCGATCGCCCTCCTGTTTAGCGGCATTCTTCACCACATACATATCCGCCACCGTATCGCCAACATAGAGAACCGGACAAGTGGGGCCAGCTCCCAATTGGCGTATGCTGTCAAATAAACCACTGGGGTCTGGCTTTCCCGGGGCATCCTCCATGGCCACCAACACCGGGGACTCCAAACCAATACGTCGCTGTAAGATATACTGAGCCGACCCTCGGGTCGCCCCACTAAAAAAGCCCCAGCCAATCTTGGCAGCGGTCAAACTCTCAAAATAGGGGCGTTGGGCGAGGATGGGTTCATCACAGATATACCCCGTCCAGTGATCCGGATTCTCCGCCGACTCCCCCCGATAGCGAGATTGAAAGAAGGCCACAATTTCCTCAAAATCCAAATTGAGGCGATCGCGATCGCCCCCCTGACTCTCGAAATAGCGGCAAATCAACTCCATCGAGCCTTCCCAATCATTATTCCAGATGCCCTCAGCTTTGAGTTGATCAATGTCCTCGGCAGTGGGACGATAGGCGCCCTGGGTAAACTGCTCAACGGTATCCGCCAGGGCGCGACGATAAGAAGAACTGACATCGCGAATCACACCGTCAATATCAAAGATGACAAGGGCCAGGGGTTCCGTAACAGACGCATAAGACATGGAGCGTTTAACTCTAAGAGGTTTTTTTGGGGCGAAGTCGGCACGAGGAGAGGGTTAGACTCCCCTCAACCTAACCTGAGACTGAATGGGATCTTGTCAAAGGCTTTCTGGGAGATAGTATAATGAGAAATTGCAAATTTTTAACACAAACGCGGGAGGTAACGCTTGTCTCGATTCATGTTGAAAGTCCTTTGGTTAGATAAGGACGTGGCGATCGCCGTTGACCAAGTTGTCGGGAAAGGCACCAGCCCCCTGACCACCTACTACTTCTGGCCCCGTAATGATGCTTGGGAACAGTTAAAGAACGAACTGGAAGCCAAGCACTGGATTACCGATGTTGAACGGGTGGAACTCCTCAACAAAGCCACGGAAGTCATTAATTACTGGCAGGAAGTGGGTAAAACCAAATCTATGGCAGAGGCTCAAGCTCAGTTTCCGGAAGTGGGCTTTACGGGAAGCCGGTAGGACTTGGCCGATTGAGTCCGGTATTCTTCTCTCGGGGTATTTTCCTCAATCGTTCCCCTGACGGCGGGTGAGTTTCACCCCAGCGTCAGGCGATGCCTTCGAGAGAAGTCCTAGATAGACCAACTCCGGTTGCCCGTTTTCGGGATGAAAACGGGTTTTTCCGTCTTTGTTGGGGAACTTGTCCCCGCTTCCCTCTATCGAGTAGGTCATCTTGCGATTGTTTTTGTGGAGATTGATGTGACCACCCCCCCTCAACTTGATACACCGTTATACCAGGCGATCGCCCGCAGTCTTAAGGGAAGTCTCTCGGCCCAGGGTCAGATTGCCTTTCCAGCCGTCAAAGGAGCGGTCGATCCCTATGGACAACGGATTAACCGCCTATTTTCCCTACTGGGTAAACCCCTATCCCCCTCGGAGTTAGTGAAACTCTGTCAACATCTGGCAACACTCCTAAAAGACCCCCCCACCTCCTCACAAATCGTCCTCAGCTATGAACCGGCGCGGGCCCCTCGTCAGGGCTTAGTCTATCGCTTGGACCGGGTTAAAACGAAGAGTCCCAGTCCGGCCCTCATCAGTGAGGGACAACTGGTGTTGCCCTCGATTCCCTGTTTGCGGCGAGATTATTTACAGCAGTTGGCGGGGATATTTGCCCTGCTGACTCATCCTCTCAATCAAGCTCAAGCGGAGCAGTTAGAGGCTCGCTTGCAAGAGGATTTGGAGACAGGCTTTCTCTTATCTCCCCAGGCGCGACTGGTGGTTCGCTATGCCAGTAATCCCCCGGAGGAAGGGGGCTTATCCTGTCAGGTGTCCGTGGTGACGCGATCGCTGGCTGAGCAATCTCAAACCCTTCTCCAACAAAGCCCTGATTATTGTGAGACTCTGGGGCCCTTAACCAAGGTGATGGATTTGGCTAAGTCGTTCTCAGCGGCGGAAACTCCGGTTCTTGTGGCTGGGGTGGGAACGGCTCAGTCGGCGTTACCTTTGGCCCGTCAAGGGTTTTCTGTGGATGCGATGGACTTAGCTCCCCCCTTTGCTCATCGCTTGGGTCAGTTGCTGCAACAGGAACCTCTCCCGATTCGGGTGATGGCTGAAGATATCCTAGACCCTTTGGTGACTCCCAAACCCGGCCACTATGGCCTGGGACTGCTGACGGAGGTGGCCTCCCGTGTGGCGGATGGGGAGGCGTTGGAGGGATTGTTGAGTAAGATCGCTCAAGCCTTGCGGCCTGGGGGAACTCTGTTGTTGAATCTCTTTTTGGCTTCGGAGGAGTTACCGGAGAATCCCTTGCTGGAGCAAACGGCTCGGGTCTTTAATTCTACGCTGTTTAGGCGATCGCAACTTGAGTCTCTGTTGCAACGGCTCCCGTTCACTCTGGTGGATGAGGTTCCCGTCTTGGCCTATGAACGAGAGCATCGTCCTGCGGACCAAGCCAAACTTGACCCCTGGTACGCTCGTTGGGCCCAAGGACAACAGGTGTTTGCGATGGCTGAGCCTCCTATGGCCCTCCATTGGCTCACCTTAGTTCGGGAGGATACCTCGGACGACTCTGATGAGAGCGACGGTCCCAAACCTCTGTTTTCCACGGTGGAAGCGGAGTTTTAGGGGACGGATGCACTATATCTTTATTGGCGGCGCACCCCGCACGGGAACGACGTTACTCAATAGCCTCCTTTGTCAAGAGCCGACGACCAATCCCCTGATGGCTGAGGCCAGTTACCTGGCCTATGTCGTCTCCACCTATCATCGGGGGAAACGGGTCTGGCGGGTGGAAGGAGGGGCCTATTTTGAGGATCTCCAGGATTATGCTGATTTTTCTCGCTCCTGGGTGATGGCGTTTCTGGAGAAAACGGCGCAACGCTATCCTGATGCTCAACATCTGGTTCTCAAGTCCCCGGAACTGACGAAGTATTTCCCGGATTTGTTTGAGTTGGTTCCCCAGGCCCAGTTCCTGATTCTCTTACGGGACCCCTGTGATGCGATCGCCTCTTTAATGGAGGTGGGAGACCAACTCAAGCAAACTCAGCAAAGCCCTACTCTGGTGAAACTCCTGGAACGGGGAGATATGAAGGGCCTGGCTCAGTTCTTTTGCAGCTACTATCACCCCTGTCACAACTTTGAACAACCCCAGTTTTGGCAACAAACCCGCTATGTCCGCTATGAGGGATTGGTGCATTATCCTCAGGTGGCGTTGCGTCAGCTTGAAGGGTTTACGGGACTGCGCTTGAGTCAGACGAATCCCCATCAGCCCTGGCGCAGTGATTTGGATTTTGCTCAACTTCCAGAACGCTATCGCCCCTGGTGGTCAACCTCTCTCTATGGCCAGGGCGTCTCTAGTTCCAGTGTGGGGCGCTACCGTGAAATTCTCTCCCCGGAACAGGTGTCTCTGATTCGGCAGGTTTGTCGACCTTTGGGGTTTTGGGAGGGGGAAGAAGGCAATAGGCAATAGAGAAAACCTATCTTCGATGGCTATGACCCACTTAAAAAAGTTTGCAGCCTAGATGTTTGGACCCGCGCCGCCCGCACCGGGGCAGCGGAGTCCTTGTCATTGAACTAATCTTTTTTGATTAAGTTAAATTAGACAATGAACTCTATTTGATATCCAGTATATCGGGATATTGGCGATGCTGTCAAGCCCTTTTGAGATGTTTTTTGTAACGTTAAGTAACAAAAAGATTGGGGAAAGGTTGGCGTCTATTTGGCGTTGGACTTAGCGGTTTGGAGGTTAGCCAGATATTGACCAAAAAAGGGTAATCCGCCAATGGCGGGGAGTAAATAGCGGGAGGTACATAGAAGACCTAGGGCAGCACCGACGTTGGCATCAAAGAAGGGTTGATAGAAGAAAATCAAGGCAGCATCGCGAGTGCCAACACCGGCAAAGGTGAGGGGAAGCAAGCCGGCAAAAATGGCTAAGGGCGCTAAGGCGAGGTTGGCGATAAAGGGAACGCTGGCTCGTAGGGCAAAAATGAAGAACCAAATCTGCATCAGGTGCAGAAACCAGATAAAGATGGAGATGGAGGCGATGATGAGCAGTTGCCGTTTATCTTGCCAGAAGTGGTTGTGCATTTCTGTCCAAGAGCGATGAAGCTTGTCCAGCTTTTGATAGAGTTTGCCAGAGGCGATGGCTTTACTCCGCCGAAAAAAGAGATTGGCGAAGGACTCAGAGGAGAGCAGCAGTAAGCCAAAAAAAAGTCCGAGGAAGACGAAGAACGTCATGACCCAAAAGAGGGTTTCCTTCTCGGGGTAAAACAGAAGACCAAAGACACACCAAACAAAGAGAGAGAGTAAGTCAGAGGCTTTCTCAAACACCACTAAAGAAAAGGCGAGAGACCCAGGAAGATAGCCGCGATCGCTGATGAAATAGGCTTTCGCTAGCTCTCCCATTTTGGAGGGGAGAACCATATTGAGAACACTAGCGGAAAGGGTGAGTTTGGTGGCTTCAGTTAGGGGAAAATCTTGATGGCGGGGCATTAGCTGTCGTAACCGCCATCCCGTCGCTAAGGTCAGGGGAACCACCATGCCTAAACTAATTGCCATCCAGAGTGGATCTGACCCTCGGAAGACCTCAGCCAAGGCCGGCAGGTCGATACGAGAATAAATAATCGCCAGAATGACCACACTGACGAAAATCGAGAGAAGTCGTTTCATAGCCTAGGCCTCAAGGATAAAAGGTTAGACGAGCTAGGGATGACGAACTAGCAGCAAAACACCCTTTTCAATCTCTCCCTTACGTTCAACGGTGAGGTAATTCCCAGAGAGTTGAAATTGAAACTCGGTTACATCGCCAGAGTCAGGATTTCTTGCATAGATCGTCTCACCCTCTACCGTATACGTGCCTTCTAACTCACCAATGTGGATTTGTCCAGCTTCGGTCAAGACCCAGACTAAATCGGCTTGCTGAGCTGGGGGGAGAGCGGTTAGGTCAACGGGGTCTCCCTGGGAGGGAAGATAGGATTGAGGTTCCCAACGACCGACGAGGGTTTCAGCTTTTATGTGGTCATGAGGGACGTCAGACTCTGACACCTTGGCATCAATTGCCTGTTCTGTGGTGGCTGTTATGGCGTCTTGCCAGTCTTCTGACGGTTGGGTCAGGGTTGTGGATGTGGGGGATGTTGAGAAGGGACGGCTGGTTTCTGAGGCTGACTCGGGATCAGCACAGCCCCATAATAGACTCATCATGGTCAGAGCGAAAAAATAAGAAGGAAAGCGAAACGTCATAGTGTCGGTAATGACTCAAAACTACGGTTGCTGGTGGCTACAGTGCTAGGGGTGACCCGCCTGATAGCCATGTTGACTGAGAAAGTCGGGGGTAATGGGATCGGGGGACTGTGAGGCGTTGGGGACGCGGGGAGCGCTGAGATGACCCTGAGATAGGAAGGTTTCAACATACTTGCCCAAAATGTCGCCTTCTAAGTTAACCCATTCTCCGGGATTGAGGCGACTGAGATTCGTTTCTTGATAGGTATGAGGAATTACAGCAACGCGAAACCAACGGCGGGAGCGATCGCACTGGGCTACCGTTAAACTAATGCCATTGATGGCAATACTCCCTTTGGCGACGAGATAAGGGGCAATGCGATCGCCCCACTGTTGATGGTGTCGGGGGGGAGCGGTGAAGGTCATCTCCCAGGAGTTACCGGTCATCTCAGCCTGGTCTAAACAGCCAATCCCATCAATGTGTCCGGTCACAAAATGACCCCCAATTTTACTCCCGACCCGCAGGGAGGCCTCTAAATTAACAGGACGCCGTTGTTCCCAGGCCCGAACCAGGCTGGTGCGATTGAGGGTTTCCGGAGAGACCGCCGCAATAAATCCCTGGGGTAAAATGGATTCAACCGTCAAGCAGACCCCATCAACGGCCACACTATCGCCAATGGCTAAATCATGGCTAATCGCCGCAGCATTGCCGGTCAGATAGTGGATACGTAACTGACCCTCGCTAAAGGCATCAAGGGTTCCAAGGGCAGCAACAAGTCCGGTAAACACAGGGTATATCCTAGGTGAGATGATTCAGTAAGACGATTGAGGGGAACGGTTTCCCCAAGCTGTCAGTATTGTAGCGTCGCTGCCTCATCGTTACCCCAGATCGGCCCTCCCCTGGATCTGCCACTGGATGGAGTCATCTATCCTGAAGAGTGGGGATTCCTGTCCCTTCCCCGTGATCGTTCAACTAAGAGGCTGGATTAATGATTGAGATGAAAGTTGCTGGAATTGCCTTAGATGCAGCCACCCGTAGTCCCATCGTACTTTTGAGAGATGCCAGCGAGCGGCGGGCCTTGCCGATTTATATCTCTCAGGATCAGGCACGCTCGATCATTAGTGCCATTGAACAACAAACCCCACCCCGTCCCATGACCCATGATTTGATGATCAACATCTTGGAGACTTGGGATTTGACGTTAGAGCGGGTGATTGTTCATGCCCTGGAGGATAATACCTTTTTTGCGGTGCTTAAGATGGTGAGTGCTGATGGCAAGGTCAAACATGAGATTGATGCTCGTCCCAGTGATGCGATCGCCCTGGCTCTGCGCACCGAGGCTTCAATTTGGGTGATGGAAGAGGTGGTGGCCGATGCCTCGATTCCGGTTGACCGCGATGCCGATGAGGCGGAACGTCAGGCCTTTCGGGAGTTTATCAATAATTTGAGTCCTCAGGAACTGATTAAACGGGCCGGCCAGGAGTTTAGCGATTCTAGTGATTCTTAAGTTCAGACAGAGGCTCTGATGCAATACCGGCGATTTGGCTCGACAGAGTTGCGACTCTCGGTGTTTTCTTTGGGGACAATGCGCTGCTTGTCTTCTGAGGAGATGGCGATCGCCACGATCCGTAAGGCCCTGGAGATGGGGATTAATCATCTGGAGACGGCCCGAGGCTATGGCAATAGTGAACAGTATTTGGGTCGGGCCCTTCAGGGGGGGGTGGGATGTCCCCGTGAGCAAATGCATATCACCAGCAAACTGCCCCCAACAGCGGATGGCAGACAGATGAGACGCTGGATTGATGAGTCTCTGGCTCGCTTGGGTTTGGAGTATTTAGATACCTTGGCCATTCATGGCATCAATACCCCGGAACAGTTGGCAGGGATTCAGGAGGAAAATGGGGGGTTAGAGGCTGCTCAGCAGGCGCAGAAGCTGGGTAAAATCCGTCATTTGGGATTTTCAACCCATGGCAGTTTGGAGTTGATTTTAGAGGCAATGCAGACGGGGGCGTTTGAATTCGTCAATTTGCACTACTATCTGTTTTTCCAGCGTCATCAACGGGCGATCGCCCTGGCAAAAACCTTAGATATGGGGGTTTTTATTATCTCCCCAGCTGACAAGGGGGGACAATTACACCAGCCTCCGGAGCGGTTACGGCGTTTATGTGAACCCCTGTCCCCGTTGGGTTTGAATTATCGGTTTCTGCTGAGTGACCCGCGCGTCTCAACCCTGAGTGTGGGGGCGGCCAATCCTGGGGAACTGGAGGCGATTGGGCCCTGGGGCGATCGCCTCGACCCTTTGACCCCCCAGGAACACGACTGTTTGGCGCGATTGGACCAAGAGTGGACGGAACAGTTAGGCCCTGATGCCTGTCATCAATGTTATGACTGTCTGCCCTGTCCGGAAAACATCCAGATTCCGGAGGTTTTACGGTTGCGGAACTTGGCGATCGCCTATGAGATGGAGTCCTTTGGTCAATATCGCTATCGTATGTTTGAAAATGCGGGCCATTGGTTTCCGGGTCGTCGAGGCAACCGTTGTACAGACTGTGGGGACTGTCTACCCCGTTGTCCGAAACAGTTAGATATCCCTCGCTTGTTGAGAGATACCCATGGCCGTCTTCGTCCTCGGGAGGGGCGGCGACTCTGGCAGGAGGATTAAAATAGACAGTAGCTCCTTGACATTCCTAGTCACCATCCACTATTATTTCGTTTTTTCTTATGAAACTTCAGCATTATGGGGCGATCGCTGCCATCGCCGTTCTGGCAGGACTCAGCGCCCCCAGCGTCCAAGCTAGCAATCCGCAACATCTGGAACGACTCTATCGCACTGGCATTTGTACCCGGTGCGACTTGCGCCGAGCTAATTTGCGGCGAGCGGATCTGCGGAATGTGGATTTGCGAGGCAGTAATTTACGGGGTGCCAACTTAGAAAATGCGGATTTGCGAGGGGCAAATCTGCAAAATGTGGATTTCCGAGATGCCGACTTGCGGGGGGCGGATTTCCGCAATGCTGATCTGCGAGGTGTGACGACACGGGGAGCGAGAACTCAAAATACTCGAGGTTTACTCGATTATGATGACCATCGTGGTGGACGTCATGATGACCGCCGTGATGACCGTAGTGGGGGTCGTTATAACGATCGTGACACCACAGCTCGCTCCCGTGAAACCATCAACCGACTCTATCAGGAGGTTTTGGGGCGTAGTGCAGACCGTCGCGGCTTAGAGGCCCATGCGCGAGAACTGGAGCGAGGGATGAGTTTGGCGTCAATCCGTCGTCACTTGGCTCGTAGTGATGAGGCCCGCGATCGCATTGATCGTCTCTACCGGGAAATTTTGGGACGGCCTGCGGATCAAGGCGGGTTACGTAATTATCAACAACGGCTGATTGATGGCTGGAGTTTAGATCGCATCCGTCAAACCTTAGCGGACAGTGAGGAAGCCCAAAATCGGGGTCGTCGTTAGCTGTTGCTCAAGCCCTGTTCACTCCAAACCCCCTGTGGGAGCCAGATGCCATCATGGTCTTGGACTCGTTGTTGGCTCATGTAATAGGCTAAGACGGTGCCGAGCGATCGCCCTGGGGTTTGGGGGTCAAAGACTTCAGTATCTAAGCGGTTGTATTCATTATCGCAGGGGGGGCGCTCGCTTAGATATCCCTCCAACTCGTCTAATTTCTCTAAGGCGTTAGCATTCTCAAAGGCCAGTATGACCCCATAAACCCATCCGGCTTCCTGAGTCATGGCGGGATAGTTGAGATGGGGAAGATGATACAGTCGTCCGGGAGCCATAGCGCGGCCCTGGACTTGCACGCGATCGCCACAATAGGGACGATGGAACCGTTCTCCCGGTTGTAAGGTGCCGTAGACAAAGACTCTCACCATAGGGCGTTCTCAAACAGGCTCGTTGACCTAAACAGGATTAAGGGGTTTTATCCCCATCACTATTTAACGGCAAGGTGCGAATGCGTTGCAATTGAGACATGGCCCATTTCGCTGTTTCTCGCACATCTGGATCAGAATCGTCGGTTCCGTAGCGTAAGACCTGACTCAACTGAGCAATAGAATCATAAATACGTGTTAAATCACGAATTGCATTTTTGCGCACCTCAGGACTGTCATCTTGTAAGGAGACCATCAGGGCTTGCTTAATGGGCTGAAGGTTGCGGGAACTAATCTCAGAGAGAACTGCCAGAATCGTATTACGTTCTTGAGAACTAGCATCTGTTAATAACTCCACCAAGGGAGAGATGGCGCGAGAATCTCCCCGTTGTCCTAATTCCCAAATGGCTTTGTGTCGCCGTTGGGGGTCAGGGTGTTGTAAATCCAGAATCAGGGCTTCGACAATGCTCATGCGCGGCAGTCGCGTGAGCCCATGACTGCTGGAATTGGGGGGGGCGATCGCCGTTGTTTGAGGGGCTACGGCATCATTGAGTCCTGCTACAGGCTCAGAGGGCAGATCAGGAAACGCTTCGGGGGTCGAGTCGGAGGAGGCGTCCTGGGGAGACTCTTGAGGAGGACTGTCTTGGATAGAGGAGTCGGGTTGCGGGGAAACGGGCAAGGGTGGCTCATCCCGGGTTGTTTCTGGGGACTTGGGGGCTTTTTGGCGTGGGGGAACCCTCTCCTGTGCGGTGGACTCAGACTCGTCCATCTCATCCATCTCATCCATCTCATCCAAGGGAGCATCGGGGTCGTCCACCTCTTCGGCGAAGGCCTTGAGCAATAGGATAAACAACGCACCGGCAAGCAAAACTAGCAATCCACCGCCCCCAATCCACCATAAGCGACCTAATCCGGGCCCGCCATTGGCCGGTTGAGCCTCTTGCTCCGGGGGCGGTGTAAGATTTAGGGGTTCTTCCACTGTCGGTTGCAGAGCTTGGAGACGTTGCCAACTCTCATCATCCATGACGCCATCTACGGTTAACCCCTCTTGTTCCTGTAAGGCCGAAACTGCGTCATCGGTTTCTAAATCGAAGACCCCGGTAATGTCTCCCTCATAGAATCCTGCCGCTTGCAGTTGCCGTTGTAACTCTTCAACTGCCTCACCGCTATCATCTAATCTCAGGGGAGGACGGCCCCCATCTATGTTCTCAGACTCGCCCTGTGCTAACTGAAGGTCTGATAACTCCTCGATGAACTCAGCAGCGAAGCTGGGCATTAAGTTAACGGTTCCCAGAGCCGTCGCGGGGAGGATGGGTTTAACATTTAATCGGGCCATGCTGCCGGAGATGGCGATCGCCTCTGAGCTAGTCAAAACGCATCCCAGGAGACAAGCGGTTGGCACGAACAGCATCTGTATCCCATGACGCAGTGAACACCTGCCTAACAGAGATCGATGCAGAACGAATGAGAGGGGATAATCGGAGGCTGACACCATAAATTTCGGTCACGCATTAGAGTGGACAACAGGTAGACGCTCCAATCCTAGCCTTGAGACTGGGAAATTTGATGGGGAAGCACAGATTTTGACGACCCTAAATGCACGCCATTGGCAGTCACGCCGTCTTACCCTATCTTGACGCAGCCGGGGGACCGGATGAGGGGGAGATGGGGGTTTCGCCACGGGGGGACGAAGGGGAACTAGAGGGAGTTACCTGCTCCCTGGAGCCGGGCCAGGACAGCCGAGGCAGTTTTTGCCGACGTTCAATGAGATAGACACTACCTAAGGTCAGGGTGGCTCCAGCCATTTGTACCGGGGTTAGAATTTCACCGAGCAGCCAGTAGCCAAAGAGAAGGGCAAACACAGGGGTAAAGAAGGTCAAGGAACTTAAACTGGTGAGATTCCCCTGAGCCGCAAAGTTAAAGAATAACCCGTAGGCGATCGCCGTGCCAAAGACGGTAGCATAGGCTAGGGCTCCCCAATCGGAAAGGGTCAAGTCTTGCCAAGGTTGAGTTTCCCAGCCCCAGGATAGTCCGAATAGGGGAATTGCCCCTAAAATGGCGTGCCAGCCCGTCGCTACAACGGGATCTACGTGCTGAGAGACTTTCGGCATCATGACGGTTCCCAGGGCCATGGCTAGGGAGGCTAAGAGCATCATGCCTTCTCCCAAGGACAGACTCTGACCCATCGTAACCGATGAGGTGGGTGAGCTTAGGGTCGAATCGAGGGTTAAGAGGGCCATCAGCCAATGTTCGGGTAAGCCAATGGCACTGATACCGATTAATCCCAGCAACAAGCCGAGTCCTCCCCACAGACCAATATATTCGCCGAAAAACCAGGCGGAGAGAAGGGCGACTAATAAGGGCTGTGAGTCAATGAGAACGGAGCCTAAGCCAGCGCCGGTGTCTTGGAGTCCCAGCGCTAAAAAGCCTTGAAATAAAGTCCCATCCACGATGGCAAACAGGGCAATCCAACTCCAGGCTTTCAGTCCTCGGGGCTGGGGCCGTCCACTCAAGGCCGCTGCCACGAGAATTAACCCCCCTGCGGGCAACAGACGAATGGCTGCCATAAAGAAGGGAGTTGTGTGGGGAACCACTCCTTTCAGGGCGACCATGGCCGTCCCCCAAAAGAAAAAGGGACTCAGCAGCAGGAGAACGTATTGCACAGGGGGGGGGAGACGTCGCTGAAGCATGATTGGCATTGGCTGGGGGATATCATGCCTATCATTGTAACGATTGATTGCTTTTTGTTAAGTATCCCGGAGATGCCATGGTCTAAACGGCTCGGGGGAGTCGAATCAACATCACCAAGGAGGTGAGCTTCCTGTTACACTCGGTTAGCAACCCTGTCCCGAGCTGGGACTTACTCAATTCGCAACGTCTTTAGCCCCGTATGGTCTGGTTTTTCAAACGGTTTCGTTCTAAGATTGCCCGCATTGAAGTCTCCGGAGCGATCGCCTCGGGGACTCGTCAAGAGGTTCTCAAGGCCTTAGAAACGGTCGCTGAGCGTAAGTATCGCGCCCTATTGTTACGAATTGATAGCCCCGGGGGAACTGTCACGGACTCCCATGAAATCTATCAAGCCCTCATGCGACTGCGAGACAAGCATGGCGTCAAGGTGGTGGCCAGCTTCGGGAACATTTCCGCCTCGGGTGGGGTGTACATCGGCATGGGGGCCGAAAAAATTGTCAGTAACCCTGGAACCATTACCGGCAGCATTGGGGTCATTCTGCGGGGGAACAACCTAGAACGATTACTCGACAAGATTGGCGTCTCCTTCAAAACGATCAAATCGGGTCCGTATAAGGATATTTTGGCCGTTGACCGTGAACTGAGCGAGGGAGAGCAACAGATTCTGCAATCTCTGATTGATAGTACCTACGATCAGTTTGTGGACACCGTAGCCACCGCCCGGCAACTTCCCGTTGAGACGGTCCGAGGGTTTGCCGATGGGCGCATTTTTAATGGACAACAGGCCCTAGACCTCAAGTTAGTGGATGCTGTGGGTACAGAAGAGGATGCTCGCCGTCTGGCCGCTGAACTAGCGGGACTGGATCCTCAACGGGCTGAGGTGGATGAAATCGAAACAGCAAAACCCTTCTGGGCCAAGCTTCTACGTTCAACAGCATCCGGGTCACGGCTGTCGGCTACCGGTGAATGGTTAGAATTTGAACTGACAACTAACGGAATCCCCCTGTGGATGTATCGCCCCTAAGTCGGGGGCGATCGCTCCTTGAACACCTGACTAATATGGAGGTTTGTGTAGTGGAAGCGGACTGGACTGTGCGCGCAATTCGAGGCGCGACGACTGTTCCTGAAAATACGGCCGAGGCGATTCGCGAGGCGGTGGCGGAACTTCTCGATGAACTAGAACGGCACAATAGCTTTGACCCAGAACAGATCGTCAGCGTGACCTTTTCCGTGACCCCGGATCTCGACGCCCTATTTCCGGCTTCGGTGGCTCGACAACGGCCCCATTGGGATGAAGTGCCCTTACTCGATGTGCAACATATGAGTGTGAAGGGGGATCTCGAACGCTGTGTGCGCTTTCTGATCCATGTCAATCTGCCTCGCAATACCAAGTTATCTCATCCCTATCTGCGTCAGGCACAACAACTGCGTCCGGATTGGAGTTTATCGTCTTCCGTTGGCTCGTCTTAGAGGCGGGTCTCTTCTCTATGCTGGTGCGGTTACAGATTGAAAATTTTGCCTTAATTGATGACCTGGATCTCAAGTTTGGGCCTGGGTTGAATGTGCTGACTGGAGAAACGGGGGCGGGCAAGTCCATTGTGTTAGATGCGGTGGATTTGGTGTTGGGAGGCAAAGCCAGTCGTCGAGCCATTCGCACCGGGGCTAAACGAGCGCGGGTTGAGGCCTGGTTTGAGGTCAATTCCCCGGAGGCTGGGGGGGAGGCGATCGCCTGTTCTCGGGAATTACTCCTGGGGAAACGAGGCTGTCGCAGTAAGTATCGCCTCAATGGCAAGGGCGCCAGTCAACGGGACGTGCAACAGCTGCGACAGCAGTTCGTGGATATTGCGGCCCAGGGTCAGGCCATCCAGTTAGCGCAAATGACCCACCAGCGTCACCTGTTAGATCTCTATGGCGGTGAGGCCCTGTTGCAAATTCGTCAACGGGTGGCCCAGGACTATGACCGTCTACAGGAGCTACAAGGGCAACTGCGGGACTTACAGCATCAGGAACAGCTGCGATCGCAGCAAGAGCAGCTCTGGCGCTATCAGTTTGAGGAACTTAGCCGCGCCGAGTTGAGGGACTCCCAGGAACTCGAAGAGCTGGACCGGGAAGCTCAACGGCTCAATCATGTGGTGGAGTTGCAACAGCAAAGCTATCACCTCTATCAGACTCTCTATGACAACGACGAGGAAACTGCCGCTGCCGATCTCTTAGGACGAGCGGAAACTCTGTTACAGGAGATGGTGACCTATGACTCAGAGTTGACCCCCTTGCTCATCTTGGTCACGGAGGCTCTGGTGCGGGTCCAAGAAGCTGGAGAACAGATCAATCGCTATGGGGATGAGTTAGAAGCGGATCCCGGGCGGTTACAGGAGGTGGAGGCTCGCCGACAGCACCTTAAGCAAATCTGCCGCAAATATGGTCCGACTCTTCAGGAGGCGATCGCCCATCTGGAGAGCTTACAGCAGCAACTCGATGACCTTGACCATGGGGAGCAACGGCGAGAGTCTCTAGAGCGGGACTGTCAGGCGCAACAGCAGCAGCTCAGCCAAGGCTGTCAGCAGCTACGGCAGCGACGACAGCAGGCGGCCCATCAATTGGAAGCACGCTTAACCATGGCCCTACAGCCGCTGGCCATGGATAATCTCAAGTTTAAGGTGGAGGTGTCCCCCATCGAGCCGACACGGTGGGGGGGCGATCGCGTGCGCTTTTTATTCAGCGCGAACCCCGGTGAACCCCTAGGACCCCTGGGGGAGATTGCCTCGGGAGGAGAGATGAGTCGTTTTTTGCTGGCCCTGAAGGCCTCGTTTAGTGAGGTGGACCCTGTGGGGACACTCATTTTTGATGAAATTGATGTGGGGGTCTCGGGCCGCGTGGCCAGTACCATTGCCGAAACCCTCTATCGCCTCAGTTGTCATCACCAAGTTCTCTGTGTAACCCATCAACCCCTCGTAGCAGCTATGGCTGACCACCACTTCCGGGTCATTAAACAAGCCACCCAGCAGGGAGAAACGGCGCGAACTCGCATTGAGGTGCGATCGCTCAATCATGAGCAACGCTGTCAAGAACTGGCCCAACTGGTGAGTGGTCAGCATCAGGATGATTTTGACTCTAGCGCCACCCAAGAAGCCGCCAATGCCTTTGCCAACTCCCTCTTGAGCCGAGCCGAGCGGCTGCGACGGGAGCTGTACCAACCCCCGGCCCCCTAAGCTCTCCCCAAACCGAATTTGTGGCAACGTTGCCAACAATGGTTGTCCAAAATGTGACGCTCGGTACGACGAGCCGTGCAACGTAGCGGATAATAACTAACAAGGGTGGGTCGTCCCCAATTGATTCAGCCGAAGTAGATTGGTATCCACGCCACTGCGGCGAAAGCGAGAGAAGGGTACACTGGTGATGAGCTAAAATCAGCTATCTCCAGTTTTCGTTCATCTTGAACAGGTTCATCTTCTCTCGGATCCGGTCTTAGCCGGCATCTGTGCCGACAGTTGCCTCACTTAGTCGAGTACCAGCGTCACCCAAAGAGTTATGACATCAGCATCTCCTAACACTTCCGTCTCTCACACCGACGCGACTATCGATGTCACGCCTCACGGTCAGGATGGCCGTCGTGCATCCTCTCCCCATCAGGACTCCCCCAACAGTAGCAGCGGCGCCTTGACCACCACCAAGGGCAGTTTTGGCGCCTTCCTTGCCCCCTTGAACCGAGATAAGTTCACCGACGTGGTGCGGGGGGTTGAAGATAAACTGCGGGTGGTCAATCAGACCCTAGGGATGCTCGATAGTTTACTCGACAGTCAGGGGTTCGATTCCATCCTCGATGAGATGTTGCGCTCCATTGCCCTCAAAACGGGGGAACTGTTGCACGCGGATCGCACCACAATTTTTCTCCTAGATGAGGAAAAAAACGAACTATTTACCCTGATTGCCAAAGACGAAAAAGGGAATGCTTTAGAAATTCGTTTTCCGGCCACAGTGGGAATTGCTGGGGAAGCTGCCACGGGTAAAAAAGTGGTGAATATCCCCTATGACTTCTACGACGATCCCCGCTCAGAAACAGCTAAAAAGTTCGATAAAAAGAATAACTATCGAACCTACACCATGTTGACGATGCCCCTGCTCAATGAGGAAACTCAGGACTTGGTGGCGGTGGTGCAACTGATCAATAAAATACAGCCGGATCTCGACCAGCCCGAAACTCCCCTCGATCAGAAAATTGATCCAGTGGGCTTTACCTCAGACGATGAACAGGTCTTTCGGGAGTTTGCTCCCTCCATTCGCCTGATTCTTGAATCCTCTAAGTCCTTCTACGCCGCTACCCAAAAACAACGGGCCGCCTCAGCCTTAATGAGTGCTGTCAACTCTCTGAGTAAGAGTAGTCTAGATCTTGAAGACACTCTCAATCGAGTGATGAGTGAGGCCAAAAACCTCATGAATGCCGATCGCTCTACCCTCTGGCTCATTGACGAGGAAAAAGGGGAACTCTGGACAAAAATTCCTGGAGTCGGAGAACTGCGGATTCCTCGCAATGCGGGTTTTGCGGGGATGGTGGCGGAGTCTGGGGAACCCTTGTTAATTCCCTTTGATATCTATGATGATCCGCGATCGGAAACCTCGAAAAAAACAGACCAAAAAACTCGCTACCGCACCTGTAGTATGCTCTGTATGCCGGTGTTTAACTCCGACGATGAACTGATTGGGGTGACGCAACTGATTAACAAGAAAAAACAAGGCGAATATCCAGATTACGATCCTGAAGATTGGCCCCAACCTCCAGAACAGTGGAAAGCCAGTTTTAACCGCACGGATCAGGAGTTCATGCAGGCGTTCAATATTCAGGCTGGGGTCGCGCTACAAAACGCGAAACTGTTTGAAACGGTCAAACAACAAGAACAGCGACAAAAAGATATTCTCCGGAGCTTGACAAACGGAGTCATTTCAACGGATCGTCAGGGGGATATCGTGGCGGCTAATGAATGTGCGAAGACCCTGTTAGGCTTTGAAGAAGAGGCGATTATCGAAGGCTTGAATCTCAGGCAGATGATTACCCTGCGAGAAGGGAAGTTTTCAGAATGGTTTGAAGCCGCTCTACATCCGCAAGATGAGAAAGACCGCCAACAATACTATCCTAACCAAATTTTAGAAATTGAAACGGCGGTCACGGGGCAAAGTGTTAACTTAACGATTAACTCGATGCCCGATGTGACAGACCCGAAAAAAGTAAATGGGGCCTTGGTGGTTCTAGAGGATATCAGCGACGAAATGGAAGTCAAGAACTTGATGTATAAGTACATGACTCCGGAAGTGGCAGAGGCGCTGCTAGCCAGTGGGGATACGGGGCTCGGCGGAAAGCGGAAACATGTCTCGGTTCTCTTTTCCGATATCCGCAGTTACACCACTTTAACGGAGAAATTACAGCCAGAAGAAGTGGTGTTAATGCTCAATGAGTATTTCGAGGAAATGGTGGATGCGGTCTTCCAATATGGGGGAACCCTCGATAAATACATTGGGGATGCTCTGATGGCCGTGTTTGGCTCTCCGGCACCCTTGGAGAACTGTGAATGGTGTGCGATTCAGTCGGCTATTTTGATGCGTTACCGCTTGGAGGAGTTTAACCAGAAACGCATCAATGAAGGCAAGTTAGCAATTCAAATTGGAATTGGCATCCATTCCGATAGTGTGGTGAGTGGAAACATTGGCTCTAGCAAACGGATGGAACTGACTTCAATTGGGGATGGGGTGAACTTAGCCTCGCGTTTGGAGGGAACCAGTAAACAATATGGGGTGGATTTGGTGATTAGTGAGCAAACTTATTTACCCAATGCCGATCGGATTGTTGTGCGGGAGTTGGACTTCATTACCGTGAAAGGAAAAACCCGCCCGGTCAAGATTTATGAGCTCGTTGGGATTCGGGAGGGAGACCTGGCTCGCCCGATTTCTGAGGTTCAGCAGCAGATTATTGACCTTTACTATGAAGGTCGCCGCCATTATCTACAACCGGCCTTGGAGAAGCTGTCTATGGAGGAGATGATGCCGTTACTGGAGGAGTTGGAGGACTTGTCTGATGAGGCGGTGCAAGAGGTTTCCTTTGATGGGGATAAACTCTTACGAGACCTCTTAGGGACCTTGTCTCGGTCGGAGTTACTGGAGGTGCTGGGAGAGGAAACGCTCAAGCGTCTGTTGGTGACGGAGAATCTGGATGAGTTATCGGATGCGGACTTGCACCGTTTGCTCCCCTTTAAGCTCAAACAGATTACCCCCCGGGTTCGTAAAAAGCTGTGGCTGGCGAAGGTGCAGCAGTTTACAGGCTTCCCGGAAGTGCGACAGATGCTGGAGGAAGAGGGGTTGGAACTGTCTGGGGCTAAGCTTCAGAAACTGGTAGACTTGGCTCGTCCTCCGTATCAAGCGAAGTCGAAGCAGTCGTTCCATCAAGCCCGTGAGGCCTTTGAACAGGTCTTAGCCTTGGATAGTAAGAACAAGGCGGCCAAACTGCATGTGGAACGGTGTATGTTGTTTGAACAACAACCGCCGAGTGAGGATTGGGATGGTGTCTGGAAACTCACAGATAAGTAGTCCTAATCTGATCTCGGAAGGGTGGGGATGGCGTTGTATGCTGTTGAGGCAGCGGTTTGTGAGATCGGCTAAGGGGCGATCGCGCGTTTTGAGTCGTTTCTTGATGTGTTTGTAGGTAACGTTGTAGGTAAATCCGTAAACTGTGCGTGACATGACCAACTTAAACTGGCAGCCCTCAGAGTATCACTGGGTGGAAGACGTCCGACAACTCCTGCTTGAGTTAGCCCGCTCCTGTTTGGGGGATGTTCCTAAATTGCCGATGCATCTGGCTCAAAAGGTTCGCCCAACGGCGGAGAAAGCCACTCAGCTCCTGGATTCAGCACGCGATCGCGGGTTAGCAGAGTCTCAGTGGTCCCAGGTTCAGGAGTTAGCCTGGACGGCAGATGTGCGGACGTTGTTTCTTGAACTGGCTCAGGTGTATCTTTCGGATTTACCTCAACTTCCAGATAATCTGTCGGCCCGCAGCCTTAGTCTCTCAGGACGGGCTCAGCAGCTCTTAGAACACCCAACCGCTAAAGATTTTCACCCCCAGGCGGCGCCCCCAGGTTCGGGAAAGGAGCCAACGGGGTCTGATTCTGCGTCAGAGGATCTGCCCCAACCGGGACAGTTACTCAGTCAATTGAAACAGTCCTTGCGACAGCATCGCCACCACAGTTCTAAGGGGGACGCAGCGGAGTGGCAACAGTTACTGAATCTTCTGGATTTGGCGGAAAGCCTCTACCAGCGATTGAAGGAGTAAGACCATCGGCTAGTTGTTCACTGTTCGAGATTTAGAATGAGTTCATGTTGACATTCTCAGTGCGATCGCAGTTCGGTCTGCTAGTGGGCCTGGTTGCCCTGGTTGTAAGTCCTCAAGAGGGACTGGCTCAATCTCCAGAGGAGTCCCTGGAGGCGTTTGAGGCCCTATGTCAGTCACAACAGCTTGATGGGGAGGCTCAACAGACTCTCAATGCTCTGTTGGCGGTGGCTCAGACGCAGGATTGTACCCAGGCGGCTCAGGTGTTGGCGAAAACCAACGACCTGAACTTGAGTGTGCAGGACCTCTCGGATTTGTCCCCTCTCAGGAGTTTGGCTCACCTGACTCGTTTAGATCTCAGTATCAATGCGATCGCCGATATTTCCCCCCTCGCGGAGTTCAGCCGCCTACAAATCTTACTCCTATCGAGAAATCAGATTGGGGATATTGCACCTCTAAGGGAGCTGCCGTTGCAGCAACTGAATCTCGATAGTAATCGCATTTCTGATCTATCTGCTTTAGCGGATAATCAGACCCTCACCATCTTGACGGCTCGCGATAATGACATCGATAACCTAAGCCCCCTGGAAAACTTCCCCATCGTCACCTCTTTATTCCTAGATGGAAACCGCATTCAGGATGTGTCCCCTCTAGCCAACCTCTCTAGCCTCCAGGGTATCGATCTCAGCCGCAACCAAGTGTCTGATGTACGTCCTCTGACAGGGTTAGACCGGCTAGAGTGGATTGCTCTGAGCGACAATCAAATTACCGATGTCTCTCCGTTTACCGCCTTACCCGATTTGTATGAGTTGGATTTAAGCGGCAATCAAATTCAGGACTTGAGTCCTCTGGCGCAGATGTCAAATATGCGGGAGTTATTTCTCGGCCGCAACCAAATTACCGATGTTAGTCCCCTCGGAGAACTGATGCAACTGAACGCCTTGTTCTTGGAAGACAACCAAATTGCCGATATCAGCCCTCTCGGGAGTCTGGGAACGCTCAATCGCTTGACCTTAATGAATAATCCCCTGGACACCACCACTTGTCCCATTGAGCCGGAACAGGCCTGTCGCTTTTGAGCCGGTGACCGCACAGAGAAAGGGTCCCATGGAGTTGATGAAGGGTTTTTTGTGGGCGGAGACATCAGGGGGCAAAAAAACGGGTCAACCCTCTTGCGCTTCCCGTCAGATTTGTTATAATGGTTAAGCTGAAAAAACATGGCGGGCGTAGCCAAGTGGTTAAGGCAGTGGATTGTGGTTCCACCACTCGTGGGTTCGAGTCCCATCGTCCGCCCTCTAAAGAGCCGCTAATCTAGAGAGATTAGCGGCTTTTTGGCATTCGAGAAGTGTTCTAGGCCGACCGGCCTGCCATTTCCTTGGCATCCTGAGTCGAACCCTGAGTGCCCAGTTGAATCAGCTCAATCTTATAGCCAGTGGGGTCTTCAACGAAGGCAATCACCGTCGAGCCATGTTTCATTGGCCCCGGTTCACGAACCACCTTACCACCCCGTTGTTGGATGGCATCACAGGTTTGGTAGATATCATCCACCCCCAGGGCAATATGGCCATAGCCGTCGCCGATATCATAGCTGTCGACGCCCCAGTTGTAGGTTAGCTCAATCACCGTATGGTCCGCTTCATCGCCATAGCCAACGAAAGCCAGGGTGAACTCGCCACCGGGATAGTCTTTCTGGCGTAGGAGTTTCATTCCCAAGACATCGCAGTAGAACTTGAGGGACTCCTCCAAGTTGCCAACCCGTAGCATGGTGTGTAGTAGTCGCATATCAACTCCGTTCAAGTGTGCTATCTTTCAGCCTAACGCAATATCTAGAGCGAGCTACCCTAGATATTGGGGAGCGTCAAGAGTGACATTTTTTTTCTCCAGTGCTACGCTGGGGTGGGTTCTCCTAATCAGCAATTAACTTTGTAGTAATGTTCTGGCGCTTGAGACCCCCGAACCCCAGCAGCTAGACCCTTTCACCCAGGTAACCGCAACCGTGACTGGGTGGCAGCATCTAGGCTCTCCCACAAGCGAGAGAGGTGGTCAGACTAAAGGCGGGTGATGACCGATAAACTTCTAAAACTTAGAGATAATTGATATGAGTACTTTAGTCGAAAGTATCAACAAGGTGTTTATTATTGCGTATAAAGAAGCAACAGACCAGTTAGAGGCTTATTTAAAGCAAGAAGGCTTTGATTGTGAAGTATTGAGGCAGGAGGATCAGCCCGAGTATCGAGAGTTTTCTGCGAGTCATCGCTGTCTTCTTAATCATTGCCGAGCGTGGGAAAAATCGGCTGAGAGTCAACAGCTCAACTTGATTCTTGAAGCTGATTTTGTACCTGTTAAAGAGTTTGGGAAGTTACCACTTCCGTTTTCCAAGGATAACCACAACATTGGAGTATCTTGGATTTACACCTGCGCACCTCAAGTCTATTGAGTATCTGAAAAAGGATATGCTGAGGGATTTTCAACATCAACAGTTGCCTATATTGTTAGTCCTAAAGCTGCAAGCTGTTTGCTTGAGTTTGCGGAAAAAATTGGCAAAGAAACGAATAGGAAAGTGTATTCAACCTGGGACTCAGAACTTGATTCAGTCCTGCGATCGCACAAGTTCAAGAATTTTATCCCCTTCCGCAACTATGGCGAACATGGTGGGATTCCCAACCCCGAACATCGTCAAAACGGCTTAAGTCCAGGCCACCAAGCTGATGTTCTCTGGGGAGAGATAGCTTGGACACCTTGGTATGCCGAAAAATACAACCCCCTAGCGATACGGTTTAAGGCCCGAGCCAAAGGGGTTACACGGTTCCTCAAAGGAAATTTTCTGAGGCGTAATACCTTAAAAAATAGTCGTGTTCCTGGACGCCTAATTCGGTTTTGTCTACGCCGTCAACTGACTAAAATACTGTAGTAAGTATCGAAACATATTTTTTTAGCAAACTTCAGTGAACCACTAGGATGATAATTTACCTCACGACTCGGACTCATATGAATGTAATAAACTGGTACTTGGAGACCTGGGGACAACCCCTAGGCTCTAAGATTATTCCAGTTGCCTATGAAGACCTCTTCAAAAAACGTAATCTTCCGTTAGCAACTTATATTTTCGCTGACATTGAACGTTTGTCGCCCCGAGAAACTGAAGAGGTAGCTTGGATCTCAAACCAACTACAAAAGCATAACCAAGTTCGCCTACTGAATCATCCGTTATGGTCAATGTGTCGCTACGAGCTACTCAAAACACTGTACAACCAGGGCAGCAATCAGTTTAACATCTACCGATTAACGGAAGACCTTTCCCACGCAAAGTTTCCAGTCTTCATTAGAGGGGAAAATGACCATAAAGGAAATCAAACCCCACTTTTAAAAACTCGTGAAGAACTCGACGAGGCAATCATACAACTGGTAAACCGAGGAGAAAGCCGTCAAGATAAAGTGATTATTGAGTTTTGTGATACGCAGGATGACCAGGGAACCTTCAAAAAGTATTCTGCCTTTGCCTTCGGTAATACAATTGTTCCTGTTCACGTCCGCTATCAAAAAGGCTGGGTTGTTAAAGCAAATTCATTAAAAACAGCTCAGCGAGAACAGGAAAATAAAACGTACGTCGAAACGAATCCCCATGCTGAACAAATCAAAGCTATTTTCAAAATAGCTCGTATTCAATACGGACGAATTGACTATAGTTTTCGGGGAGAGAATATGCAGGTTTGGGAAATTAACACCAATCCAACCATTTGTCATTTCAAGGAGTCTAATCAGGCAGCCATCTCTCAAGAGGTTTCTAAAAACATAGAACAAGCCTTTCTCTCGATTGATACCCCCACACACTTGACAGAACGAATCCAAATTTCACTCAAACCTAGCCCTGACACGAAATTAGAATTTGCCTCCTCCCTTAGCGAAGCCTTGCCATGGCTTCCCAATCCGTACAAAATCAACTTAAGACGTTCTGTCCGTAAACTGGTTAAGGTCATCAAAAAATAGCCCCAATCTAACCAACTCAAAAATAAACTGTAATTCTCATTGATTTTTCCAACTTATGACATCATCCACCCCTCCTTTAAACAATAATTTACCCGATCCAACGCAGCCTTTACAAGCTACCTGGGTTGGATCAGTCATCGATAGGTTTTCCCAGCAAGTGATACGGGTTCCTGACCATGTAGCTTTGATTGAGGGTAACAGGAAGTGGTCTTATCAGGAGCTACATCAGTTATCAGAGCAACTGGCTCAGCAGTTGCAAAACCAAGGACTTCGTTACCAAGATACAATTGCCATTTATGCGAGTCGTAGTGCGGACTTGGTTATCGCGTTACTGGGGATTCTTAAAATCGGTGCAAGTTTTACAATTTTAGATTCAGCTTACCCCGTGTCTCGTTTACAGTATTGTTGTCAGTTGAGTGACATAAAGGGACTGATTCATCTCAGTTGTGCCGGAGACTTGCCACAAGAACTTAAGAATTTTGTGCAGGAGACAAAAATTTCCTATGTTTCTCTACCCCATCCTCCCAATCAAGACTTCCAACAGGAGATAGACACTCATCATTGCCAACCTTACCCATCCATTGATGCTGATGATAAAGCCTATATTGCGTTTACATCTGGTTCAACAGGTCAACCGAAGGGAATTATTGGCAGTCATCGACCACTATCTCATTTCATTGATTGGCATTGCCATCAGTTTGGCTTAAGGGAACAAGACCGATTTTCGCTTCTCTCGGGCCTCAGTCATGACCCCCTACTGCGAGATATCTTCACCCCCCTTTGGTTGGGAGCCACCCTGGTCATTCCCGAACAGCAGACCATCGAAACCCGTGGGAAACTCACTCAATGGATGCAACAACAGGCCATTACCGTCGTACATCTGACGCCGGCCATGGGGATGCTTTTGGCTGAAGGCATAACATCTTCATCTAACTCAGCTTTAGTGCCTAGCTTACGCTATCTGTTTTGGGGTGGAGATTGTTTAACCGATGCAGATATTAAACGCAGTCACAATTTGAACGATGACGTGACTAATGTGAATTTTTACGGTGCAACAGAAACCCCCCAAGCAATGGGGTATTACATTGTACCTAAAGCGGGAGATTTATCCTCTCAAAAAATTCCCATTGGACAGGGTATTGATGGGGTTCAGCTTTTAGTGGTCACCTCAAGTGGCTCTTTAGCTGGATTAGAAGAAGCTGGTGAAATTTGTATCCGAACCCCCTATCTCGCTCTCGGGTATCTAAAGGATGATGCTTTGACTCAGAAAAAGTTTGTTCAAAATTTCTTTAGCCATGGGTCTGATGTCTCTCAAGACGATAGAATTTATAAAACCGGTGATTTAGGTCGCTATCGAGCGGATGGTAATGTTGAGATTCTAGGTCGCATTGACAACCAGGTTAAGGTGCGAGGATTTCGCGTTGAGTTACGTGAAATTGAGTCCGTCCTGGCGGACTATTGCGATATTCAGGACGCGGTTGTTTTAGTTCGAGACCATGAACTGAAACAAGGAGAATTAAACCAATCTCTGATTGCCTACTGTTTGCCCGAACATAACTCGTCTTTTGAAACGTCTCAACTTCGAGAGTTTTTAAACGAAAAATTACCTTATTACATGATTCCTCAAGGGTTTGTGGCGGTTTCTGAATGGCCCTTAACGCCCAATGGAAAAATCGATAAACTAGCCCTAGCTCAGTTAGACATCTCCAGGGAAATGAGCAACACCTATAAGGCACCTCAAGATGAGTTGGAACAACAGCTAGTCAGGATTTGGGAAGCCTGCTTAAACCAGAAAAAAATCGGAGTCAAAGATAATTTTTTCGACCTCGGTGGACATTCTTTATTGGCGATTTCTCTATGCTCTGAAGTTGAAAAATGCTTAAATCGTTCTGTCCCTATTTCAGTTTTGTTTCAACATCCAACCATTGAAGCATTTGCCAACACTTTACGGGATGAAACGGGAGAATTAGCGGGTTCGTCAATTATTTCAATCCAGCCGAATGGCAGTAAACCTCCAATTTTTGGGATTCATGTTTTAGGTAAAGGGCTCAACTACTATCGCCCTCTAGCGAAGTATCTCGGAAATAATCAGCCGCTCTACGGGGTAACTTGGGATTTGTTACGTGACCCGGAAGGAATGTCTAAGGGAATCAAAGAACTCGCAGCCATTTATATTGAAGATATCAAAACAATTCAGCCCCACGGACCTTACTACTTTTTGGGAGTTTCCATTGGTGGACGAGTTGCTTTTGAAATGGCTTATCAGTTAGAAAAAAAGGGTGAAGCTGTTGCCTTAATAGGTCTGCTGGATACAACGGCCCGAACAGGGGTTAAACATTTGCCACCCTCGTCTCGTGTCTCGGGTCATTGGCAAAAATTTCAGGCAGAAGGATTGGGGTATGTGATTCGCAAGCTTAAATCTAGGTTCGGACGGATTAAATATCGATTCAAAGCCATTCGCGCACAACTTTACCAACGTCTAGGGCAACCTGTTCCTAATGATTTGAAAATGATTGCTAGCCTAGAGACTAACATTAAGATTAAAAAACAACATTTCCCCCAACCTTATCAAGGGAGAGTGACCCTATTTCGGGCCAAAGACCGTAAAGCCGAAGTTGGTACCGAAATTGACCCTTACTATGGTTGGCGCGAGATTGCGGTGGGAGGCTTAGATATTTATGATATTCCCGGAGACCACTTGCTCATGTTGCAAGACCCTAATGTCCCAGTCCTGGCGGAGAAAATTACAGAACTGATTGAGAAATCCCAGAAATCCCAAGACTAATTAGCGGTTTGAGTCTAAGTTATCATTGTGCGGGAGGTGACATCGCTGGCGGTCAGGTGTTACCAGCCATCATCCACGGGAGGAGGCGACCCCCAATCCTCTCTATTGGCCGGCGGTGGGGCCGGGATGGGATTGGCGGGGATGTCTCTCGGTTGCCAGATGGGTTCCTTTTCTGCTGGGGGGGAGTCGTTTCGTTGCAGTTGCAGGGGTTCCACCACTCGCGTGACGGCATCTTTGATAAATGCCTTGACAAATTCTTCTTTTTGTGTTAATTCAAACTGACGTTGCACGACCTCCGTAATCCCCCCATCTCCCCAATCCCCATCTTGGCGGAAATACTCAATAAAACTCTTCCCAGCAATGCGTGTTAGATAAGCCGCACTCACCCCTTGAATGGCTTTGCCAATGACTAAGGTTCCAATATGAAACTGTAACCCCGTGGCTACCAGTTGGACGACTCCTTTGACAATCCCTAAACTGGCGAGGGTTTTACCTAACGAGAGGGCTAACTCCCGTCCCCGTTCTAAGTTCAATTCACAGCCATAAACTTTACCTAACTCCACCACCATTTGGGCATTTACGGCGGCGGTGGCTAATAAATCAACTCCGGGAAGTGGCGTAATGGCGATCGCCCCCGCGCCAATCCACTGATAGCGATCGACAATTTTCATCGCCTGACGTCGCCGCTGTCCATCCAACAAACGGCGGGCCTCCTCCCCCAACCGTTGGGATTGCAGCAAGATATTATCCGCCAGTAAATCCTCCCCTTCCGCCCGCAATACCGCCACAATACGACGAATTAGAGGCATAATTTCAGGGTCTGGAGTAAAGGCCTCGCCAGTGGTGAGACGCACCACCGGGGGGTTCGCGGAAATCGCCACAATGTCACTGGGGGGGACAATTCCCCGTAAGCGGGCCCGCAAGCGGGCTAAAATCACCTCGCGATCGCCCTCCCCATACAAATCCGCCTTATTAAAAGCCACAATCGAGCGTTTACCAATCTCCGCCAGAACCTGCAACGGTTCATATTCCGACTGGCGCAAGTCATTGTCCACCACAAACAACAACAAATCCGCCTCCGTGGCCCATTGGCGAGCCACCTCCCCCCGTTCATTCCCCTCAATTCCCGATTCCAAGATTCCCGGAGTATCCGTAATCAAAATCTCCCGTTCCAATCCCGGTAGATTCAGCGTATAGGTTTCCCCCACCGTCGTCGTCCCCATCGGCGCACTCACTCGCCCCACCACTCGCCCTAAAATGGCATTGACAACGGAGGATTTCCCTGCCGAGCCGGTGCCGAAGACCACCACTTGTAAGTTACCCTGAGAGAGATTCGACTCAATCGCCTGCGATCGCGCCCGCAGAGCCTGTCGCGCCACCTCATCCTGGATTTGCTCAACCTGCGATCGCACCGCCTTGAGATTCACCGACGCCGCATCACTCTTGTTCTCAGGAACCTTCACCGGCGGCCGCGTCGAACGATTCCTTGACGGAGAGGGAAGCCACAACAGCCGCAAATAATACACCAACCCCCCAATCAGAACCGCCAACAGAATAATCAGCAGCAACAACAGGAGATTGGCTAAAAAGGGACTCGCAGACCAGGCGATTTGACTATAAAGCCAATTTAAGGACGTGATCAACCAAATGGTCATCGCCAAAATGACGACGACCCCAGCAATAAGAGTCAGTAGACGAGACAGGGGCATAGAACACCAGGAACTTCCCTTAGTTTACCGTTTCCAGTTCTCCGATTCTTGTCCTGACCTCAATCACGAGACAATCATCAAGATAAACTAGAGTGGGGTTGAAACCCAGCCGGGTCGGGTTCTACCCATCCTCTCCTACACCTCCTCGCTGCCACCTATCCTATGATTTTCCGGCGTTCCCTCCGCTTTCTCAAAACCCATTGGTTTGACGTCCTTTACGATACCTACGCCGGCGTCACTCGCCAACGGCTGGTTGGACTCTCCTCGGAAGTGGCCTTTAATGCCATGTTGGCCATGTTCCCCGCGATTATGGCCGCCCTGGCCATTTTGGGTCAAGTCTTGCCGGAACGGGCCGTCCTAGATTTGATTACTGAAAATCTGAGAATGCTTCCCCCCGAGGAAGTTCAGAATATTCTCGATGGCTTTATCGACCAATTAGAACTCCCCCGAGGGGATGGCCTATTGTCTCTGAGTTTTGGGGCCGCCTTATGGATTGCTTCAGCGGCCCTGAGTTCGATTATGAAGGCCCTCGATCGCATCCATCGCGTCCCCAAAAGCCAACTTCGCCCCTTTTGGAAAGCGAAACTGATTTCTCTGGCCCTCACCCTCGGTTCCATGCTCATGTTAGCCGTCGCCTCCATTCTGATTATTATCAGCGACGTGATTGTTAACTTCCTAGTCGACCAAGTTGGGGAGTATGAGGCGGAACTCATGTACGCCTGGTATCAACTCACCTTTCCCTTGGCGTTAACCCTCGTGGCCATCTCCTTCGCCTTTATCTATCGCTATGGCCCCAGTATCTGGCAACGGGGAAACCCCGTCATCCCTGGGGCCATCACAGCAACGGTTCTCTGGGCCACCGTCTCCAATCTCTTTCGTCTCTATGTGGCCTCCTTTGGCAGCTATAACCTCTATTATGGGACCGTTGGGGCGGCGATCGTTTTATTGCTTTGGCTCAAGTTGAGTGCCTTTGCCGTGTTGCTTGGGGCACAGTTAAATATGTCGATTGGCCGCTTCCGCCGTCGCAATTATCGTCGCTATCGCCAGGCCCAGAACTCCTCCCAGACCTCTGATGAGACATCTGGCCTCGATCAACCCCTAGACTCCTCCCATTGAGAATAGGGACACTTCACCAAATTGGCATTGTAATACCGAGGGTCGTCGGATACTTCCCGCCCCAACCAGGGAGGAGGGGTAAACCGCTGTTCCTCCCTCTCAAGTTCCACCTCCGCCACGATTAACCCCTGATTCTCTCCCAAAAATTCATCAATTTCCCAGGTGAGTCCTTCATACATCACCCGATAACGCCGTTTTTCAATGATGGGTGTCTCACAAAGATGATCCAACATCTCTTGGGCCTCCCCGAGGGGAATAGAATACTCATACTCCAACCGCGATACCCCAACGGTTGCCCCTTTTAGAGTAAGCCAGGCGCGATCGCCCCCAATGCGAACCCGAATCGCTAAATCCCGTTGGCGGGTGAGATAGCCTTGGCGGTAGAGAACTCCCGGATTAGATCGCCAGGAGTCATCCTTAACTAAAAACTTACGTTCAATTTCTTGGGCCATGGACCTGTTGCTAGTCTCCGTGACGAGAGTACGGCACAATCTTAAAGCAGAAGCTTAAGGTCTTATTATGGTAACGGGTCACACGAAACTACTGGGGATTATTGGCAATCCCGTCGAGCATTCCCTCTCCCCAGCCATGCAGAACGCCGCGTTAAGGGAGATGGGGTTAGATTTTATCTATTTGCCCTTTCCCGTAGCTTCTGAGGGCATTGAGGCGGCGCTATCGGGCTTTGCCGCCATTGGGGTGGTAGGCTTTAATGTGACCATTCCCCATAAACAGGCCGTTATCCCCTATCTGACTCAGCAAACGGAGGTGGCCGAGGGGGTGGGTGCGGTGAATACCGTTCTCTATCGCGATGGAGGCTGGTGGGGGACTAATACTGATGTGGCGGGGTTTATCGCACCCTTGCAGGAGATTCCCCACTGGGGCGATCGCACCGCTGTTATCTTAGGATATGGGGGCGCAGCCCGAGCGGTGGTAGCGGGACTCACCCAACTCGGCTGTGGAACGATTCATGTCGTCGGACGGGATAAGCAAAAACTGACTCACTTTGCCGAGAGTTGGCAGGGGTCGAGCCTTGGAGTCCAGATAACCCCCCATCTTTGGGATAGTTTACCAGAATTACTGCCTCAAACCCATCTGTTGGTCAATACCACCCCAGTCGGGATGGGAGTGGAGGGCGATCGCAGTCCACTCTCTCCTACCGACGTCGCCCAGCTCCCCGATGGTAGCATTATCTATGACCTCATCTATACCCCCCGTCCCACAAAGCTTTTACAACTCGCTCAAGAGAGAGGATTAAGAACCATTGATGGCACAGAAATGCTCGTCCAACAGGGTGCAGCGGCCTTACGTTTCTGGACAGAACCCTTCACCTCCAAACCCGTTCCCGTCAACATCATGCGAGATACCCTATTAAGTCATCTTTCCTGACTTCTAGGTTTGACGTTTTGATGCCGGTGGCCATGTACCCCAGGCCCCGCGACCATTTCCCCTAAATTTCCGCTCTAAATCCCTTGACATTCGTCAACCATTAGCTTACAATGGAAACATAAAAACAAGTCATTCCATTTAGGTAAAAGCACCAGAATTTTTGCCTAAGTCGGGGAAGGCTTCGCCGGTGCGGCCGGCGGAAAGCCAAACATCTAAGTTGCGCAATTTTTTTGAACTTGTACCTTATAGATTGCCGTACAGAAACCCCCGCCAAGCCTCCCCAACCGAGGTAAACTAGACGGCAGCCCCCGCGCCCAACTCAACTTGCCGTGACCCGTTTCATCCACGACCAGTTTGCCAAAGACTATCTCGAAGAACTACTCACCCCCTACGGAACCATCCAATCCCCGCGACGAGTGGCGGGGGAAGTCCGACAAATCGACCTCTGGTTTGACCCCAACCCCGAAACTCCCGAGTCCCCGGCCCCCCTGGGACTCTTGGCTCGAACCCTAGACCATCCCGCCATTTTCGAACCCTACCGCAACCCCGTCACCGCCAGTGAAATCCGCGATTGTGTCCTCAAACTCCTGGTCATCTGCGCTGAACTCGAACGAGAGGCGCGACGACAACAAACCCCACTCCCCGACTCCCGCCAACCCCGTCTCTGGATTCTCACCCCAACCGCCTCCGACAACCTCTTAGAAGGCGTTGGTGCTACCCTAGAGAGAGAAACTTGGGGCGACGGCATTTATCATTTAGCACCCCGATGGCAAACTGCCATTATCGTCATCCACCAACTCCCTCGTCATCTCGATACTCTGTGGCTGAGGGTTTTAGGGCGAGGTCGGGTTCAGCAACAAGCCATTGATGAACTCGAACAACTCTCCCCAGACAATCCCTTTCGTCGCAACGCCTTAATGCTGCTCAACCGTCTCAAAGCTGACCTAGAAAGTAATAACACCCCCAATCCGGAGGATAGAGAGTTAATTATGCGTTTATCTCCTCTATTTGACCAACAACTTGAAGCCGCTCAACTCTCAGGCCGACAACAGGGACTTGAACAGGGACGAGAACAAGGACTTGAACAGGGACTTGAACAGGGACGAGAACAAGGACTTGAACAGGGACGAGAACAAGGACTTGAACAGGGACGAGAACAGGGTCGGGAACGGGAACGACGAGAGGCGATCGCCAGCCTGCTCGAAGCCCGCTTCGGCCCCCTAGACGACGAACTCAGCCAACTCCTGGACATCCTAATCCAGCGTCCCTCCAGCGAAATCATGCCCCTGCTGCTGCAACTGGAGCGCGAAGAATTAACCGAACAGTTTAAATCACCCTAACCCCCCATCGCAGGATAGAGACAACTCTACCCCCCGAAAAAACCCCCAGTTTCCTCAAGAAATCGGGGGTCAACTCATCGAGTTGGTGGGGATTGAGCCACCACTACCGCCAACATGGGCAAATACATCGACAAGAGAATCGAGCCAACCCTCCCCCCAATGACCACAATGGTAAACTAGACCGCAGCCTCCGCGCCCAACTCAACTCACTGTGACCCGTTTCATCCACGACCAGTTTGCCAAAGACTATCTCGAAGAACTGCTAACCCCCTATGGAAGCATCCAATCACCGCGACGAGTAGCGGGGGAAGTCCGACAAATCGACCTCTGGTTTGACCCCAACCCCTCAACTCCCTTATCCCCGGCTCCCTTGGGACTCTTGGCTCGGACTCTGGACTATCCCGCCATCTTTGAACCCTATCGCAACCCCGTCACCGCCAGTGAAATCCGCGATTGTGTCCTCAAACTCCTCGTCATCTGCGCCGAACTCGAACGAGAGGCCCGACGACAACAAATCCCAGTCCCCGACTCGCGCCAACCCCATCTCTGGATTCTCACCCCAACCGCCTCCGACAACCTCTTAGAAGGCGTTGGTGCTACCCTAGAGAGAGAAGCTTGGGGCGACGGCATTTATCATTTAGCACCCCGATGGCAAACTACCATTATCGTCATCCACCAACTCCCTCGCCATCTCGATACTCTGTGGCTGAGGGTTTTAGGGCGAGGTCGGGTTCAGCAACAAGCCATTGATGAACTCGAACAACTCTCCCCAGACAATCCCTTTCGTCGCAACGCCTTAATGCTGCTCAACCGCCTCAAAGCTGACCTAGAAAGTAATAACACCCCCAATCCGGAGGATAGAGAGTTAATTATGCGTTTATCTCCTCTATTTGACCAACAACTTGAAGCCGCTCAACTCTCAGGCCGACAACAGGGACTCGAACAGGGACTTGAACAGGGACGAGAACAAGGACTTGAACAGGGACTCGAACAGGGACTTGAACAGGGACTTGAACAGGGACTCGAACAGGGTCGGGAACGGGAACGACGAGAGGCGATCGCCAGCCTGCTCGAAGCCCGCTTCGGTCCCCTAGACGACGAACTCAGCCAACTCCTGGACATCCTGATCCAGCGTCCCTCCAGCGAAATCATGCCCCTACTGCTGCAACTCTCGCGCCAGGAATTAAGCGAACAGTTTAAATCACCCTAACCCCCCATCGCAGGATAGAGACAACTCTACCCCCCGAAAAAACCCCCAGTTTCCTCAAGAAATCGGGGGTCAACTCATCGAGTTGGTGGGGATTGAGCCACCACTACCGCCAACATGGGCAAATACATCGACAAGAGAATCGAGCCAACCCTCCCCCCAATGACCACAATGGTAAACTAGACCGCAGCCTCCGCGCCCAACTCAACTCACTGTGACCCGTTTCATCCACGACCAGTTTGCCAAAGACTATCTCGAAGAACTGCTAACCCCCTATGGAAGCATCCAATCACCGCGACGAGTAGCGGGGGAAGTCCGACAAATCGACCTCTGGTTTGACCCCAACCCCTCAACTCCCTTATCCCCGGCTCCCTTGGGACTCTTGGCTCGGACTCTGGACTATCCCGCCATCTTTGAACCCTATCGCAACCCCGTCACCGCCAGTGAAATCCGCGATTGTGTCCTCAAACTCCTCGTCATCTGCGCCGAACTCGAACGAGAGGCCCGACGACAACAAATCCCAGTCCCCGACTCGCGCCAACCCCATCTCTGGATTCTCACCCCAACCGCCTCCGACAACCTCTTAGAAGGCGTTGGTGCTACCCTAGAGAGAGAAGCTTGGGGCGACGGCATTTATCATTTAGCACCCCGATGGCAAACTACCATTATCGTCATCCACCAACTCCCTCGCCATCTCGATACTCTATGGCTGAGAGTTTTAGGGCGGGGTCGAGTTCAGCAACAAGCCATTGATGAACTCGAACAACTCTCCCCAGACAATCCCTTTCGCCGCAACGCCTTAATGCTGCTCAACCGTCTCAAAGCTGACCTAGAAAGTAATAACACCCCTAATCCGGAGGATAGAGAGTTAATTATGCGTTTATCTCCTCTATTTGACCAACAACTTGAAGCCGCTCAACTCTCAGGCCGACAACAGGGACTTGAACAGGGACTCGAACAGGGACTCGAACAGGGTCGGGAACGGGAACGACGAGAGGCGATCGCCAGCCTGCTCGAAGCCCGCTTCGGTCCCCTAGACGAGGAACTTAGCCAACTCCTGGACATCCTGATTCAGCGTCCCTCCAGCGAAATCATGCCCCTACTGCTGCAACTGGAGCGCCAGGAATTAAGCGAACAGTTTAAAGCACCCTAAACGCCCATTCAAACTTTCTGCCCGGATGAGTCTTAAAACCGTAACTCATAGCGTAATTCAATAGAACTAAACCCCGGCCTATCCCCATCTGTCTGTCCCCCTTGCAGTAAAAAGCCGCTCAGACCATAGTCATACGTGAGTCCTAACAGAGAGCGGTCATTGAGTTCATAAATCGCCTCAATTTGACCGATAGGAAACACACTTAAGCGATCCAACCCGATCGCCCCTCCCGCCTGATTAGTCACTCGGTCAATATCCACCAACAGTCCCGTTAACTGGGGTTCCAAGACAAAGCGTAGCAGAGCATATTCAAACAACTCCGTCCCCCGCAGACCCGCAATCTCATCAATGGTGGTCAGCACTTGTCCCCCCAGCAAAGAGACTAACTCATTCTCACTGCGGCTGGGAATACTACTCAACCGCACCGTTTCCAACAAAGCCTGATTGCGTTGAAATCCCTCAACTTGAACCACCTCAGGGGATTCCGCCAACACCGCATCAAGGAGATCTTGAGCCATGGCCTCAATGGTGACATTGACCAACAGTTGGCGAGACTGACGTAGGGGAAGAATGGTCGTATCGGGAACTTCATTACTATCGCGATCTCGATCGGCGATGGGATTGCGGCGTTCCTCAGAAACGAGAGTGGACATCTGAAGATCTAACCGTGGATTCAATAGGCCCTCCTCCGGGATAAACTCTACCGTTTGCGGACGGCCGGGAGTAATAAAAAAGAGATTACTAAGCAGATCCAATTGTCCTCGTTCCACTGAGATAACCCCCTGAGGACGCAAATTCTCCAAATTGCCATCCACCACTCCACTCACCAGCAAATCTCCCGTCACCCGTACATTAAAACTGGGAATCGGATTGACAATATTTAAACGCTCCCCGAGGACAATGCGAAATTCATCTAAAACTGGCGTAATCAACGGTGATGTCCCAGCCACACTCCCCTCCTGGGAGGGGTTAGGGGTGGGTTCCCCTCCGGAGGAGGGGTTAGGGGTGGGTTCCCCTCCGGAGGAGGAGTTAGGGGTGGGTTTCCCTCCGGAGGAGGAGTTAGGGGTGGGTTCCCCTCCAAAAAACTCTCCAGTTGGGATAGAGACTCGACCTCGGGAGACCTCAATTCCCCCAGAGACGACAGGGGTGAGGGCGGTTCCCGTCACCGTAATCCGGCCATCCAACAGACCGTTATAAAGACCATCAAGGGCGATCGCCCCCTGATCCACAGTCAACGTTAACGGACGCTCCAGTTCCAGATCAGGGGTTAATAGAGGTAACACTCCCCCCAAACGGAACTCCCCTTCCGCCACCTGGGCCAGCAAGTCATCAACCATGATCGCCTCTTGATTAAAGCGAATCACCCCATCCACCTGAGTCTCCGCATCCGGGAGGGCCGTCGCCGCCAACTGAGCCTGATCCAGCGCGATCGCCCCCTCCGCCACTACAGAATTGAGAATCTGCTGAATCTCCCCAGACGTCAACGCCAGCAGATCCACACTCACCTCCAAATCCACCATTCCCTCGCCACCTAGCCACACCACCGCCCCCTCACTAATGGCCTCAATCAACTCAAACGCCGGCGTATCCAAGGCGACTCGGGCCCGGGCGATCGCCCTCTCGGGGGGTAAATCCGCAAAGGGTACGGGAACACTCACCTGGAAACGACTCCAATCCGGCGTGACTGTCGCCAACTCAAACTGCTGATTCTCATAGCGAAAATTACCCAAAAACGGGTCCAGGGGGCGCTGATTGAGAACCGGATTCGCGATCGCCACCTCCCCGGCCAACCTCGGCTGTTGCAGACTTCCGCCAAACTCTCCCTGAAGATTCACCGTACCCGCCACATCAACCGGTAACGCCACAAACTGCTGCAAAAGACTCACCGGGAAATCCCTCACCGTCACCTCCCCGTCCAACCTCTCGGGAGACAACGTCCCCACCACAGATGCTTGTCCTCCCTCCGCCAACAGACTCGCCTCCTCCAGCGTCAGCACCTGATTCTCGACCCGGGCCCGCACATTCAGCGCATCGAGACGCAAAGAGGGCCGAGGAGTCGGAACCTCAGCACGAAAGGCGGCGGGAATTGGCGGTTGAGGAGTCCAACGCCAATTCTCCGCCGTCAGTTCCGCCCTCAGATTGGGATTTCCCAGAGTTCCCCCCAAATCCACCTCAGCCCTATAGGTTCCCTCAACCTCCACCACTTGAGGGAGTTGTGGCTCATCGGGGGGCTGAATCCGTTGTCTCACCTGCTGACGAATGCGGTTAAATAACGCCACTTGTTCAGGGAGCGATCGCTCAGGAATCCCCACCCCCGTCGCCGTCAAGTCCCCAGGGTCTAAACTGGGGCTGGCGATCCCACGGCGTAACAGGTCCTCAAGTTCATACCAAGCCACCGTCGTCAGCAAATCCCCCACCTCAGCCTCCTCCACCGTCAGCCGTCCCCAAACGGGAGCCGTTTCCCAAGCGTTCAGGGGAATCTGGCCTTGCAACATCGCCAACAGATCCAGTTCCGTCCCCCCACTAAGAACCAGGCGCGTCTCTTGGAATTGCAGCATTCCATCGCGAATCTGGGCCTGTTGTCCGTCATAGCCAAACTCAGCCGCGATCGCCTCTCCCCGTAAATACCCCAACGCTGGATTGGCGATCGCCACCTGGCCCTGACTCTCCAGGGTAAACAGATCGGCCACAATCCTCCCCGTCACCTGACCACTAATAGGGTCAGCAATACCAAACGGTTCTCCCGGAAGTACATTTAACAGACTTAACTCAAAGGAGTCTAACCCCAATTGAAAGCGATCGCCCTGACGTTCTCCCACCGCCAAAAACTCAATCGACTCCCCATCCGTTTTACGAATCTGCACCCGTTCGGGCAAATAGGGAGCCAAACAGCGAGGCTCCTGACAGGCTCCTAAAGCAACGGCTAGGCGATCGCCCTGAGGTCGTTCCCCCTGCAACTCCAGAGCCACCCGGTCCCCCGTGCGAGCCTGAACCGTTCCCCGCAGCCGAGGCTCAAACTCAATCTCATTCACCCCAAAATTCCTCAAATCCACCCCTCCCACCAGATTGAGATTTCCTGGCCCAAAGGGGTTTGACAGCAGATTGCGGCCGTGAAAACGTCCCGTAAAATCCACCCGTCCCCGAACATTAACCCCACTGGGACTGGGCAAATTTTCCCCCACCGTCACATCCGCCAGTAATAGCGTTAAGGGGAGCCGGTCTGAATCATAATTGGCCTGAATCTCTAAATCTGTCTCTAAATCTGGGCGTTGAGTGAGATTGCTTAACACCGCATCCCCTCGGGCCCAGAGTAAATCCCCATCAAGATTAGCTGTTAACTGATGGAGTCGGGCCGGAATGGGTACGCTCCCCAACTGTAATAAAGGCGTTAAGGACCCCGAGAGATGACTATTGGCCTGTAATGTCGCGGGGAAGCGGGGACTGGTGACAATGCGATCGCCCAGCAACTCCTCAACCAACGCATCATCCACAGGGAACTCAGCATCACTAATCAGTTGCCATTGTCCCCCCGCCACTTGAGCTGAGAGGCGTCCAAACCCCTGATTGAGGGCCAAGTCCGCTTGGCTGCTGATTTGGGGGTCCAGTCGACTGAGGTCTCCTTGTTCAATCACGTGTAGGACGTTGGCTAGAGAGAGGTTCGCCTGTCCCTGAGCATTGAGGAGGGACACCGTCGCGGGAAGATTAGCTAAATAGGGATTTAAGGCGATATTGGCCACATTGAAATCACTGTCAACCCGGCCATCTCGGACTTGAGTTCTGACCTGGGCCGTTCCCTCGGCGACAGCTAAGTCTCCCTCCGCCTGCACCGTAATCCCGCCAAAGTCTTGGTTGAGGGCGGCCAGCAGTCCATTCAGGGACGTTTCAACCTGGGCCTGACCCCTTTCCAACCTCACCCCCAGGGGGAGGGCCAAATCAAGACCCTGGGCTGAGAGTCCCGAGGCGATCGCCTCTAAACGAATCTCCCCCCCTTGCAAGAGTCCCTGCACTTGAGCCTGTCCATCTGCCAAGGCGATTGCTAAGTCCGCCGTTCCCTCAATCCCTCCAATTATTCCCTCCGGGGAGAGGTCATCCCATCGCCCCGAGACTTGGGCATTCAACTGACTCAGTTCTGTCGTTCGGGCCAGGAACGGCGATAGGTTGAGGGGGGTGGACCGTAAATCTGCCTGCCAGGTTCGCTCCCCTAAGTCCGCCAAGCCTGTCACAGTCACCTCTCCTCCGGCGGCGATAATATCCGCTCCCTCTAATTGGACAAGACCATTGGCCAACCGAGCCGTTCCCCGACTGCTGGCGGCCCCCAACTGGGGAATCAACAGGTCAGGAGTTGTCCAAGTTACGGTTCCCTCGGGATTGTCTAGAGTTCCCCCGAGGTCAATTTGAGCCAGCAGTTGCCCCAATCCCAGAGAAGGAGGTAAATCTACATAGGGAGCGGCCAGGGCATCACTGGGGAGGTCAACTCGGACATCCAGGTTGAGGTTAGCACTAGGAGACCGTTGGGGCCGTCCATCGAGAAGAGCCTCGGGAAGTTGCAGTAGGAGGGGGGCCGTCCATTGGGAAATCTCAGCATTGCCCCGGGCCAGGACGCTTCCCCCCACCCCCGGACTGAGACGAAAACCATTGAGAACCACGCGATCGAGGTTAGCCGAGAGGTTGGCTCGCAGTTCTGAAATGACCGTTTGGGCGACAATCAGCGGTGTGCGATTGCTGAGATTGAGAGTTAATTGGGGGTCGTTGAGGTCTCCCAGGAGTTGAGCCTGCCCTTGAATATCGCCGCTTAAGCCGATTGTATCTAGGGGTTCGAGGAGGGGGTCATTGAGTAGGGTTGAAAGGCGTTCTAGGGCGATATTATTGGTGCTGACGTTGAAATTATAGCCAGAGACCTGGCTGAGTTCTCCCTCTCCCTGGAGTTCCAGGGTCCCCGTGGCGGCGGTGAAGCGATCGAGGTGCAGGCGATCGCCCTGAAAGCGGATGTCGGCCCCGGCCCTGAGGGGCTGACGCAGTTCAGGAAGGCGAACCACCAGGTCGTCGAGGCTGAGGGGTCCTTGAATCTGGGGAATCTGAACCTCCAAGTCTCCCTCCGGAGTAATGAGGGGGGGAACCTCCAGATTGAGATTTCCGTTGAGACGACCACTCATCAAATCCAGGCGATCGCCCACGAACGGAGGCAACAAGACTAAAAACTGCTCCAATTCCACCTCCTGCAAGCGAGTATTCACTCGGCTTTCCAGACTATTCAGGCGAGTGTTGCCCCGTAGGTACACCGTTCCCTTAGGTAAGGTCACCGCTACGTCGTAATAGGCATTTTCAAAGGCTTGAGTCAACTCCGTTCGTCCCTCAAACCCCAGTTCCCAGGGGTCGGAACTGCCCTGGGGCGTCAGCTCAAGACTACCCCCCTCTAAAATTAGATGCAGAGGGATCTCTAGGGGTAACTCCTCGTCTCTGGGCTCCGGAAGATTGAGATCTAACGTCAGCCAAGTGCCATCCTCTCCTTGTTGGGCCATAAGCCTGGGTTCTCGCAGCGTAACCCGGATGGGCAATTCTCCCCGCAGCAGGGCCGGCACATCATAGCCCACCTCAATCTGCTGAACTTGTAGAGAATTGGGGTTCCCCTCACTCGGTGGAAGATAGAGGCCTGCGATTTCGATGCCTCTGAGGGATAGCCCTTGCACCGGTCCGACTTCCAGAGGACGATTGAGAATGGGGACCACTTGGGCCTCCACCCAGCCCGGAAGGTGCGATCGCAGCCAGTTCAGGGAGACACGATAGCCCAGGACGGCCACCACAAGGGTCGTTCCCCCAATAATCAAGCCTCGTTTGAGGCGACGGTGTTGCCCTGAGGGGGGATTTGGTTCAGGTTGAGGAGATGGATTCGCCATAAAACCCCCTAAAAGGAAGCGTTAATGAGTCGGGCAGCCAATATTATAGGGGCCAAACATTTTTTGCCCCTGGATTAATGTTGACCTCATCGATCGAGGTTAGCCCCTGACCTAAGCCAGGAAGGCTGGCCGTTTCCGGGAAGGTCCGTTAAGATGAGAGGCTCATCTGTAATTTCGGCTTGTCTCAACTCGGGGTTCCCGATGGCAAAGCCGAACTTTTGTTTGGGAATGTAGTCCTTGTCTCAACGGTGAAGACCGGTTCGGGCTATGGTAGTTGAGTGGTGGAACACAAATCGCCCATGGATCTTCTAGAGTATCAAGCTAAAGAGCTGTTCCGCGAAACGGGCATTCCCGTCTTGCCCTCGCAGAAAATTCGTTGCCCCCAGGATTTGAAGGGGCTAAAAATTCCCTATCCTATTGTCCTCAAGTCCCAAGTTCGGGCCGGAGGACGGGGGAAAGCGGGGGGGATTCGCTTTGCGACTAATACCATCGATGCGATCGCAGCGGCCCAGGCGATTTTTAATTTGCCCATTCAGGGGGAATTGCCGGATGTGCTGCTGGCGGAAGCTAAATATAATGCCTCTCAGGAGTTCTATTTAGCGATTCTACTCGATCGCAACGCCCGTCGCCCGGTCTTACTCGGGTCACCCTATGGCGGGGTGGAGGTGACCTTTACCCAGGATAAAATGCAGCGGGTCGTGGTCGATGAGGAGTTTTCCCCCTTCTATGCCCGCCGTCTGGCCCTGAAGATGGGGCTGACGGGAGAGGCAATTGAGGCGGTGAGTACCGTCATCAAGCGGATGTATCGCTTGTTTGTCCAGCAGGATTTAGATTTAGTCGAGATTAACCCCCTGGGGATTCGTGATAACGGGGAGGTGATGGCCCTCGATGGCAAAGTAACAGTCAACAACGAGGCCCTCAATCGTCATCATCACCTGACTCGGCTACTCCAAGAACGGAACTTGGAGGAACCCGTGTATTCGGGAGTCTTTCCCGCCCATGATTTCGTGGAACTCGATGGCAAACTGGGCATTCTCTGCAATGGGGCCGGGTTGACCATGGCCACCTTCGATTTAGTCCGTGAAGCCAAGGGAAAACCGGCGAATTTCCTCAATTTGGGCAGTGAGCAAACTTGGTATGGCAGCGATGAAGACCCCTTAGAACGGTTACGATTGGGGTTGGAGGCGGTCACAGACTCCTCGGAGGTCTCGGTGGTTTTGGTCAACCTCATCGCCGGCGTCACCCTCTGCCAAGATATTGCCACAACCTTGGTGGAGTTTAGTACACAGCTCGATCGCCCTTGTAAATGGATTGTTCGCCTCGTGGGGGGAGATGTGGCGGCCGCTGAGAAAACCCTCAAGCAGGCCAACCTCACCACCGTTAAAAGTCTCGATGAAGCCGTCTCTCTTGCTGTCAAAGCCGTATAAGTTACTCACTCATGCAGTTCACCGCCGATACGAACGTTCTAATTCATGGCATTGCCGAACCTCTGGCCGCCACCCATAGTATTTTGATGAAAGCCTATGGAACTCAAGTGGTGGCGGGGGTGAGTCCCGGTTTGGGGGGCAGTGAACGGGATGGGATTCCGGTGTATGACTTGGTGGAAGTGGCCATGAAGGAGGTGGGCCCCATTGATACGGCGGTGATTTTCGTGAAACCCTATTTGGTGTTGGATGCGGCCCTAGAGGCGATCGCAGCGGGGATTCGTCGCCTGGCAATTGTTACGGAAGGGATGCCGCCGATGGATATGGTGACGTTAATCCGCAAGGCGGATTCAACGGAAACTCTCGTTATTGGCCCGAGTAGTCCGGGGTTGATTATTCCCGGTGAGATTCTCTTGGGAACCCACCCGGCGGAGTTTTATAGTCCGGGTTCGGTAGGGTTGATTAGCCGCTGTGGAACCCTCACCTATGAGATTGCTCTCTCCTTGACGGAAGCGGGGTTAGGACAGTCGATTGGGGTCAGTATTGGTGGGGATGGGATTCTCGGCTCGTCCTTTGCTCAATGGTTACAGATTTTGGATGAGGACGATCGCACTGAGGTGATTGTGATTGTCGGGGAAATTGGCGGTAGTGGCGAGGAAGCAGCGGCGGAATATGTGGCCGAAGCCATTGATAAACCGGTGATTGCTTATGTGGCGGGCCGTCATGTCCCCAAGGGACGACGATTGGGCCATGCGGGGGCGATCGCCGCGAACCTCAGTTATAAAACTGAGAAAAAACTTAAGCAAGCGGGCGATACGGCTTTATTTGATCTGAATATTGGTACCGCTGAACATAAAATCGAAGCGTTTAAAAAGGCTGGCATTCCCGTGGCGGAGCGTCCCTCGGAAATTTCTGAGTTGGTAAAACAAGCTTTGAAGTCGGGTTGAACCCACTGGATGAGGAACGATGGCGAAACTGGGATTTAGCAATTCAACCTGGCTAGCTTGGGGATTTCTGGCCCCGGCGTTGCTGCTGTTGTCTATCTTTGTTTTAGGGCCGATTGGCTATTTAATTTATTTAAGCTTTACCACGGGCAGTTTCACCCAAAGCGGCACTCAATGGGTGGGATGGTCGAATTATGAACGGGCGATCGCCTCCCCGGAGTTTTGGCAGGTGTTGGGCAATACCCTCTATTTCTCCCTAGGGACGATTATCCCCAGTATTATCCTACCTCTAATCCTTGCGGCACTTCTGGAGCAGGCGATCGCCCTCAAATCCCTGTTGCGAACCGCCTATTTCCTCCCCGCCATTACCTCCATGGTGGCGGTGGGGTTAGGCTGGCGTTGGCTATTCCAAACCAATGGCCCCGTCAATGCCTTGTTAGAACCCCTCGGCATCACTCCCATTGCTTGGTTAGGAAGTTCCACCTGGGCCATGCCAATTCTGATTCTACTGAGTATCTGGAAACAACTGGGATTTAACTTAGTGGTGTTTCTGGCCGGCTTACAAGCCATTCCTCAATCTCGCTATGAGGCGGCTAAACTGGATGGGGCCAATGGCTTACAGCAGTTTCGTCATGTGACCCTGCCGGGCCTGTACCCCACCCTCGTTTTCGTAATTGTCACGACGGCCATGTTCACCCTCCGCAGCTTTGAACAAGTCTATGTCATTACTGAAGGGGGCCCCTTAAACTCCACTAATATCTTGGTCTATTACATTTATCAAGAGGCTTTTGCCCTCTTTGATATCGGCTATGCGGCGGCTTCAGCCACATTGCTGTTGCTAGTCGCCTTGTCCTTAGTTACCCTCCAAGTACAACTGACGGAAACCTAAACCACAGACGCCCACGGAGTCTCGCCGAGGGTTTCGACGACCTGATTGAGAGCTTCCCGCAGGGTTGCCGTTTGATGATCTCGGGGAACTTGACTGAGAATTTCAAATTTCTCTAAACGACGTTCCACTTTCCCCGAACTGCCCACCACATAAACGTCTAAACCCCGTTTTCGAGCATCCTTGACCATTTTTTCCATAGCCAGGGAAGCCGTGACTCCTAACATGGGAACATCACGAAAGTCTAAGATAAGAACCCGATACTGCCCAATCAGGGAATGGCGTTGGGAAATGGCTTTAGCGGCCCCAAAACTGAGGGAGGTTCCCAGATGCAGAAGCAAAACCTGTCCTTTGACTCGGTCTAAGAGCAGTTGTTCTTCATGTTCGAGAAGTTCTGCGGCGTCTGGGTCGGTAATGGCTTTGATATGTTGAGATTGTATATCAGATAAACGCTGAATTGTCAAGACATTGGCCACGAAAACCCCCACGCCAACGGCAACAATTAAATCCACAAAGACCGTTAGGAGGAGTACCCCATACATGATGGCAGCGGCTTTGAGGGAGAGGTGATGGGCCCGTTTGAGGAAACTCCAATCGACGATATCTAAACCCACTTTAAGGGCGATCGCCGCGAGAACGGTTAAGGGGACAATTTCTGTAAATCCGGCGGCCACAAAGACAAACATCAACAGGGTTAGGGCGTGAATCATCCCCGAGAGGGCAGTCCGTCCCCCAGCTTGGATATTGACCACAGTTCCCATGGTGGCCCCAGCCCCCGGCAGTCCACCACAGAGGCCCGAGAGGATATTACCCACCCCTTGGCCGATGAGTTCTTTGTCGGAGTTATGCTCGTACTGGGTGATGCTATCGGAAATCACCGAGGTCAGTAGGGAATCGATACAGCCGAGCATCCCCAACATGACGGCATCGATGAGCATCAGTTGCAATTCCGGCAGGGAAATGGTGGGCAGATACAGTTCGGGTAATCCGGCGGGAATTTCGCCGACAATTCTCAGTTGATTAGCAAATAAGGTTGCCGAAATCCCGGTTCCCAGGAGTAAGGCTAGCAGTTGGGGAGGACAGACTCGGGCAATTTGACTCGGTGTTAGGAAGAGAATCGCCAGGGTTAGACCCCCTAGGGCCAATTCCGGAAGACTGAGGTTTTCCAGCAATTCGGGTAGGGCCATGACGGTGTTTAAGACCCCACCGACCCCCTCTTGTCCCAGGAGGGGGGGCAGTTGCAGGATGACCATAATCACCCCAATCCCCGACATGAAGCCGGAAATGACCGTGTAGGGCATGAGGGTGACGTATTTCCCGAGACGTAGGACCCCAAAGAGGATTTGGAACGCTCCCGCCATCATGACAATGGTGAAGGCGATCGCCCAACCTTCGGGGCCGGGGTACTTAACGGTGAAGCTAGCGATGACAGCAGTGAAGACCACAGTCATGGGACCCGTGGGATTGGAGATGAGGGTGGGGGTTCCTCCAAACAGGGCCGCGAAAAAGCCCAGCAGAACTGCACTATAAATGCCCGCGATCGCCCCGGCCCCAGAGGCCACTCCGAAGGCTAAGGCCATGGGAAGTCCGACGATGGCAGCTGTGACTCCTCCGAAGAAATCACCCCGCAGGTTTCGAGTATGGATATAGTTCGTGATGTTCATAAACTGTAGTCTCAAAGGAGTGGTTGCAAAATTGACATATTTCGATGACAAGTCTTTGAGTCATTGAATTTTATCTATGATTGAGACTATCATTAAGTTAGTGAAATAAAAATACGCGAATTATAAAAATATCTAATATAAAGAGTCAGAGGGGCATATGAAAGTAAGTCACAATGGGGCTGAACGGCTGTTATCTGTCCTAGGTCTTCTCATGCTCCAAGCGACATTGCACCAATTACGTGTCTTTGAAACCGTGGCCCGTCACGGCAGCTTTACCCGGGCGGCGGAAGAACTCTCGATTACTCAACCGACGGTATCCACCCAAATCAAGCATTTGACTCAAACCATTGGTCTGCCCTTGTTTGAGCAAATTGGTAAACAACTTTATTTAACCCAGGTGGGGGAAGAACTCCTCAACACCTGTCAGACGATTTTTGAACGATTGGACAACTTCGAGATGGTGGTGGCCGATCTCCAGGGAACGAAACGGGGAAAACTACGCCTGGGGGTAGTGACGACGGCGAAATACTTTGTCCCTCGTCTGTTGGGGTCCTTCTGTCAGCAGCATCCTGATGTGGATATTGCCTTGCACGTGAGCAATCATCAAAAGTTGGTACAACGGATGCTCAACAATCAGGATGATTTCTATATTCTCAGTCACCCCCCAGAGGACATTGACTTAGTGACGACCCCATTTTTGGAGAATCCTTTAGTGGTGGTTGCATCTCGGGATCACCCTTTGGCTGAGGAGGAGACGATCCCGATTAAGAAATTGCGGGGAGAGGCGTTTATTATGCGAGAACCGGGTTCCGGGACCCGGCGAGCGGTGCAACAGGTGTTTGACCGCCATAAGGTTCAGGTCAATGTGCGGATGGAGTTGGGGAGTAATGAGGCCATTAAACAGTCAGTGATTGGCGGTTTGGGGATTTCGGTGTTATCTCTGCATTGCCTACGGCCGGATTATCAACAGGGAGAGTTGGTGATTTTGCCGGTTAAGGCGTTTCCCATTCCCTGTCGCTGGTATGTGGTGCATCGCTCTGGGAAACAGCTTTCAGTGCTGACGGAGGCGTTTCTGGAGCATCTATTATTTGAAAGTCAGTCCCTGTGGGTCGAGACTGGAGGGTGAACTCTCAGCCCCTGGGCAAAGTATACTAATCTCAACACCGCACTTGCGACCAATTGGACACTCATGGCAGAAGACGACAAAAAAGCTCAAACCACCGCTGCTAATAAAGGTGGGAACCCAAAAAAGGAAAAGCCCCCCGCCGTCGAGGATAAACCCTTCGCCGATTTCATGCACCAGGACTATCTCCCTGCCCTGAAACAGGAATTGGAAAATCAGGGGTTGGAGGATTTAGATCTCAAATTCGAGAAACGCCGAGTTCCGCCTCTGGATGCCAAGGGGGACTGCTGGCAGGTGATTGGCACGTGGCAAGGGGGCAACCGCCGCTTTGTGGTTTATTTCCCCAAAGCGGATATCAAAGGACCTCGGGCCTTCTCGTGTTCTGCTGACGGTACGCAACCGAGTACCATCGAACCCTTCCTGATGGATGAACGGAAGATTAACTTATCTCTGTTGGTTTTTGGGGTGGTGCAGCGACTCAACGCCCAGAAGTGGCTGGCCCGTAACTAAATCCCCTGGGGAACTCCAGTGAGGGAGAGACGTGGTTGCCGAAACCTGAGATAATAGCTGTTGTGGTTTTGCCCCAAGACAAGCATGGTAGCGCTTTCCGACTCTCCCTTTTCCCCCGAACAAATCGCCTCAGAAGGACTCAAACCGGGCGAATATGATGAAATCGTCCAACGACTTGGCCGACATCCCAATCGCGCCGAGTTGGGGATGTTTGGGGTGATGTGGTCAGAACATTGCTGCTATAAGAACTCCCGACCGCTACTGAAGCACTTTCCCACGACGGGCGATCGCATCCTCGTCGGCCCCGGTGAAAACGCTGGAGTCGTCGACTTTGGTGAGGGGTTGGCGATCGCCTTCAAAATCGAATCCCACAATCACCCCTCCGCCGTGGAACCCTTCCAAGGGGCCGCCACCGGCGTCGGCGGTATCCTGCGAGATATCTTCACCATGGGGGCCCGGCCCATCGCCGCCCTCAACGCCCTACGCTTCGGCCCCCTCGACCATCCCCGCACCCGCCGCATCTTTACTGGGGTCGTTGAGGGCATCTCCCACTATGGCAACTGCTTCGGTGTCCCCACCGTTGGCGGTGAAGTCTATTTCGATGCCGCCTACCGGGGTAATCCCCTCGTCAATGCCATGGCGATCGGCATCATGGAAACCGAGACCATTGTTAAATCTGGGGCTTCGGGTATTGGCAACCCCGTCCTCTACGTGGGGTCCACCACCGGCCGCGACGGCATGGGAGGCGCCAGTTTCGCCAGTGCCGAACTCAGCGATGAGTCCTCCGTCGATGACCGTCCCGCCGTCCAAGTGGGCGACCCCTTCCTAGAAAAATCCCTCGTGGAAGCCTGTCTCGAAGCCTTCAAAACCGGTGCCGTAGTAGCGGCCCAAGATATGGGGGCAGCGGGCATCACCTGTTCTACCTCAGAAATGGCAGCCAATGGCGGAGTGGGCATTGACTTTGACCTGGATAAAGTCCCCGTGCGTGAGTCGGGGATGGTTCCTTACGAATATCTCCTCTCAGAATCCCAAGAACGGATGCTGTTTGTGGCCGAGAAGGGCCGGGAACAGGAACTGATTGACGTCTTCCACAAATGGGGACTGCACGCCGTGGTGGCCGGAGAAGTCATCGAGGAACCTATGGTACGGATCCGCTTCCAGGGAGAAATTGCCGCCGAGATTCCCGCCTCCGCCCTCGCCGATAACACCCCTCTCTACCCTCGCGAAAAACCCCCTCAGCCCCCAGAATATGCCCAAACAGCCTGGGCTTGGACTCCTGAATCTCTCCCCCCCTGTCATCCCTCGGGCATCGAGGTGAATGGGGCGCTCAAGAGCTGGAATCAGGTGCTATTAGACCTATTAGATAATCCCAGTATTGCCTCGAAGGAATGGGTCTATCGCCAATATGACCACCAGGTGCAGAACAACACGGTAATTGTGCCAGGTGGGGCGGATGCAGCGGTGGTGCGCTTGCGTCCCCAGGAAAGCCAAGACTCTGGCCGGGACTGGACACGAGGCATTGCGGCGACGGTGGATTGTAATTCCCGTTATGTCTATCTCGACCCCGATGAGGGAGCGAAAGCGGTGGTAGCAGAAGCGGCCCGCAATCTCAGTTGTGTCGGGGCCGAACCGCTAGCAGTCACCGATAATCTCAATTTCGGCAGTCCTGAGAACCCCGTTGGCTATTGGCAGTTAGCCTGTGCCTGTGAGGGGTTAGCCCAGGCCTGTGAGGACTTTGGTACGCCAGTGACGGGGGGGAATGTCTCTCTGTATAACGAAACCCTGGATAGTGAAGGCAAGCCAACCCCGATTTATCCGACTCCAGTTGTGGGCATGGTGGGGTTGATTGAGAATCTGGGGCAGATTTGTGGCCAGGGTTGGCAGCAAGCGGAGGATGTGGTGTATCTGTTGGGAGTCTCGACTGAGACGCAGGAGGCCTTGGCGGCACCGACGTTAGGGGCTTCGGAGTATCTGGCGACGGTGCATCAGATAGTGGCCGGGAAACCACCTCGGGTGGATGTGGCATTGGAGAAAGCGGTGCAAGGGGCCTGTCGTCAGGGGATTCGCCGGGGTTGGGTTAACTCCGCCCATGATGTCTCGGAAGGAGGCTTGGCGGTGACGTTGGCAGAGTCCTGTTTGTCGGGCAATTTGGGGGTGACGGTGGATTTAGCGAATGGGGGCCGTTGGGATACGTTGTTGTTTGGGGAAGGGGGTGCGCGGATTGTGGTTTCGGTATCTCCCTCGGATGTGGCGGCTTGGGAGGCGCATTTGCAGGAGCAGTTATCGGGGTCTTGGCAACGGCTGGGGACGGTGTCTGGTGAGTCGTTGCAGGTATCTTCTGGGGGGGAAGGGTTGTTGAGTCTTTCGCTATCTGAGATGCGTCAGATGTATGAGGGGGCGATCGCCCGTCGCTTGGGGTAGGACTGGGGGACCGACCCCTTAGGCCCTCTCGCCTCTTGCCGGAAGAGGGCGCGCCACTTGCGGTACGCCCCTACGTCTTTTCTCTGTGTCCTCTGCGCCTCTGTGGTGACCCTCTTGCCTCATTTTTTACTCAAAACCCAGCGATTTTTTTTGCGGATAAATCCGAGTTTTTTTAACCAGCGTGATATGGTTTTTTGGCTGATGTCGTCGTCCCATAACTCTGCCATCTCCGATTGAGTTTTATCAGCATGTTCCTCAACAAAGGAGCGGAACTTAGCGATATCTTTAATTTTATGACCATGGCCGGGAGGTCGATACTCTCGGGGTTGAACGTCTCCAGTTTCCTCTTTTTGCTTGAGCCAAAGATAAATGGTATTACGGCTAATGCCAAAAATTTGACTGACTTCTGATTTTTTCATGCCATCGACTTCAATGGCTTTAATGACTTTTTGGCGCAAGTCGTAGCTATAGTTATTGGACATATCGCCCCCCTCTTAGGAACATTTCAGGTTAAGGGTATGAGATCAGATCTCATTATACCTGATGTCCTATCTGGTAAGACTGGAATCAGAGCGATATCATGAAGATCTAGGCGATGGGGTGACAGGCTGGGAGTTTAGTCTTCGATATTGTGGATAGCCCTCACAGCCGCCAATCTGACAACTGGGCTGATGTTATCGCAGATGGCCTGACGGTCAAGGAGAAATTCCTGTTAAACTTGTTAATGCCATTGGCTTGAACATTGGCTAATACATGAGGTAGGAATTCATGGCTGATATTGTTGATATTGCCGTCAGTGCAGGGTTATTTGAAACCTTAGTCACCGCTGTTAAAGTAGCAGATTTAGTTGAGACGCTCAAAAGTCCTGGACCGTTTACGGTATTTGCCCCAACGGATGACGCTTTTGCGAAACTTCCACCGGGAACCGTTGAATCTCTGGTTCAGAATCCCCCCCAGTTGGGTCGAATTTTAACCTACCACGTGGTTTCAGGAAAGTTGACTCAGGCGGACCTCGCTCAAATGGGGTCAGTGACCTCGGTGGAAGGGTCACCCATCTCGATTGATTGTTCCGATGGGTTTGAGGTGAAAAATTCGACGGTGATTCAAGCGGATATTGAAGCGGATAATGGGATTATTCATGTCATTGATACGGTCTTGTTGATGGGGTGATGTTTGGAGGGGGCGATCGCCGGTTTGAGTCGGTCTTCAGTGGGCGATCGCCCCAATTGAGGGACTTGGCTTTCATTGTTAAGCCCCGTCAACAGAGCTAGAGCGTAAGACTTTCCATGAGACTAACTAACCTGATGAGTCTTGGATGGACGTTAATCTTGTTTTAGACATACCCTCACCGTCTCGCTAGTTGAAATGGGTTCTGGAATCAATTGTCCATCATCCTGCATTCCTTCAAGATGGAAGACAATCGCCTCTTGAATCAGTTGTAAGGCTTCTTCTTTACTGTTTCCTACAGCTACACATCCAGGTAAATCTGGGACGTAAGCTCCATAGCTAGAACTTGTTTTTTCAATAATAATTGTGTAGTTTAGATAGGCTTGGTTCACGGTTGATTTTCCTTACTTCAATCCTGCTTATTTTAAGACACTATTCAGGGTTCCAGGGGGCATATCGACATTGAGTTTTCCCGATATCGTCACTGTACCCGGTTTTGTAGAATGGCGAAATTGTCGATGACTTCCCCGAATTCGGACTTGATACCATCCATCATCCTCTAACATTTTTATCACCGCTTTGACTTTCATGATTTGAGTCTTAGGGAGCTACTGCGTGCTTTATTACCTTAAACTTAAGGTTTTGGCCCTGGTTTGTTAAAGTAGGAGGTCATCAAAGCCCCTGGAATTGAGTAATTCAGCCATCGTAACCGGGCGATTTATGAATTCCATTGCCATCGCTGGGGTGGTTTGTTTTCCCAATCCCCAGTGAGGACGCACCCAGTTACGCAGTAGCTGCTGGACATCTAAACTTCGCGGTAATCTTTCCCTGGTCTTGGCCTAGAGGTTCTGTCGCCTACGGTAGGCGCTGAGTGCGCCTTCTAATGGCTGCTTTCTAGGCCTCATTATGATTCGCGTGGACTTCGCCGGCAAGACTGATAGCCGTGTAGGGATGCTCTCCTTTGAGCCAGACTACCCGACGTCGACCTTGAGAGCCTTTAATCTTGATGGCGACTTCCAATCCTTCACGCCAGACTCGACGGAATGGATAGGTTGCGGCCAGCCCCCGTCTCGAGAGGGATTCACTGGCCAACAGCCATAAGGCTTTGCCGTAGCGTCTCTCCCCATCGGTGAACCAACGAACTGTCGTGGGGGCTGAGGCCCAACGCCAAATCGACTCCACGCCTCGGTTAAACAAGTTTTCGTCTTTGCCTCCCACCTCAGCCGTCACCCAGTAGCGACTCTCACGCTCCAAGAAGGTGAGGGTCTAGCCACGACTGTCACTGGGGGGGGGGAGATTCTCGCCTACGCGAGTGTACAGTTCATCTCCTTCGAGGGTGAGCTTCACTATCTGCCGGAGCCGGGGGAGACCAAGCGGCACTTTGACCGGCGAGTCGCTCCTCCCATCGTAGAATCGTCGCATGAGATTTGCCGTACACCCGCCCAGTCGCCCTTACCCCCATTCCTTCACCTCGACTTTTGAGGGCAGACTCTACTATCGTGGAATCGTTACGTAGTCGTACCATGGGTGTACCTGTACGGTCGTTAAAGTTACGGCCGCAATTGCGGCAGCGGTGGTACAGTACCACCTGCTAGTCTTTCCGACAACGATTCCCATTTTTGACTACGGATTGGCTCTGGCAGTGAGGACAATGCATTGGCTCTGGACTCTCTACATCCGCGCTCCATGCTATCATGCTTTGACTGACCAGTGCCCAACAGAGGGTGGGACGATCATGGAGTATCATAGGAATGAAGCGTATGAGTTGGAGGTTTGCAATGAAGATAGCGAAACATTGTTGATGTTCGTAAGAAGCTCGTTAACTTTGTTGTAGCAGGTTAGAGGATGTCAGAGAAGTTCTGCCAACAACCTTAATTGGGTATTGGGTTCCTACTTGAAGATGGTAAAACCCTTATTCTGTCGTTAAGATACAAGGTGTGAAGGGTCACAATTACCACTTTTTAGACATCCTGTTAGTTGTAATATTTATTGATTCAGCTAGAAATTGACATAATCTTAAGAGGTGCAGGGCATGAGCCGTAATGACTACTTGATTCTCGAACAAAAATGCTTGAAATACTATAACTACCTACGCCAGTATTTCAGTTTCAATGACGAAAATCTTTCCGATGAGAAAAAGGCTCGCCTAGGATTCTACGTATATATCCTAGAACACTACACACGAGAGCGAGACGTATTTGAGGCTCTCGTACCTATGATATACGATACGGATTTTAATAAAATTGTTTTTGGAAGAAACGAGAAAGATTATGGAATAGATGCAATATACATTGATGAAGATGAAAGAGAAATAAAGCTCTTCAACTTTGCATACCGTGAGAGCTATAAGCCTGACAAAGCTCAAGCAGAGAAGAAAACTCTAGACTCTGTTGCTTTCTTTTCCGCTGTGACTTCTGAAAAACTAGAAAACCTATCAGGGAGGTTAAAAGAGAAAGCTGAAGAGATTGTTAAGAAGCTTTCAGAAAAGCGTGCATGGAATATTAACCTTTACAACGTTAGTAATGAAGATAAGCCTATTAATCCTGACTTCTCGGGCTTTGATGTATTTAAAAATGAGTTTGAGTCAGAGGTCATATGCATCGCGATACCTGAGATAAAAAAGCTGATGTCTATCCGGCCAAAACCAGTTAAGGCAAGCTTAGTTGTTGGAATAGACGATCTATTGAGCTTCTCAGAAGATTCAATGAGTACAGAAAAGTCTTACGTTTTCAGCTTAAAGGTCGATGAACTTATAAGAATTACCTGCAATAACGAGAGTTTACGCCAACAAACAATGCTGGACGATACAAGTGAGTTAGCAAGTGTCGATTTAGACTATTCTGTACTTTTTGATAATGTAAGAGGACTTGTTATAGGCTCTAAATATAACGCCAAGATAAAGCAGACTCTACGCAACGCACCAAGTAAATTCTTCTTGTATAATAATGGTCTCACGCTAACTGCAAAGTCTATTAAATGCACGCCCATTAACGCAGAGCGTTTTTACAAGCTAGAAATCGACTCTCTCCAAGTTCTCAACGGTGGTCAAACCCTAAGAACTATTCACAGCTTTAACCAGGAAGACAGAATAAATATTGAAACATATCTGAGTAAAGCATCGGTCTTGCTCAGGATTTTTCCTGTTGATTCAGGAGATGAAACTTCCAACAAGGTTGCAGAGTACACAAACAGCCAGAATTCGATTTCAATAATCGAGTTGAAGTCAATGCGCTCGGAGCAGATACAGCTAGAACAGTTTCTGGACAGCCATAACATCATTTACTCCAGAAAAACTGGTGACACTGGAATATCTATAGACAAAGACTACGAATATAAAATAACAATGGAAAAGTTTGGGCAGATTTTGTTTGCCATAGAAGGATTTCCATACAACGTATCTAATCGCAAGAAAGATATATTTGACGAGACGAAGTATTATGATCAACTTTTTGGTAAGGGAGATGTCGTAGAGAAGAGTGTTGATTATGTCAAAAAGTACAAGGAAATAAAGGATATATATAGAAATTCTCATACCTTAGACGATCTTGAGAGTAAGGCGTTTTATATCATGTATATACTGTTTAATACGTCTAAAGAGATTGCAGTTTCTGATGTTGTTGATAAGTTTGAAGAATTCCTGTCTAGCTATGACGCATCTTCCTCTAGTAGTACAGCGAGAAATTTACTTCGTATAGACTTTAAGGAAAAGCTAGATCAAGAGGAGTTTTTTGGGCTAAATTTCGCACAAGATTAATCTTTTGAGATGCAATCGATTTGAATCGCCACCTATCCGCAGACAAAGTCAGTGTCATCCTTCAGAAAGGTTAGAATTGAACTCAAAACAGACTCCCTAAAACCTGCATGGCAGCCGTCACAACAACCCGACAGTATTCCCTTAGCCCAGGGAAAGCACAGCATCTTGCAAGGCCGTCTCACTGACGAAATCAACCCCATCGGATAGCCCGAACAACGCGCCTACGCTTTCCTCAAACTCCGCTGTACCTTCGGCGATCGCTCTCTCGTTCCTGACATCGCCGTCTTCCAGTGGCGCAACATTGCCGCAGACGACAACGGCAAAATCCAGAACCGCTTTAGCCTCACAACCGACTGGCTGATCGAAATCCTCTCCGGAGTTCTGGCAGATATAGACTCCAAACAAAAACCCCCCGCAAACCCGTTGCGAGGGGAGGTGCATCCAAGGACACACCGGAGTTGGGGTGGACGAACCACCCCAGAGCCATCTCTTAGTAGTCGAAATCGCCACCCATAGCACCAGCGCCAGCGCCAGCACCTTCTTTGGGTTCGGGTTTATCGACGATGATGCACTCGGTCGTCAAGACCATACCGGCGATGGAGGCCGCATTCTGGGTCGCAGAACGGGTCACTTTCGCGGGGTCAACAATACCAGCATCGAACATATCGCAGAATTCACCGTTAGCGGCATTGTAGCCAACGTTGAAGTCTTTTTCCTTCACCCGTTCAGCAATCACTGCACCGTTTTGTCCGGCGTTCTCAGCGATGCGTTTCAGGGGAGAGGTCAAGGCGCGAGCCACAATCAGCGCACCGGTGAGTTCTTCGCTCTCCAGGTTGCTGTTGGCCCACTCTTCTAAGCCAGGAGCCAGGTGCGCCAAGGTGGTTCCACCACCGGGAACAATCCCTTCTTCAACCGCCGCTTTCGTGGCGTTGATGGCATCTTCGAGGCGCAGCTTACGGTCTTTCATTTCCGTTTCAGTAGCTGCACCAACTTTGATGACCGCCACACCGCCGGAGAGTTTCGCCAGACGCTCTTGCAGTTTTTCTTTGTCGTAGGAAGAATCGCTTTCTTCCATTTGACGACGGATTTGTTCGCAACGAGCTTTAACTTCGGCTTCGTTACCTTCAGCGACAATGGTGGTGTTGTCTTTGGTGATGGTGATGCGGCGAGCGGAGCCGAGCATATCCAATTTGGCGCTTTCGAGTTTCAGACCCGCATCTTCGGTGATGACTTGACCGCCGGTGAGAACGGCGATGTCTTCGAGCATCGCTTTACGACGATCGCCGAATCCGGGAGCCTTGACAGCAGCCACGTTCAGCACACCGCGCAGACGGTTCACCACGAGGGTCGCCAGGGCTTCTTTCTCGATATCTTCGGAGATAATCAGTAGGGGTTTGCCGGAACGAGCCACTTGTTCCAGGATAGGAACTAAGTCTTGAACCAAGCTGATTTTTTTGTCCGTCAGCAAGATGTAAGGCTCATCCAACACCGCTTCCATGCGCTCGGTGTCGGTGGCGAAGTAGGGGGAGATGTAGCCTTTGTCAAAGCGCATCCCTTCGGTGATTTCCAGTTCGGTGGTCATGGATTTCCCTTCTTCGAGGGAGATGACCCCTTCCTTGCCAACTTTGTCCATGGCGTTGGCAATCATTTGGCCGACTTCTTCGTCGTTCCCGGCGGAGATGGTTCCCACTTGGGCGATCGCGGTGGAATCTTCCACAGGACGCGCATGAGCGGCGATTTTCTCCACCAGATAGGCGGTGGCGCGGTCAATACCCCGTTTCAGGGCGATCGCGTTGGACCCAGCAGCGACGTTGCGTAGGCCTTCTTTCACCATGGCGTGAGCCAGAACCGTCGCGGTGGTGGTTCCGTCTCCAGCGGCGTCGTTGGTTTTGGATGCAGCTTGACGAATCAGAGACACACCGGTGTTTTCGATGTTGTCTTCTAGTTCGATTTCTTTGGCGATAGTGATGCCATCATTGACGATTTGAGGAGCGCCAAATTTTTTCTCTAGAACCACGTTGCGACCTTTGGGGCCGAGGGTAACGGCAACGGATTCAGCGAGGATGTCCATGCCTTTTTCTAAGGCGCGGCGGGCGTTTTCGTTATAAATGATGCGTTTTGCCATAGTAACTCTTGGGGGATGAATTTACAGAAAAATGGATGAAATCGAGGTGATCCTTAGACTCTACTGAACGATCGCCAGGATGTCTTTTTCAGACAGAAGTACGAACTCATCGCTACCCAGTTTGATATCGGTGCCGGCGTACTTGGAGTAGAGCACTTTGTCTCCGACTTTGACATCTACTTCTTGCCGAGTCCCGTCGTCGTTGCGTTTGCCGGGGCCGACTTGGACGATTTCACCGACTTGGGGTTTTTCCTTTGCACTGTCGGGCAGGAGGATACCACCAGCGGTTTTCTCCTCCGAGGCACTCACCTTAACAAAAACACGGTCTGCGAGAGGTTTGACGGTGGAAACACTCAGAGATACGGCTGCCATAGAAAGACTCTCCAAAAATTTACAAGTTACGTTAGTCTTATTGAGGTCGCTCCGGTCAACGGGTCTGGGAAAACAGCCTCCGAAGCGGTGGACAGTTAACCTGATTTCGTGATCGGTGTGAGTGATTTAGCACTCTCGACCTACGAGTGCTAATGTAGCCCAGAAGCAGACCCCACTGCAACTTAGGGGCTAGTACGGGTTCCCGAACTGACCGGTGAGGGGCGATCGCTCCTCAGCCACGAAGACGCCACAACGCCACAATACAGCGCGTCCCGGCAGTTTTAACCCCCTTGGTCGAGGCCAAAGATTTGGATGCAGCCTCAAAGCGGTGCGTTCCGGCAGTTTGAGCCGAGTTGCGTAAAGCCAAAAATTGAATGCAGCCGGGACGCACCCTACCCTCTTGCCATCCCCTCCTGGGAGCTAATCTTGTAGGGGTTTGTGAAACCCAGTGAAAGTCTTGAGTCAAGTCGCCCCGGTCAGGGGCGATGGAGGGGCAGCAGCAGTAGCCGGAGAGAAAGAGAACAAGGGGACCCTCTCAAGTCAGCTCTGCCTATCTTAGGGGCAGAGCTGACGCGAAAGCTTCAGGGGCAGACTGGTCATGGCAGCAGCAAGCCCTCGCCGGGGGGTGCTCGGGAAAAAGAGAAGGGGGTTGCTGACCGTCGCGCCAATTTGACAAGATAAATAGGTGACCGAGCCAAGTTGAGAGAAGCCCCCGATGAGCGAGTTCAGCAGCCAAGGACTATTCCGACCCCAAGTTCAAAGAAGTCTAGAGAAAGCCTATAGCCTGGCCTGTAGCAAACCCAACTTATCATTCTCTCAATGTATGGGTAACAGTTTTCGCCAAACCGTTGCCCGTCTGTTCTCCCATAAGCAAATGACCCAAGATGTGATGCTATCGAGACATATCGAAGCGACAAGGGAACGAGCCTCAGCCACAGAAGGGGACTATGTGATTGCCGCCCAAGACACCACCTATTACAACTACTCAGGACACAAGGAGATGTCGGGGCTAGGGGTAATCCAAGGAAAAGTCAGAGGAGTCATACAACACAATGTCCTCCTGGTGAACGAGTCCGGTCTGCCCTTAGGACTGTTAGGACAACAATATTGGACTCGAAAGGGGGGACTGAATCTAGCCGAAGGAGAAAAAGAAAGCTGTAAATGGCTCAAGGGGCTAGATGCCATCAATGAGCAAGCGAGGCAATCGAGCAAGTGCTTTGTCTCAGTCGAAGACCGAGAAGGAGACGTGTTTGACCTGTTCAAAGCTCCCCGAGAAGACAATGTCGAATTCATCGTCCGGGTGTATCAACAGCGAAACTTGGAAGTCGCCTCGAGCCAAGTGGTGGCTAAACTCGCCGAGATTCCCGAGGAGTTGGAAGACTTTGGCTATGAACGGATACGGATTGAGCGTCAAAACCGAGAAGTGGAGGTGACTCTTCGCTTAAGAGCTGGGGCGGTCAACGTTTATCCGGAGAAAAAGTTAAGTCCCAGAAAGCATAAAACGCAAGGTTTATCCTTGGTCGTCGCCGAGGAAATCCGTTGTGTCGACGTGAAAACCCAGGAAGAGCTGTCCCCTACCCAAGAAGCGGCTACTTGGTATTTATTGACCAGTCTGCCAATTGAGACCCGAGAGCAGGTGATACGGGTAACCCGCTTTTATGCCCTCAGATGGCAAGTCGAACGCTTTCATTACACTCTCAAGTCCGGAGCCTTGAATGTGGAAAAATTACAGTTTGATGATATCCATACCCTAGTCAACGCCTTGAGCTTTTATTCAGTGGTCGCCTGGCAGCTACTGGCCCTGACTCATGGGATTCGGGAAAATCCTGAACAATGTGCCCAGGTGGTGTTTGATTCGGAGGAGGTGACCTTGTTAGAGAAGGTCTCCTCTCAAAAAATCGTTTCTCTTGGTCAGGCCGTCTTAGCCTTAACTAAACTGATTGGCTTTGCCCCGTCGAAAAAACAACCCTTTCCGGGAGTGAAAGTGCTGGCCACGGCTCTGGACCGCTTTTTCTTTATGAAGCTAGCTTCTCTGGGGTCTTCCGGGGTTGAGAGCTAGAGGTCTTCTGGACTTGACACAGGTTTTGTGCCAACGACCGCTCTGGTCTCGGTCGCTTTTAAGAGTCTCAACCCGGTCGAGTTCCCCAATCTTGAACCCGACCTTCTGTATAATGTCTTACCGTGGGCTCCCTCATCCGGGAAAGTCACAGCCGTGGCTCGGATTTGGCGTAAAGTTGGGTTAATCTTGGGTCGGGCTAGTGGTCTGGCTAGTCAATCGCCCCCTCAAGTGACGGTTTGGCTCAAGATTTTCACTCGACCTGATAAACCCCTACAAGATTAGCTGGGAGGGGCAGGGGTGGGTTATGCCTCTTGCCATCCCCTCCTGGGAGGGGCAGGGGTGGGTTATGCCTCTTGCCGCAAAGTCGTCAGGAGTTGACAAACCATTTCTCAATGAGCCGCTTTTGCGTTATGACAGAGAAATTGCAAATCAGCGGCAAAAGACAATCATGGTAGAGTTGACCCCCAATCCCAGTTACAGTCTCACCCTACGGTTCCGACTGCCGAACCGCGCCGGAATGTTGGCCGGTGTCGTCGGTTCCATCGCCTCAGTGGGTGGGAATCTTGGACAAATTGATTTAGTTGAACAGAGTCGTTACACCTCAATTCGGGATGTGACGGTGGATGCGTCGAGTACGGAACACGCCGAACGGATTGTGCAAGCGGTGAAGGCCTTAGCCGAGATTGAGTTACTGGAGGTGTACGATCGCACCTTCAACTTACATCGCGGCGGCAAAATCCGCATCGAAAGCCGTCTCCCCCTCAAACATCAGTCGGATTTGGCCATGGCCTACACCCCCGGGGTGGGACGAATTTGTAATGCCATTGCCGAAGACCCCAACCAAGTCTATAACTTGACCGTCAAAGGCAATATGGTGGCGATCGTCACCGATGGCAGTGCGGTGTTAGGCTTGGGAAATCTCGGACCGGAAGCCGCCTTACCCGTCATGGAAGGCAAGGCCATGTTATTTAAGGAGTTTGCTGGCATTGATGCCTTCCCCATCTGCCTCAACACTCAGGATGTGGATGAGATCGTCGAAACCGTCAAACGGATTGCGCCGGTGTTTGGGGGGGTGAACTTGGAAGATATTGCCGCGCCGCGCTGTTTTGAGATTGAACGGCGCTTGCGGGCGGAAACGGATATTCCCATTTTCCATGATGACCAACATGGAACGGCCATTGTCACCCTGGCGGCCCTCATTAATGCCCTACGCCTGGTGAATAAGTCCCTAGAAGACATCCGTATTGTCATGAATGGGGCGGGGGCCGCTGGATTGGCGATCGCCCGCCTGTTGCAAAAATCCGGGGCCCAGGAGATTATCATCTGTGATTCGAAGGGGATTATCTCCCGCGATCGCGACCTGCAAGCGGACAAACAAGCCTTCGCCGTGGATCAGGGTGGAAGTCTGGCCGATGCGATGAAGGGCGCGGATGTGTTTATTGGGGTGAGTGTCCCGGGAGTCTTGACGGTGGAGATGGTGGATACTATGGCCGAGGATGCCATTGTCATGGCGATGGCCAACCCCATCCCGGAAATTCAACCGGAGTTAATTGAATCCCAGGTGGCGGTGATTGCTACGGGCCGCAGTGACTATGCCAACCAGATTAATAATGTCTTAGCCTTCCCCGGGATCTTCCGGGGGGCCCTGGACTGTCGCGCCTCGGATTTAACTGTCAATATGTATATTGAGGCGGCCAGTGCGATCGCCTCTCTGGTGTCCCCCACTCAACTGAATCGGGAATACATTGTCCCCTCGGTGTTTGATGAGCGAGTGGCCACAGCCGTCTCGGCCGCCGTCCAACGGGCCGCACGGGAAGAAGGGGTGGCCCGCAACTAAGGAATAAATCCGTAAACAAAGCCCCGCATCACCGTAAGGAATGCGGGGTCGTCGTTCTATGGAAAATTCAGATGATTGTGATTGGGGGAGGTTAGCGGATGTATTCCTTCAGAATACTGTTGCGATTGGGGTGACGCAGCTTCCGTAGGGCCTTAGCCTCAATTTGGCGGATGCGCTCACGGGTCACATTGAAGATTTGCCCAATTTCTTCTAGGGTTTTCATGCGGCCATCATCTAAGCCATAGCGTAGGCGCAACACATCCCGTTCCCGGGGGCTGAGAGTATCGAGGACACTTTCGAGGTCTTCCCGCAATAGGCTTTTAGACACCTGATCCTCGGGAGTTTCACCATCCGACTCAATGAAATCCCCCAGGCGAGAATCTTCTTCTTTACCGATGGGCGTTTCCAGAGAAATGGGGAGTTGAGCGGACTTGGCAATAAAGCGCAGCTTCTCGATGGTCATTTCCATGCGAGTGGCGATTTCCTCCTCCGTGGGTTTGCGGCCCATTTCTTGGGAGAGGAGTTTGGTGGTTTTCTTGATGCGGGAGATGGTCTCATAGAGGTGGACGGGGAGGCGAATCGTCCGGGATTGGTCCGCGATGGCCCGGGTGATAGCCTGACGAATCCACCAGGTGGCGTACGTGGAGAACTTATAGCCTTTCTCATGGTCGAACTTCTCAGCCGCGCGAATCAGGCCCAAGCTTCCTTCTTGAATCAGATCCTGGAAAGATAGGCCCCGATTCATGTATTTTTTGGCGATGGAGACCACCAGACGTAGGTTCGACTGCACCATCTTGTCTTTGGCGCGGCGATCGCGGTAGAGGCGACTGCGGAAGCTGTTGCTAAACTTGCGACTCTGTTTGGCCCAAGATTTAGCCGTTTCCGGTTCCCCTAAGGCTTCTAAGACGAGGGGCCAAACCTCTTCGAGGGTATCGGGTTTTTCTCCTTTCTCCTCCGTCAGACGTTCACGAATCGGATCGGCAATCCAGACGAGTTTTGCCCATTCCTCAGCGTTGGGGAGACGGTCATACTCCTCTTCAAACTCTTCCTGCAGGGACTCGATGTAGAGTAAGTCCTCAATCAGACGAGCTAGTTCAATTTCTTCATCGGCACGCAACAAGCGAATCCGTCCGATTTCTTGTAAGTACAAGCGAATCGAATCTTCGGTGTAATGTTTTTTCTTGGGGGCAGCCTTGCGTTTTGACCGAGTTTTTCCGGGTTTGCTGGCTGTCTCAGCGGAACTGGGGATATAGTTCTCCTCCGAGTCGTTCTCGACGACTCCTTCGTCTGGTCGCGCTTCGTCTTGCATAAGTAGATCGATTTCATTTCCAGATCGACCGACCCCTGGTAGGGTGCTGGATTGAATGGTAAGTACATTATTCGCCTGGGTCATGTCGCGTTCCTCTTGACTCGATGTGATTCGACTGATGATGATGTAGAATGTGCTGCGTGATCCTAAACGATCTAATGCCATTTCGGCTAGACCGTTCACCGTCAAATCTTAGGTAGGTTGTAAAAAGCTTTCTCAGCTTAACCCAAATTCCCTAAGATCTGGTACGGTTGGCAATTGGTTGGAAAAATCATTGAGACGGTTGAGCCGGATAATACCCAGACCCCATTTCATTGATATCTGAGGGCCATCCAACCCCGAGGTCACCGGTGCAATGGCTACGGGACCACAAAGATTAAGAAATACCTCCCTGATTTTAACCGCTTTTACTCAAAATGCCCTCTAGGGGCCCAAAGCGGCTGAGGAATGAGCGCCGTTAGATTCATAAAAACTCGGTCAACCGGGTCTAGTTGTTTGTATAGACCTTTGGCTGGGAAACTCAGACGACGTCATAGGAAATATCAAGAATCGGGGCTTAGGAGTTGCTGCAACAGCGTTTCAAGGTGTTCAGGTGTAATTTAACGCAACTTTTTGCATCTAGCCACTCTCAAGTCCTGACTTAAGATGCCATAATTCTTGAATGTTAACAAATTGATAGCTTTTCGTCTGTAGCTGCTCAACAATTGTTAAGGTTGTTTGCGCCACATCCTGACCGCCATAGGAACCATCATGGAGAACAATCAGGGAACCGGGTTCGACTTGTTTCATGATGCGATCGCACACTCGTTGAACTCCGGGACAACGCCAGTCTTCTGGCACCACACTCCACATGACGGGACGATATTGCCAAGAGTGGAGTAACTGTAGGGTTTTGGGGGTAAAGAGACCATTGGGGGGGCGCACATCGCGGACATGGGTTTGAACCCAGTCTAGGGGGCGATCGCAGGCGTTAGCAATAGCGGCTTGGGTGGCGCTTAAACTGGCCTGCAAGGCCTCAGGACGCATCTGTGGGAAGGCCCGGTGCGTGTCTCCATGTAATCCTAACCAATGGCCTCGTCGGAAAACCTCGCGGGCAACATCCGGGTAACGACGGACGGCGGCTCCCAGCCAGAAAAAGTTAGCGGTCACCCCCAGATGCTCTAAAACCTCCAACAGTTGCGGGGTGTACTGGGGATGGGGTCCGTCGTCAAAGCTGAGACAGACGAGAGGTTGCTCTGGCTCAGCGGACCAGAGACAATCGGGAAACATGGGGGCTAAGACTCGGTACAAATGGGGGTACAGCGGCGCAAACATTATTAATGACTGTTAACGATTTGTTGCAGAACCATCAACCCCAAAAACCACCCATGACCTGACATCAAACCGAGACCGTTTTCTGGGTTGCCCTAGCCACGATAGGAAACCGGAGAGGCTCCTCCTTGGGCTTTGAGGCGATATTCGTCTAATTTCAGCCGTGCCGTGGAGTAGGCTGGGGTTCCTTGGGGAATTTGTTGTAAATAGGCGATCGCCTCGGAAAACTGCCCCAGAGCCGCTTGGTCATAGGCCTGTTGCAACAGCCAGGTGGCGCGGATGCTTTTTTGCTCTTGGTATTGAGCGAGTCTGGCCCGGGCGCGATCGCGGGCCTCAGTTCCCGGAGGAATTTGGTATAAATAGCCCAACGCTTGGCTAAACTCACCCTTAGCCGCTTGGTCATAGGCCTGTTGCAACAGCCAGGTGGCACGGATTTCTCGTTGTTGCCGGTACTCCTGTAACTTAGGTTGCAGGTTTTGATAGTAGGAACTCCCCACGGGAATCTGCTCTAGGGCAATGATAGCCCCTTGGAAGTCTCGCTGTTGGGCCCGACGCTGTGCCAACTCAATCCAGGCTTGGGCTTGAGCGTCGAGCTGCTGTCGTTCGGCAGACTCGGAGGCGTGACGGGGGTGACTCTGTTCCACGTGAGCTATGGAGGAGGGGGGAATGGTCCCTTGCAACAAATAGATACCCCCCACTAACGCCAAAAGATTGACCCCCAAGCCAACGGCTAAGCCGAGGGAGAGGGAGTGTTGGGGAATTTCTGGCTCCGGCTCACGGCGGGGAGGGACGACCCCATCCAAAGGAGAAACCTGGCTTGGTGAGGAGACCTCAGCGGTCATCGGGGGCTGGGGGGAGTCCGGTTGCCGCTTGGGAAGTCGTAGCAGAACTGACTCATGACGGCGAGGGCTGGAGTCCGAGTTGCTGGGAGGGAAGACCCAATCGAGTAAGACCAAGGTTTCTGCTTCATCGTCTCTGATTAGCCCTTGTAGAGAGGGGGCGTTGGGGTCAGACTCGGTCTGGGGCGACGGGTTCTGGTGGAAATAGAGCATGGGCTTAGCAAGGTTCAGAGGTTAGGGAAGCCATTGGGTGTTTACAGGTCATACGCCCCTGTTTCCGGTTATCTGAGAGTTTAACCGAGAGTTGACCTCAGGCACAAACCGGGAGGTTAGCTGCTCCGGGCGGCGTGGCTTGAGATTTTTGGGCGTTGTGTGTATGATGTACTAAACAAATACTGCTGAGTTAAATCAGCAACGTTTCACTGGGACTGGGTTAAGGCGAGTTTAACTTTGCTGAAACCTAGGTCAACCTTTGATAATCTCACCCGTCTCGACCAGAGCCAGGGGCAGCCTCGGGGTCAAGTCGGGGGAAATTCCCATCTCCTAGATAGCGTTTGATAGAGGATACTGTTGAATGGGTGTTGATGAGCGGTTAGTGCTAGCAACGGATCTCGATGGAACGTTTCTAGGAGGAACCGTAGAACAGCGATCGCGCTTCTACCAGTATTTACAAGACCATCGCCAAAACGTCGTTCTCGTCTTTGTCACCGGTCGAGATTTGGCTTTGGTTCGTCAACTCTACAGTGAGCCGGGTTTTCCTCAGCCGGACTACATCATTGCCGATGTGGGAACAACAGTCACCTGTGGCCAGAGTTTCACTCCGGTAGCGGCGGTTCAAGATTGGATTGCCCAGACTTGGGACAATAGCAACGAACGGGTGCGATCGCTCCTAGAAGGGGAACCGGGGCTGGAGTTACAACCCATCACCCCGCAATATCGCGTATCCTACTACTACAGCCCCAATCAACTTCAGTCAGACACATTGACTCGAATTACCAACGCTGGGTTCGACTATATCCTCTCCGCTGACCGCTTCTTGGATGTGATGCCGAAGGGTATTGCCAAGGGGGCAACTCTACTGAAAACCCTAGAGAGCCTTAACTTGCCCCGGGAGCAGACGGTGGTCGCCGGAGATACCCTCAATGATCGCTCCTTGTTGGAAACAGGGCTACAGGGGATTGTTGTGGGAAATGCCGAACCCAAGCTAAAAGATGTTGCGCGATCGCTCCCCAATGCCTACATTAGCCCCGAACCGGGAGCTTGGGGCATTTGGGACGGATTGAAGCATCATGGCAGAGCCTTCTAACGTCAGCACCCCCGGCTGAAGCGCGGGGGCTTCGTGCCTCCCGCTTTCAGGTAGCTGACCAGCTTAAGCCTTAACTGGCTACGTTCAGAGCAAGAGTTAAAGTTCCTACCCGGGAATGCGTGCCAGTTCCCGGCTCTAGAACCGAATCGTTAAACAGTCCTAAGGGGTTAAGACAGTGCGATTGGGAAAGTACCGACTCTGAACCTTAGCGAGGCAAACGTTACGAGCAATCAGAAGAGACGCAACAATGTCTAACCATGTTTTCGTTTTAGATAGCAACCGCAAGCCCCTGACACCCTGCCAGCCCGGGGTAGCACGGTCACTACTCAAAGCGGGGAAAGCATCGGTATTTCGACGCTACCCATTCACCATTATTCTCAACAAGGAGGTTGACGCTAATCCTGAACCCCTCGAACTCAAACTAGACCCAGGCTCTAAAGTCACTGGAATTGCCTTGAAGCAAGGGAATCATATTATCTTTGCTGCCGAGTTGCAGCACCGAGGACAGCAGATTAAGGAAGCACTGCTGTCCCGTCGTCAACTCCGACGTTCTCGACGAAACCGCAAGACCCGATATCGACCAGCTCGGTTCTTGAATCGGACTCGTCCCGAAGGTTGGTTAGCTCCCAGCTTGCAGCATCGAGTAGATACTCTAATGACCTGGGTTAACCGATTCCGCAGACTTGCCCCAGTTGGCAGCATAGCTCAAGAGCTAGTACGGTTCGACCTGCAATTGATGGAAAACCCTGAAATCTCAGGCATAGAGTATCAGCAGGGAGTATTACAAGGCTATGAAGTCAGGGAATACCTGTTGGAGAAGTGGGGCCGAACCTGTGCTTACTGTGGGGCTCAAAATGTACCACTTGAAGTTGAGCATATCCAGCCTCGGTCTAAGGGGGGCTCTGACCGGGTGTCTAACCTGACCCTGGCTTGCCACTCATGCAATCAAGCCAAAGGCCATGGGGACATTCGGGATTTTTTATCGGGCCAGCCTGATGTCCTGAGTCGTCTTCTGGGGCAGGCAAAATCACCCCTTAAAGATGCGGCGGCCGTTAACTCGACCCGATGGGCCTTGTTCAAGGCTCTCAAAGCAACAGGACTCCCAGTCACCACAGGAACTGGCGGACAAACGAAGTTCAATCGACTGAGGCTCAACCTACCTAAAGCTCATTGGCTTGATGCTGCCTGTGTTGGACCCGTCGAATCACTCGAAGTTCTGACGTCAAAACCGTTGCTGATTTTAGCAAAGGGGCATGGAACCCGTCAGATGTGCGGGACGAATAAGTACGGATTCCCGACTCGTCACCGCTCCAGGAGGCAAATTCACAAAGGCTTTCAGACTGGCGACATTGTGACGGCTACGGTCACAGCGGGGAAGAAAATTGGCTCCTATGTAGGACGGGTTCTCTGCCGTGCGTCTGGTAGTTTTGATATTACCACCGCTTCTGTACGGGTGGCAGGCATCAGCCACAAATACTGCAAACCTATTCACAGGAAGGATGGTTACGCCTATGCTTGAAAGATTGACGGGGACTAAAGTCCCCCGGTCGCGTTTCCTCCCCGGTCTAAAGACACGGGGCTTCCACGCGAGCAAGAGGTTTACGTGACGGTCTCTATCCAGCGTCAACAGGACAACCATCATTAGTAACAGTCAAGACATTATGAAATCTTCTTTGGTCATTCTCTACCACCGCGAACCCTACGATGAGGTGGTCGATGACAATGGGGTCACCCGGTATGTGGACAAAAAAAGCCCCAATGGCATTGTCCCCACGCTCAAAGGCTTCTTTGACAATGTTGAAAAAGGAACCTGGATTGCTTGGAAGCAGATTACCGCTAAACAGCGCAGTAAATTCCAGGAACGGGTGCAAATTGAGGGCAGCAACTACGATGTGGCTCGCATTCCCCTCTCCGCCGACGAAGTCAAGCACTTCTATCACATCACCAGTAAGGAAGCCTTCTGGCCGATTCTGCACTCGTTCCCCTATCACTTCACCTACGAGTCTTCCGATTGGGAGAACTTCAAGGCCATCAACAAGAAGTTCGCCGAAGCCGCCTGTGCTGAAGCCGCTGACGATGCTCTGATTTGGGTGCATGACTATAACCTCTGGTTAGCCCCCAAATATATTCGGGAACTTAAACCCGATGCCCGCATCGCTTTCTTCCACCATACCCCCTTCCCCTCGGTGGATATTTTCAACATTCTCCCCTGGCGTGAAGCCATTGTCGAGAGTCTCCTTTGCTGTGATGTGGTGGGTTTCCATATCCCCCGTTACTCGGAGAACTTCGTGAATGTGGCCCGCAGCCTGTTTGAGGTGGATGTGGTCAAGAGAGAAGCGATCCCCGAGCATATTACCCCCACGGGAACAGCTCTAGCAGAACCGGAGATGGTGACCCAGTTGAACTATAAGGGGCAATTGGTGAATGTGGATGCCTTCCCGGTAGGCACCAATCCTGAGCATATTCTCAATACCCTGGGTAAGCCGGAAACCCAACAGCGGATTCAGGAAATTCGCCAAGAACTGCAAGGCCGGACCTTGGCGATCGCCGCTGGCCGGGTCGATTATGTGAAGGGGAACCGGGAACTGCTCGAATGCTATGGCCGCCTATTGGAGCGCCGCCCGGATTTACATGGCAAAATCAATCTGGTCATGACCTGTGTGCAAGCGGCCGCTGGGATGCGGGTGTATCGCACGGCACAGCAGCAGATTGAGCAACTGGCAGGGAAAATCAATGGACGTTATGCTCGATTAGGATGGACTCCGATTCTCCTGTTCACTCAGCCGATTCCCTTCACGGACTTGATTGCCTACTACAAGGCTGCTGATATCTGTTGGACCACTCCCTTACGGGATGGCTTGAATTTGGTGGCGAAGGAATATGTGGTGGCCCATGAGGGGAATGATGGGGCCTTGATTCTGTCAGAGTTTGTCGGGGCGGCGGTGGAAATGCCTGAAGCGATTCAGACGAACCCCTACTCGATTGACCGTATGGATCAGGCCATTGACCGGGCCTTGAGTCTGTCAGAGGAGGAGAAGGCTGAGCGTATGGCTCAGATGTACCAAACGGTCACTCAGTATGATGTGAAACATTGGGCGGATCGTTTGCTTGATATCTTCGAGAAGACTGAACATCAAACGGTGGCTGAGAAGAAACCGGTCACAGCCTAGGTACGAGTGAAACGTTGATCGTCCGTCATGACGGAGAGGGGCGGGTTTCGGGCCCGCCGCTCCGTCTGAAGTCCTCTAGGGCGTTCTGTCAACTGTCAACGGTTAATTGTTAAGGATTATGCGAAATCTGGATCACGTCGAGTCTCAAACCTACGACCTGATTATTATTGGGGGTGGGGTGAATGGAGCTGCGGTGGCTCGGGATGCGGCGTTACGGGGTTTGAAACCGATTCTTCTGGAGAAGGGTGATTTTGCGAGCGGTACGTCGAGCTGGTCAACGCGCTTAGTCCATGGGGGATTGCGGTATTTGGAGTATTTTGAGTTTCCCTTGGTGCGAGAGTCACTCCATGAGCGGGAGTTGTTGCTGAGGAATGCGCCCCATTTGGTGAATCCGTTGATGTTGACGGTTCCGGTGTATGGGAAGCGATCGCGCCCCTATTGGAAGATTTGGGCGGGGATGATTCTTTACGATATTTTTAGTTTTGATAAGACTCTCCTGCCTCATCGGATGTTGCCGAAGCGGAAGTTTAAGCAGCATTTTCGCGGCTTGGACCCGGAGAATTTGAATGGGGGGGCGCAGTATTATGATGCTCAGGCCTCGCGGGCGGAACGGATGTGTTTGGAGACGATTCTGGATGCGGAGTCGGCGGGGGCGACGAGTCTCAATTATGTGGAGGTGACGGCGTTACACCGTCAGGGCGATCGTATTACTCAGGTGACCTGTCAGGATAAGTTGACGGGAAAAACCCTGGAGGTGAAAGGAACGGCGGATGTAATGGTGATTAATACCTCGGGCCCCTGGGTGGACCGGGTGTTGAAGGATGGAGAACCCCAGCCGATTGGTCAAACTCGCAAGATCGGCGGAACCAAGGGGTCTCATATTATTGTGAGTCGCTTTCCCGGTGCGCCGGAGAGTGCCCTCTATGTGGAGGCAAAAACCGATGGTCGGCCGTTCTTTATTGTGCCTTGGTTGGGGATGATGTTGATTGGGACGACGGATTTACCCTATGAGGGGGGATTGGATCGGGTCAAGGCAGATGATGAGGAGATTGATTATCTGCTGACGGAGACGAATAACATTATTCCCAGCGCTCAGTTGACCCGTGAGAGTATTAAGTTCACCTATTCTGGGGTGCGGCCCTTGCCCTATGTGGATAAGGGGTCGGCGGGGAGTATTACTCGGAAGCATATTCTCTTTGACCACCGCTCGGAAGGGGTGAGTAATCTGATTTCCTTGATTGGCGGGAAGTTAACGACGTTCCGCCATGTGGGTCAGGAGATTGTGGATTTGGTCTATAAGAAGTGGAAGAAAGCGGCGCCACCTTGTCCGACGCTGCATCGTCCCTTTCCAGGGGCGATTTTACCGAACGACCCCTTGGTGGCGCAGTTGGTGGACCGCTATCGCGATCGCCTTTCGGTGGAGACCCTGTATCATTTGCTGGATCATTATGGCCGTAAGGCGGCGGAGGTGTTGGCTCTGGTGGATGAGTATCCCGAGCTAGGGGCGGCGATTACGCCGGAGTTACCGGATATCCGGGCCCAGATTGTCTATGGGGTGCGATCGGAATATGCCTATCACATGGCGGATATTCTGCGGCGACGCACCACCATTGCCATGCAGAGTTGTTATGGCTTGCAGACCCTGAAAGTGCTGTCCCAGGTGTTGCAGGAGTATTGTGGTTGGTCTGCCGAGGATTGCGATCGTCAGGCGCGGGAGTATCGCCAGTATATGGAGGAGAACTGTATTCCCGACTATGCCATTCCTCAGGGCCGCCGCTCTGGAGCTGAGGCGGTGTCGGCTTAGGAAGGCGGATTAAGTTGAGAAAAGGCTTGTGGCTAGTCCCAGATGTGTTAGGATAGGCAATTAATGCAGTCCTTCGCAGTCTTGGACTAGCTAACGCGGGCGTAATTCAGTGGTAGAATGTCAGCTTCCCAAGCTGAACGTCGCCGGTTCGAGTCCGGTCGCCCGCTTTCTTGTTTTTTTTGGCGACTATCCATCATCCCATAGGAGTTTAGTCTTCGCAGCGATCGGTACGGATAGAGCCGAGGATCGTTGCTACTACAATGCAGCGTCTAGGTCCGTCATCGCCACCATCTCGGGATCTAAAGGCAAGCCGCGCTAGAGTGCCCGACTCATTGTCAGGATCTTCTACGGAATCTAACGAGATCACGCCCCGGTCTTCAAAACGTACACAGTGATCTCCATGCTCGCAGGTCTGACTTAGAGTGCTGCTGTCAAAGTCAAGAGTCACCAAGGTTCCTGCTTCAGGGGCTAAGGTCTGCCAGAGAGGTGCTCCACCACTGACCGCATGTGTAGATCCCTGAATCACCTCATCCTGAATACGGAAACTAGCTTCCCAGGTGCGATTCTCAGTGCTAGCTCGTGATTGAGCGCGACGCATCAATTGTAGGGCAGCATCAGAAGCATTTTTGACACGCTGGTTGTTAACAAAGTTAAGCCAACCCGGAGCGGCAATAGCGGTCAGAATCCCTAACATAACGATAACGACTAAGACTTCAATTGTGGTGAAGCCCTCATTAGTTACTAGGGAGGTGAGCGCTCGTCGTCTTCGCCCTCTTAAGTTATTTAGGTACTGGAACAATAATTTAGTCATCAGCTCTTATTTTTTAACTCACAAACCAGTAGATCGGGGTAAAATAGAGATCTCGAAACCTCTAAATTCTAAAAACGTCGAGGGCTTTTCCTACGAACACTGCGGTTAAGCACCTGGGTTTGAATCGCGGGCATGAACCCTTCGTTGGCACTGCGAATCCCGGGTTTACCAGCAGCATTACCCCGCAAGAAGAGAATAACCTTCTGATTGAAGGCAGTGTCACTATCGCTATTGCTGTCGCCGATGTTATTTCGTCGCCCGACCTCATCTAGAACACAAGCATAGAAATTACGAACTCCGCCAAATCCATTATTGTTTAGGGTTGAATCGTCAGGGGTGAGATTGTAGCCATCTGGACAATCAACTGACATTCCTTGAGCAACATCTTGAGCGTCGGCAATGTCACTCATTGGACGGTCATCGACAAAATCTACTAATGTAATCGGTGCCGGTAGCGTAACTGCCTGACCTGCGGGCCAGTTATCAAAACTCATATTCTCAATTTCACTATCTGTCGGATCGACAAAGTTGTCATTTCGAGTCCCGTCACTGTTGAACTGACGGTAAGCAGTGCGCTGAAGCCGAGCCATACCGGACCATGCGTTACCATTATTTCCCTCATTGCGGGTTAAATAATAGATAATCAAAGTGTTGCTTCGACCCGATACACAGGGGATTCCCCGGGGAAGCTGAGCAAAGTTAGTACAGTCGTTGTTCAGGACGGTTGGAGGCAGATCTTCCAGCTTCCAGAAAGCAAGAACTGGAACACTGTTGGCAGGGATATTAATACTATTGAATAACCCGGATCCACAGGCGTCCTGGTCACCTTCCAAACACCGACCATCATAAACATAAAAAGCTTCCCGGATATCTGCACTAATGTAATCTAGTGCCATTTGCATCTCTCGCTGAGTCTCTGTGCGTGCCGTTTCTCGTGCATCAGATGTCAACAACTCCACCATGAGTGTCATCAAGCCAGACATGATGATCCCAGCAATAATCACAGATACCAAGATTTCCGTTAAGGTAAATCCTAGGTCATGCCCAGACCTCCTACGAGTTCGAGGAGAGCGAAGGGCTGGGGCGACGTAGTGCCAAAGGGTTCTTTGTAAATTCATGGTAGTTCACCAAAAAACACATTATTCAACAGTTTTTACTGCAAGCCTGACTTGTCCATGTTTACGGACGAACCTCATCCGTCAAAAAGATACGATATCTATCCAAGGATAAAGTCGTGTCTCCCTGAGCCATCACAGTGAATAGGCTAGCCAAAGGGCGAGTCCGCTGTTGGCCTTCACCAGTTGTCATGACAAGGGACGCCTGGTCAGTCTCTAGGTTACCAAAATCAGCATTGCGGTAGTAGACCCGAACTCCCATACGGAAAACAATGGGAACTTCAATGGAATTGTTGCTGTTGTTTAGAACTGCGGTGACCTCATTCGTTCGAAAGGTTTGCATATAAAAATCAATTTCACAATCCCCATTAACGTCGACTGGAAAGGCTTGGTTAGGGCTGAGCTGACCCAGGTCGGTCAAATCGTTACAACTGGAGTTGGTTGAGAGTAAGTTGTTAAATATTCCCGTAGGGGGACCTACGTCATTAACGTTGTTTTCACCGGCGAGTGGGGGTAATTGTCTATCAATTACGGTCTGATCATTGATTCCCTGTTCCATCAAGACTCGAATTTGGTCAATCTGACCATGGGCTAACTGGAGAGCTTGCTCAGACCGTCGGTTCTGAATCCGGGTGGCAACGGAAAGGAACATCATCGGGGTGATGGCAGTAGTCACCGCCGAAACAATTAAGATCGCGACTAGCCCTTCAATTAGGGTTAGACCGGAGTTCTTATCCGTCAACAGATGTTGTTTCTGAAGTAAGCTCAGAAGGCGTGGCTTCCAGGGCTGGGTGAGGTATGTCATCATCTTCTCTTAAGGAGGTAGCAGGGCTAAAGCACTCCCCCCCCATCGGGCAAACTCGTTAGAATTTTACCTGGGGGGAAGGGATCGAGTATTTAAGAACAACCTGTGGCTTGCGGGTCAATGGTCCTGCCATCATAAACAGCACAGCGGAGATTTTGAATGTACAAGTCGTCCGCAGAGGGTTCTCGGTAGAACTCACTCCGCACCCGTTCTACGCGAGTTTGCCGGGAGGAAACAGGACCAACTCGCGTCAGTTGTAGAGCAACATCGTACCCCCAAAGACGAGTTGGAGGACCGTAGTAACCAATCACCTCCGCCTCGACTGGGGCTGAGTTCGGACCGGTTGGTTCCCAAGCATCATGGTCATAGGGTCCTGTGGCGTAATTACTGAATCTTAATTGCATCAGAGAACCAGAAATTAAGACGTCCCGATCTCGCCACTCTTCATTGAAACGAGGGAAGTTATGTAATCCTCCATAAGATTGGAGTGCCCGGGATGGAGTGATCCCACTAATCATCATGGCATTGACTCGCTGTTCATCAGCAGCTTCAACAAGTGACTGACGCAGTTGAGGGTTATTGATGCTAGCTCGACTTAAGTAGTTACCGGCATACTGACCGTCTGGGCCAAAATCCCCAATGCCCTTGAGGAATGCTAACGGATTGCCACTAGAAGCAATGCGAATCGGTGAACCAGCATCTGCTGGATTCTCACGCAACCAAACCTCATTATCAGGGATAGTCCCGTTGGGACGTAGAAAGCTGGAATAGGACGTAACACGCCTGCCTGTGTTGCGGAAACAACCATAGACGTTGTCCACCTCTCCAGAGGAAGCATCTCGCCCAAGATCTACCAAGGCCTGTCTCAGTTCATTACCTAAGCCAACAGAGCTAGTGGCAGGCGTGACAATTAGTAGGTCTTCAACACTGCCATCACAGAACTGGTCTGAGAGAATGGCAAAGCCATCGACGAGGAACTCACTGTAACGCCAACTGTCCCCATCAGGATTTGCAAAGTTATCGTCGAGTCGGTTGGTGTTTTGACGCTGGTTATAGAACCGGTTCGGACCCCAATTGTTCTGATCTGACAAAGTGACCTCAAATTCCTCAATGACGTTGTCACAACTATCTCCAGGAGTTTTATGGCAGTTAAAGTTTCCCTGAACAAAGGCGGGGTTATCGGAGATGAAACTTAGACCAAAGGGTTGTACCCCAAGGGTGGGGCGTGAGATGTCTTCTCCATTGATGATCCGGAAGCCATGAATTTGGCGGTCGGGATCTGGGTTGAAGTTTACCGATTTCGGGCTGATGCCATTATTCTGGTTGACACGGGGATCGATGCCAGTAATCACATTGGTGTTACAGCCGCTACCAATATTTCCCGCGTTTTGACAGTTCCCACCTGGGGCCCGTTCGATAGCATCCTCGCGGACACCGTCTTCCCGGAAGGCATAGACAATTCCACCGTCGAGCAACGCATCATCACGGTCATCCCCGGCTGCTAACCAGGTATCTCCACTGGGTGTGGTTCCATTGAGCTGATTGTTGACCCTGTTGGATAACAATTCCAAATCCACATTCAAGGCACGGGTATTCATACGATCGCGCCCCATGTAAAAGGCGTTGTCCTTGAAAGCAACCCGGAAATAGGTTCCATCTTTGTAAACCAAACTATAGGCTTGACAGTTGGGGTTAATGATGGGATTGGCCCCTGCACTGGCGTTGTTGTCACAACCAATGGTGGAGGGGAGACCATTGAGTTCCACGTAGGGAAGGGTCAGCTCAGTCTCCAACCCGATGGGTTGAATGACCACATCAGTCAGTTGTGCGGCTGTAAAGGTAATGGGTTGAGATGGCTGAGGAAAATTACCATCGCTGGTGTACCAAATCTCATCATCAATGTCACCATCTTGGTTCAAGTCATACCCCTGGACGGAGCCATTGTTTGCCAGCCACGTCAAATTCAGGATGCTGCTGTGATTGTTGGATAGCTGAAAACTAGCAACCTCTGTTTCAGACTCGGGTTGGTTACCAATTGGCGCGGCATCATCTGAAGGGAGAACATAGTAGAGGGATGGAAATTTCGGGCTAATAGCACAGAGACTATTCGCGAGGGTGAAATTCTGTAGATCGCTGCTTGTCCCAAACTGTGACCAATCACAACCGAAACTCATCTCTAGTTCCACTTCTGCATCGGCGTTAATTTCATACTCCTGTTGATGGTTGAGAGCTTTGCCAGCAAACGCACTTAAGGGTTGAAGGACAGCCGAGCTGCCACCAGTGGACACACTACTGTTATCGACATCAAAGCAGTCTCCTAAGCGCTGACCTAGACCACAAATGTTATCGGCATCCAAGTTTTCGATATCATCGATGATGTCTTGAGAAGGTTGATTAAAGTTGATACTAGCGATCGCAGGACTGATGGAGAACGGGACTATCTCCTCATGCTCCGTGGTATCGGAAGGAAGAAAGCCAAAGCGGCGATCGCGCTTCACCTGTTCTTTCAGATAAATCAGGCGAGCGAGTTCTTGCAGATCCTCTGTTTCATACGCATCCGCTGTTGTATCCGTGTAGGCCAAGGCCTCGATATAAGCTTCAGGACTCGGAGTCATCCTCACAACTGGAGCATCGTCGTCATCCAAGATAATCAGGGTAGGAGCATCATCATCTCCGTTGAAGTCTTCATCTAGATCTGTTCCCCCTTTATAGGCGGTATAGGTGTTGGCGAAATCCCCTAAATCTCCAGTTGGGAAGAATAAGACCTCACCATTGCTAGAACTACCGTCGCGAAGTTGCAACAGGCGATCCGCTAGGGCCTCTAATTCAGCAGAAATAGAGCCATAGTCGAGCGCATCTAGGTAACTGAGGTTGTACGCCAAAGCCCCCAACGTTAACGCCGCTGTATGCTTATTGGAATAATCTGCCAGGCTGCCTAAGTCGTTACTAAGGGTACGTCGCAAGTTGGAGAAGTTCCCCCACTCGGTCATAGCTGGGCTAGGATGGATTGCTCCCGGCTCTTGTAAGGGCGGGAATGCTCCGTCTGGATCCCCGGCAAAGTTGGCAAGGTTTTGCAAGGCATTATTGACATTGTTGTTAGCAATATCCAACTGACTCACATCCAGTTCCCAGCCGTTGGTACCACGACCGGTGAAGAAGTCCACTAACAGTTCATCGTCATCATTGCCAAATACCGGACCGAACAGGGCATTGTAGGCTGGGTCAACCCCAAACTCAATCTGGGGTTTTTCAAAGATGGCCGCTCGCTTCAAGGTTTCAGCTGTTCCTGGGTGGACGGTCGTTAGCAGGGCCGCAACTGGAGCCTCATCCGTGCCATCTGCTCCCTCACGCCAATGATAGATAGCCGTCGTCTGAGCCGCCGCCAAGTTATCTCGGAAGCTTCGACGTTGCAAGGATTCATGTTCCCGATTGGCAGTAAGATCAAGATCATTGACTACTTGGGGAACATCACTGTTTCGGCTAACTTCCGTGGGACTGGAAAATGGGTCATTCCCCAGTTCCAACCGCTGTCCAACGATGATTCGCATCCCCTCACGCCAGGCACGCCGCTCCCAATAGCCATCAAGTCCCAACTCCTTGGGGTTTTCATCGGCTTGGACACTAAGGCGGATCAGTTTTTCCGTTTCAGGAGAGGCTCCGGTGATTGGTTCTCCAACCCTCACGCCCAACCCCACTTCTTGAGATTCTCCAGCAACCACTTCAGTACCCCGGATCAGCCGTAGATCCCGATCTCCCCCGTAAACTGGAACTGGTCCATAGCGATCATCAGCTCGGTACACATCATCAATAAAGGGAGGGTCGGTGCGCTGATTTAAAATCCGGGGTTCGTCAACCTCGTCTTCGCTGGGAAAGTTCTTCCAGTCGTTGCTGCGGTTAACGTTGCCGCGAGGCTGAGAGACATCTTCAGTAAAAAGACGAATGGGGTCTAAGCTTGCATCTGCTGGAGTTGTATTGCCAACCGAGTCATTATCTTGGTTGAGTTCAACAAAGTTTTCATTGGTGGGGACTGCTTCACTCCAGACATGGAATGTCCCTCCGGGGCTAGACGTATTTTCATTCATCAACCCTGCGATAACCTGACCGGTGAACTGATCATTTTCAGATACTGTAATCTCTGAAGTACTGGCACCGGCTTGATAAATGCAGGATCCAGGACCACTGACTAGATAGGCTTGGAAAAATTCGGCAGAAGAGCGATTTCCAACTATAAAGTTTCCATCAGTGTGCATGGCACCATTCCAACGAAAGTCAGCCCCTGGGAACACCTCCAAGTCATTACGGAACCAAGCCCCCCACTTATTAAGCCGGCTAGCCTCCCGCTCTTGTTGCACCTCTAAGGTGGTCACAGCTCGATCCTCGCCTTCTGAAATCACAAAAGCATTGACTTGAAAGTTTTTACGGAGCAGTGCTGTACTCACTGCATCACGCAACCAACCATTCTCAATAGGAATCGTCCCATCACCACACCCAGGCCTAGGTTCTCCAGACACTGGCCCTTGGCGTACCAGCAAGTCTCTTGCCCGGGTTTGTAAATCGGGATTTCCGTCAGGAAATTCCCAAATAATTGAATAAGCAACGGTCAAATCTGTCTCCCCATCACCACTACTATCTTCCCGATAAGCCCAAGCATTATCGACGTTACCATCGCCGTTAATATCAATCCGAGTTTCACCGGGAAGTGTATAAGGGTCATCCGCTGCCGGAACGCCCGGATTCAACATAATTGTCCGGAGTAAGTCCTGGGCCGGAATACCAGAGGGCAAGCGAGGCTCACGATCCCTATCAAACATGAACTCTAACTTGGCCTTGGCCCGGTCGATCGCCGGTGTGGCGGCATTATAAATAATGCGATCGCGCCGAGACAGCATCACCTGTTCAGTCCGGTTAATCGTCCGCAGCAGAATTGCCCCCACAATTAGGGACAACACCAGCAGCAGCATCACCGCTGTCGGTAGCACAAACCCCGCCACTCGACGCTGGGAGCGGCGACGGCGGGGTGGGGCAACCCGATGTAACAGACGGCGCAGCCAACGAGAAAAGTGGGTGTACAACCGCTTACTGGTGTTGCGCAACCAGCGTTTTATGGGAGTCCAGATGTGGGGGGTAGCCATAGTTTTAAATCAACTCGGCAGATGCCATGTGCTGAGCAAAGGGGAGAGAATAGTAGGATAATTCAGGAAAATATAATCTGACGCTGACTGGGGACTCTAGAAACTCAATTTATAGAATTGGGGGCGTAACGATGTTTTGAGCATCGCCCCGCCTTAGTCTTAACTTATCCTGACTGAGAACGCCAAGAGAGGATCTACGGATGCACCTCTAGCTTACCCAGCTTCAAGGCAAAATCGATCAGTCGAGGGTCAAACCCCTCATTCCACAAAATCCGTAGAACTACGTAGCCTTCAGCCATGCCTTCAGACACCCTGCCAACAACAAACCGGGAGTTTGCTGCAACAGCGCCCCCCCGGCTTGACAAAACCCTGAACGGATGGATTAGAACTTGTTTAAGTCCAGTCCCGCTTCCTTGGCGACCATTGCCAGACCCTTGCGTTGAATGGTTTTGATCATCTTGGTGGAAACCCGTAGGCGCACCCAGCGGTTGCCTTGGGGCCACCAAAAGCGTTTCCATTGCAGGTTGGCTTCCTGAAGCCGTTTGGTGCGACGGTGGGAGTGGGACACCGCATAGGCGTTGTTGGCTTTTTTTCCACTGACTTGGCATCGACGTGCCATAACCGAAAATCTCCTTGACGAACAAATGATGCTGAATCGTAATGGGGCTTAGCTACAAAAAACCCAGCTTTCCATCTTACCATAATCTGGCCCTAATTTGGCTCAATCATCCATCTGCCAAGGCTCGGTGATATTCCCCTCATCCAAAATTCGCTTGGGACGCAACACCAGTAACAACTGGCCCAAAATCGTCAGATTCGGGGTCTCCTCAAACCAAGCCAAGCGAACCTGCTGCCCCTCTTGCACTAGGAAATAACTGTTTTCATCCCAATCCCGTTGCCCCCGGTCAATAGCAACAATCACCCTCTCCCGAACGCCCCCGGCGGAGTTGGGTAAACTCTCGCTGGAGGTTAAAAATGCCACTGGGTCCCGAGCCTTTAAGACTACCTGCCAACCGGGAACGGGAACGCAGGCACTGTCACTGGGAAGCCGGGTAATCTGGAACGGCTCTTCCGGGGCGATCGCCCCCACGGCTTCAATCTCAGCGGCCGTCAGAGGCATCTCCCCAGCAAAGGGCAACAGGCGCGGTAACTCCTCACTACTTTCTGGGCGATATAATGGGAGTAGAGGCGCTTGACGCGGAGCGGGGGCCGTCAAATTCTGTAACAGGGTCTCCAACTGTTGACGGGCGGTCTCGGTTTCAGCAAAACGCAATCCCTCACCAATCAACCGGGCCCGTTGAGACAAGTCCCGCTGCCGTCTGGCCTGTTTCCAACATTGATAGGCCACCGCATCCCCCGGATGACGGCTAAACCCCTCGGGAATCTGAGCCAGACAGGCCACGGCCTTGATATCATGACTCAGACGATGGGCCCCATCCACATCCAGGCGTTTCTGGGCCGCCAAGGTCGCCGCTTCCACCCGTTGCCGCTGGTTGAGAATCCGCAACTCATAGAGAACATCACTGCGGGGCCCCTCACAGTACGCCAACACCTCCGGCGCGGCCTCACCCTCAATAAGACTGTCATAGACTTGAGCTGCGACAATCACCTGATTCTGAACCAGGGCCTCAATCCCCGTCTCCTCAAAAATATCCGCTGCTGCATAGCCGGCATCCTGGAGTTGCTTGCAGAGTTTACCCCAGTGAATCCAATTCCCTTCCTTATGACGGAGCGATCGCAACATCTCACGAACCTCCTCATCCGCTAGTTTTTGTGGCTCAGGCTTGTGTTCAGTCATCGTCCATCAGCATTCTTGATACAATCATCGTAAGCACGATTTGAGGCCAAACACTAGCCCTCTACAATTTTTCCAGAACCCTGTTGCCGCTTCCCTGTCCGTCGCACCTCCGCAAGACCCAAATCTTCATGTCTCAGACCCCTCTCAGCCGCATTCCTGCTTCTGTTCCCAAACAACGGAAACGCCTTAAGTACCAAGATACCGCCCTAGGCATGGTATCAACTCGTAGTTTCCCGGCGATTGTCGGTACGGCTGACATGATGGTCAAGTCCGCCGATGTGATTCTCGTCGGCTACGAGAAGATTGGCGCGGGGTATTGCACCGCCATTGTACGAGGGCGCTATCCTGATGTCCGCCTGGCAGTGGAAGAAGGAGCCAAAACCGCCGAACAGTTTGGACAACTGATCTCCAAATCAACGATTGCCCGTCCCATGCCGAACCTGGAAGTGGTCTTCCCTCTCGGTAGCCGCTTAGTGGAACTGTGCAACCAACAACGGGGCTATTCCCGCCTCAGTAACCGGGCCATCGGCCTACTGGAAACCCGAGGCTTTCCGGCCATGGTGGGGGGTGCAGATGCAATGCTGAAATCAGCGGATGTACAACTGGCCGCCTATGAAACCATCGGTGATGGCCTCTGTACCGCGATTGTTCGAGGAACTGTGGCCAATGTGGCCGTGGCGATTGAAGCGGGGATGCACGAAGCCGAACGCATTGGCGAACTGCACGCCGTGATGGTCATTCCCCGACTGTTAGAAGACTTAGAAAACGTCTTACCAGTCGCCAGCTACTGGCTGGATGAGATGGAACAACCCTTACCTGTTCTCGTCTCCTCGCCGGTGGAAACGGAACCGGCCAAACCCATTGCATTACCAGCGTTGGAAAAAGTTCCCGTGGAAATTGAAGACCCCCTGCAACACCCGAGGGAAGAAGAGATTGAAGAACTCATTGCTGAACCTCTACCTGCCCCCAGACAAGACCCGCCGGACTTCGAGCTAGACTAAATTTAAGCGGCGGTCTCACGATCTTGACAACTCATTGAGTCTTCGGCTTCTAACGAATCATGGGAATCGCTTGTGTCTGCTCAGATAGGGACTTTGGGATACCAGAATTCCGCGTCTGCACTTGAGATTGGGTCAGGGGTTGCCTCACCGGTAGGTGAACAAAGAACCGAGTTCCTCGATTGGAGTGGGAGTCATAGCTGAGTTTTCCACTATGCTGTTGAACAATGATTTGATAGGCGACAGCTAAGCCTAATCCTTTGCCCTGTCCAACAGGTTTAGTGGTGAAAAAGGGATCGAATACCTTGCCGTTAAGATGCGAATCAATCCCCACGCCGTTATCCACAATTTCCACTTCAATCCAATCGGGGTCTAGAGAGCGGGTAATAATTGATAGGCTTGGCGTCCAACTCTCATCATGTTTGCAGACTTGTGCTTTTTCAGACATGGCATCAATGGCATTTTCTAAGACATTAAACAGAGCTTGGTTGATTAAGCCAATATCACCTTCAATGTTCGGGAGTTCCTCATAATTTTTCTCAATGGGCATGACGGAGATGCGGCCTTGAGTATTGTGGAGACGGGGCTGTAACATGGACAAGGCCAGATCGAGAGCATGGTGTAGGTCAATTTGATGAATCCCACTACGCTCCTGACTGGAAAACTCCCGTAGGGCAATGACAATTTCTCGAATTCGCTCTGACCCTTCCTTCATAGAACCGAGCATTTTCTCTAAATCTGCCATCACAAATTCAAAATCAATTTCTTCGAGGGCACTCAAAAGTTGTTCTCGGGAAAAATTTTCATCATCACGAATCTGTTGAATTAGGCGAGAAATATCTCCGGTATAGTTTTTAATATGACTGAGATTGCCATAAATAAAACTAATGGGATTGTTGATTTCATGGGCAACACCTCCCACCAAGCGTCCCAAACTTGACATTTTTTCACTTTGTACAAGTTGAACTTGGGCCGCTTGCAAATCATGTAAAGATTTTGTCAATTGTTGATTGAGATGATTCAACCGTAATCCAGAGCGAACTCGGGCTAGAAGTTCTTCCGTTTCAATGGGTTTCGAAATAAAGTCATCAGCACCTGCATTTAAACCACAAACACGGTCATCGAGATGTTCGCGAGCGGTTAGGAGAATAAAAAATGTGGCTTCTAGTTTAGCTTTGGCTTTCACCCGACGGCAGAGGTCAACGCCGTTGAGTTCGGGCATCATCCAATCACAAATAATGAGATTGGGACAATGCTGACTCGCTAAGTCCCAGCCTTGTTTGCCGTCATTGGCTATGAGCACCTCATGACCTTCGCTTTCAAGGAGGTCTTGCAGAACTAGCTGAGTTGTAATCTCATCATCAATCACTAAAATAGTAGCCATAATTTCTATACACTTACATCTGTAGTTAGGAGAATCACCAGGGGAACACTAGACGAGGATGGGGACAAATCAAGGGCAACTCTCAAGGAACGCCATGAGGGGGGGGACAGTAGTGGTTATCATTCGCTCATGATAACTCTAGGGTTTCCATAAACTGATGGATGTGTTGCCATTGCATCATCAGCCCTTGGAGATGAGCCTCAACTGCCTCAAAATCGTTCTCCTTGGCAGCGGCTTCTAAGTCCGCTGAGCGCTCAGACATTAGAGTTGCCCCCACATTAGCCGCCGCCCCTTTAATTCTATGAGCCATTTCCATGAGGCGATCGCTATCTTGCTCATCTAAAGCAATTTTTAATGTCTCTAAATCTGCATCGGTGGCCTCAATAAATGCTTTCAATAGGCGTTTTTGTAAGGATACATTGCCCCGAGAGACCCGCGTTAGGCGCTCTAAATTTAAAGGGCTTGATGTACCAGGGTACTCTGGGTTCATGTCCGTTTTCTCCGTACACAACTGAGGCTCGGTGACCTCATCTTTCAAACTCTGAGGATTCTGAGGACTCTTGAGAGTTGAGGGTTGGGATGAGGTCTTGCTCATGACCGGTGCTGGAGTACCAGAACGCGCTTGTGATCTCAGGTCGCCCGTACTGTGGCTTATGGTAACAAATTCAGCTTCAGTTGACGAGCGATCGCGCCGCTGCTCAGGAGTATTTGTCCAACGTTCGAGGGTGGCCAGTAAAACATCCCAATCGACGGGTTTGGGGATATAGTCATCCATTCCTGCTTCCAGACATTGTTCTCGGTCGGTGGGCATAGCATGGGCCGTTAAGGCAATAATGATGGTATGGTGGCCCTGATGATTCTGGCTGTTCTTTTGGGCCTCCCGACGACGCAACTCACGGGTAGCTTCATAGCCATCGAGAACCGGCATTTGACAATCCATGAAAATCAAGTCATAAGAGTTATGACTCCAAAGTTTTAAGGCTTCTTCGCCATTACTGGCACAGTCAATTTGCACAGCCCCAAGTTCTTGCAGTTGGGAAATAATCACCTGTTGGTTGGTGGGATGATCTTCGACCACCATTAGGTTAAGGTGAGAAAACCGTTTTGAGGGCAGGGGTAATTCCGGGTCAAAAAATCCCGTATCACTCTCGGGATCTCGTTCCAGATGAAGTTGAGGGGCGACAGCGGTAATCAGAGCGTCAAATAGCCTCGAAGCCCGCACTGGCTTGAGAAAATAGCTGGCTGCGGCTCCCTCTTCTAGGAAGGCCTCAGCGGTGGCCCGATCCTTAAAGTTACTCATCACAACAATTTTAGTCGCTCGTAACAGGGGATAGGCACGAATTTCGTTGAGGAAGTTTTCTCGGTCAATGTCAGACAGTTGTAAATCTAAAATTAGCACATTGTAGGGTTGCGATCGCTCCGCTGACTCCTTCAAGGTTTCCAGGGCATTGGTTCCCGTCCCCACTTCCGTAATTTGAGTAATCCCCCAAGACTGAACTAAATAACGCACCGACTGGCGAGTGGTGGCATTTTCTGCCGCCACCAACAGCCGCAGGCGACTGATATTCAGGGGCATTTGTGGCAAAGACGAGGAGGGGGTGGAATCGGCCAACTCCAGAGGAACAGTGAACCAAAAAATTGAGCCAATCCCCTCAACACTTTCAACGCCAATCTCCCCATTCATCAGATGAACTAATTGCTGAGAGATGGCTAACCCTAACCCCGTTCCACCATACTGGCGGGTGGTTGAGGCATCCACTTGGGAAAAGGACTGAAACAGTTTCTGCTGAGCCTCTTTAGCAATGCCAATTCCTGTATCGCGCACCGCAAAACGAATCGTAGCTGAATGATGATTCTCCGACTGTAGGGCCGCCTGAATCACCACTTCACCCCGTGCGGTGAACTTAATAGCATTGCCAACCAAATTGAGTAACACTTGGCGCAAGCGAGCCGGATCTCCTCGGAGATGGCGGGGAACATCGGGATCAATTAAGGTCGCCAGTTCCACCCCGCTTTTATCCTCTACCTGGGTCGCCATAACATCGACAATATCCTCAATGCAGCGATCTAAGTCAAAATCAATGGCATCGAGTTCCATTTCTCCAGCTTCGAGCTTAGAGAAATCGAGAATGTCATTGATGAGAGTCAGGAGATGTTGAGCACTGCGGGAAATCATCGAGACATAATCCCGCTGTTGTCGGTTCAACTCAGTCCGACTGAGGAGACTGGTCATTCCCATAACCCCATTCATGGGGGTACGAATTTCATGACTCATATTGGCTAGGAACTCGGCTTTGAATTGGGCCGCGCGTTCTGCTTCTAGACGGGCTTTCACTAAGTCATCAATGCGATCGGTCACAGTAATCACGCCACCAATGGCCCCATTCCCGTCATACCAGGGGTGAATGGCCGATCGCAGATAGACGGTTTCCCCGTCTTCCCGTAGCCAAACGACTTCCGGCTCACTAATCACCTGACCCTGCAAGGCCGCTTGATGGGCCTGATGGCGATCGCTAGGTAAATCGGGCAACACCTCGTAGAGAGACTTGCCTAAAAGGTCAATACCTTGGAGATGATAGTCACTGAGCAACTTGTCGCTGTACGCCAGGTAACACATATCTCGGTCAAACATGGCCATGGCCACAGGAGCATTCGTCACGACTTGCCGCAGTTGCTGTTGTTCTCGTTCCAGAGAAATCACGGCTCGCTGGGTTTCCGCATGGAGATGAGCTTGGGTTAGGGCGATGGACAGTTGTGCCACCACTCGCTGCATTAACTCCTCCTCATTTTCATTAATGGGAATGGGCAGACTATGATGACACAACAGATATCCCGGGGTTCCTAAGCGATTGATAACGGGGAAGGCAGAGTAATGACCCTGATGCAGGGTGATAGATTCCCCTTGTGGTTGACGAATAAGAGTCAGGGTTTCACCATTACGCAGCTGGCTATCGAGATCTTTCTTGGGATCGGCAGACTCAAAATAACTACTGTCCGCAAATAGAGAACTGTCTTGGGGATAACGGTGGGCCAGATGTAGAGATTGCTGAGAGCGGTTGTACCGGCCAAAGGCGATCGCATCAAAGACGAGTAAATCCGTGAGTTCTTCTAGGGTTGGGGGTAATGTTTTATCGAGATCCAGGGAAGTATGTAGGCGACTGGTGAGTCCATTGAGGATGGCTTCCCGTTCCGCGCGGGCTCGGGATTGTTCGCCATAATTGATTTGTCGTCCTGCTAGAATTGTCGCGATGGCCAAGATGACCCCAAGGACGCCGGCTAGCCAATTGAGGGATTCGAGTTGCGTTTCAATGTTCTCCTGAGGAATGATCAGAGTAACAGTCCAGTTGAGAGAGTCAATACGATGGTTTGTAAAATAGATAGGCTCACCGTTGAGGGTCCCGGATTGCAGGACCTCGGGGTTTAAGTCGGCTGTGACCAGGGAGGTAAATTCTTGGATAATCTGAGGTGAACTGAGTTCTAGGGATGCAGGCAAATGCTCTTCGAACCCGAGATGCGTAACCGGGTTGTTCTGAGAGTCAAAGGCGATCGCATAACTGTTATCACCATATTCAATGCGATTGAGGGTCTTAATAGAGTGCTCAATACTTAGCCCCCCGATTAAGGCAGCCCGTGGGGGGAGTTGAGGGTCTTCTGGATTACTCCAGAGGGGGACCGCAAAGCCAATTAGGGGTTCACCCAGGGCGCGGCCAATAATCGGATCACTGAAGCTGATACGCCCCTCTTTCATCGCCGCATGGAAGTGGGGACGGTCAGCCATGTACCCAGTTTGTTGTTGATAATTGACAAACTCTCCCTCAGGATTGGCAATGGCGAGGCTAACCAAGGAATCGAGACGCTCTACTTCCCAGGCTAAGTAGGGTTGGATTTGCTCCCAATTTCCTGACCGCAGGGTTGGGCTATTCGCCAGGGTTTCTAGGTAGTCCTGCTTGTTGTTAAACCAATCTTCGAGTTCCTGCCCTCCTTCGCGAATCTGGTTGATGGCACCCTGACTGATATTTTTGAGGAGCAACTCACGCACCAGTTGGTAACTGACCCAGGCCGTTACGCTCACCCCCACCGCTAGGCTGCCAAACAGCGCATACACGAGTAAGTTACGGGGACGCCACCCTGATTGATGTCGTTGCCGCCAACGCTGCCAGATTTTTTGAGGGTGTAGGTAGTCCATAAGAAGGGGGTCACGCAGGTGAGGCAAGGTCATGAGGGTCTAGGTGAGGGGGATAGCGAGACAGATGCTAGAGGGTCTGTCCTGTGGTTTACAACCCCACCTGTGGAGTTGCCAATTCCGAACGCCTCAGGCACCGATGTAGGCTAATCTTGATGATCCTGCCTGATCCGGGTTGGATTTTTAGGGACATCGGTTAAGCCTTGCTCAAGTTTAATATTTTTTTTAGATTTAGCCTCAAATTTTAACAGAGATAAGAGTTATCGACAATTGAGACTCCCAGACAAGCAGAACAAAAATTGGCGCTAAACCTGACCTGGAAAGGGTTAGCGCCGCTCACAGCTCCCAAGTCAGGGGGCAAACATGGGGGGGGTGGTCTAAAGGGTCATCATTTCATCTGCGTTGCCATGGATGGGAATTTCAATCACAAATTCAGTTCCCACGCCAGGTTTTGACTTAACGGTTAAGTCACCGCCATGATTTTCAACAATGATTTGATAACTCACGGACAGTCCTAATCCGGTTCCTTTTCCTGGGGACTTTGTGGTAAAAAACGGGTCGAAGATTCGACGGCGGATGGGCTCAGGGATACCGCTACCATTATCGGCAATCCGGATGGTAATACTGTGTTCATTTAGCTGTTGAGTGGCGATGGCGATCGCCGGCTTTTGCCCCGGAGAATTTTCTCTACCGTGGTCATCATTTAGGGCATCTAAAGAATTACTAATTAAATTCATGAAAACTTGATTTAGTTCTGCTGGATAGCAATTGATTTTAGGAATTTTATTAAACTTTTTGATAATTTTAATTTCTTGTCCCAAACTGGTTTTGAAGCGGTGTTTCAAGAGCCACAGGACACTTTCGAGTCCTTCGTGGATATCAACGATTTTACGTTGTGCTTCATCTAGGCGGGAAAAAATCCGTAGGGACTGAACAATTTTGCGGATGCGATCTGTTCCCGTTTTCATGGAATTGATCAAGTTGGGTAAGTCTTCAAGAATGAAGGGCAGGTCAATTTCTTCAATCCGCTCTAAGATAGCCTCAGACTCCCCTGTCTCCTCATCTTGATAAAGTTCAATCAGCCCCATCAAATCTTGAGTATAGTCACGAACATAGCTAAGATTCCCGTAAATAAAATTGACAGGATTGTTGATTTCATGGGCAACTCCAGCCACCAGTTGCCCCAATCCGGCCATTTTTTCACTGTGAATCAATTGGGTTTGAGTTTTCTGTAAATCTTGTAAGGTTTGAGCTAGGCGGCGAGCTTGCATTCGCGTTTGTTCGAGAAGTTCAGCTTGTTGTAAAGCGACTCCCAAATGTTCACTAATCTGAGCTAACAAATCAATATCAGAGGTGTCCCAAACCCGAGGTTGAGCATTATGATAGGCTGCAAGCAGTCCCCAGAGTTGGTTACTTTGGTAAATGGGGACAATGGCATAGGCTTGGCATTGGTAAAGCTGTAGAACCTCTTGGTAGGCGGGGGAAAACTGGCTTGATTTGACGTCTTCTACGGTAAAAACACGGCGATGTGACAATTTTTCAGGATTTTGCCCCCGTTTGCTGCCTTTTTGCCCCTCAATGAGCTGTTGCATGTGGGAACATAAGGCGAGATTGGTTTGCAATTGAGGGGTTGTGGTTTGTAATTCGAGTAAGTGAACCCAACCGGGACTGACGGATTCAGCAACAAACTGTCCAGTCCAGTCGGGGTTGAAGTAATAAACGGCGACGCGATCAACATCGAGTAATTGGCGGACTTCGTGGGTGGTGGTACTGAAGATGGTATCAATATCGAGCGATCGCCGAATTTTTTCCACGGTGACGGCCAGGGTTTTTTCCCGTCGGGTGGCTTTAGCGAGTTTGCGGGCCTGCTCTTGGGTGCGATGGAAAAGTTCGGCTTGCTTGAGCGCGACACTTAGGTTGACACTGACGCGATCGAGCAATTCAATATCATTGAGGTTCCAGGTTGACCGCTCCTGGCCATGACTGGCACAGAGTAATCCCCAGAGGACTTCCCCTTGCAAAATGGGTACAATCGCCGAGTCGGGGGAGCCGTGGTCTTCAAGAATGCGGGCGGGAGATTTCCCTTGCTTGGATAAGGGAATGGTTCCCGGATTGTCGACAAGATCCCTGTAAGTAGGAGGGGAGGGTTGATAGTGATTCTGTCGGGCCGCCATTGGCTGAATGCTGTTGGCGGTCGCACCACCTCCGAGCAAAATATGTCGGGAGTAGCTCTGAGGGGAGGTCGGGATAGACTTAAGGATCGGAGGATGGCCCCGTGCCACGGATTCAGCGACAAACTCACCGCTAAAGTCAGGATAGAAGCGATAAATAGCGATTCGGTCAGCACCGAGGAGCTGACGCAACTCTTGAGTGGTGCTATCAAAAATTTCTTGCAGTTCTAGGGATTCACGAATCCGAGCAATGGCGTTGGCCAGAGCATTCTGGCGCTCAATTTGCAGATGAGCCTGAGCCAGCGCCGCCGATTTTTCTGGGGCGGTGCTGGTTTGGCCAGGGTCTAAAATTTGTTTGAGGCGCTCAAATGCTGCGTCATCTTGGCAACATGCTCGCACTTCATCCCATTGATCGAGATTCAACATGGAACGTTTGGGGTCGCTTACAACAGTGGTAAGCGTATCTGGACCTAAAGGTTAGGAGGGGGTCTCCTGGGACGCTATCCCGATGGGACTCGCCTATATCTTAGCGGCCGCTGTGGAATTTTCGTTATGTTGGGGATGACGGGTGGACGATTGGTTGATGGGAATCTCTAAGCGAAATTCTGTACCGACTCCCACCTGGGAGCAACATTGAAAGGAACCGTGATGTTTTTCAGTGACAATCTGATAGCTGATGGATAGCCCCAAACCGGTACCAATACCTACGGGTTTCGTGGTAAAGAAGGGGTCAAACACCTGGGATTGCAGATCCTCGGGAATTCCACAACCATTATCGGCAATGGTAACCGCAACTCGGTCTAGGCCAAGCTGTTGTGTCTCAATGCGGACAGTGCGCTCGGCTTTATCTACATCAAAGGGATCGAGGGCGTCAATGGCGTTACTAATCAGATTCATAAACACCTGATTTAGCTGACCCGCATAACATTCTACCAGAGGCAAGTCACCATAGTTCTTGACGACCTTGACGGCGGCCCGATCTGCCTTAGCTTTCAGGCGATGGTGCAGGATAGTCAGGGTTCCTTCAATGCCGTCATGGAGATTCACCGCTTTGAGTTCTGATTGATCCAGTCGTGAGAAGTTCCGCAGGGACAAGACAATCTGACGAATTCGCTCAGCGCCAAGTTTCATTGAGCCGAGCATTCGCGGCAGATCTTCGAGGAGAAAATTAAGGTCAATTTCTTCGATATGGTCGCAAATATCGTCGATGGGTTGAGGATAATGCTCTTGATACAGATGCAGCAAGTCCAGCAAATCTTGGGTGTACTCGGTGGTGTGGACTAAGTTCCCGTAGATGAAGTTGACGGGGTTGTTGATTTCATGAGCCACCCCAGCCACCAACTGTCCGAGACTGGACATTTTCTCACTTTGAATCAGTTGGGTTTGGGTTTGGGTGAGTTCTTGCAGGGCCAACTCCAGTTGTTCGGCTTTAGCGTTGGCGGTGCGTGTGGCCCGTTGACTTTGGGCGAACAGTTCGGCTTGGGAGATGGCGATGGAGGCGTGACGGGCCAGTTGTTCTACTTGTTCAATCTCGCGATCGCTCCAATCACGGGGGGTCTCACATTGGTGGGCGATAATTAACCCCCAAAGTTGGCGATCGCAGTGAATAGGTACAATCAGATTGGCACGGATTTGTAAACTCTCCAGAAATTCTCGATGACAGGGGGTTAACTCCGCTGTCTCCACATCGTTCATGACTCGGGCCTGGGCACTCTGAATATATTTTTCTTCTAAATGCTCTGGAAAACATCCGGGGGGAGTCTCGATACCCCAAGCTGAGCGCCAGTTTCCCTGAACATCCTCTACGGTAATCCGGCCATCGCCCCCCTCAAAAATTTGATAGACGACGGTGCGATCGGCCTCGAGTAGGCTGCGAACTTCTCGCACGATCGTTTGTAGAATCTCATCTAAGTCTAAACTGCTACGAATCTGATCGGCTACTTGAGCCATGGCTTGGGTCAGATGCAGGGACTGTTCAAGCTGGCGGGTGCGCTCCTGCACTTGGCCCTCTAGGGTGGCATTGAGGGTATTCACCTGGCGGTAGAGGAGATATTGCTGAATCGCGGACGCAAACCGCTCACTAATCTCCCGGGCCAGTTGCTGCTCGGCCAGGCTCCATGGCTGAGACTGACCGCGCTTGAGTTCTTTCCAAGCGTCAAAGGACTGACGGGGGCGTTCCTGCTGTCGATTGGGGTCAAATTCCCCGGCCCAATGGATTTCTAGGTTGATTTCTCGACGAAATACCACCAGGTAGCCCAAAAACTGCTGCCGGTGATGTAGGTAGAGGGCTAATAAGCCCCGAAGTCCTACTTGGGTCAGGGTTTCAGCGATAGGAATCAGTTGGGGAATCTCAGTCACGTCATCGGTTTCTAAGAGAGGATAGAGACTCTCCGAGGGCGATGAGGCCTGCCACCAGGCTTTAACAGCATCTTCCAAGGAGAATTCAGTCGGCAGCTCTTGCCAAAGAGGCTGTTGACCCCGACATAGACGTAGAGGGGAATCTCGCTGGATATAAAGTTGCCCTCCATCTCCTCCGAGTACCTCAATGGCCGCATCAATGGCGCTGGTAAATTCGATGGTGGGCTGGGCGTGGAGTAGGCTGACAATGCGGTTGATTGCGGCTTCTCGTTGTTGTTGCTGATGAGCCTCCGTAAGCAGGGCCGATTGGGAGATGGCAATGGATACTTGATCGACCACCGATTGAATCAGTTGTAGGGTGGTCAGGTCATACTGACGAGGATCCGCATGATGACAGGCTAGCAACCCCCACAGTTGACCATTATGAATCAGGGGCAAACAGAGAGATGAGGCCACCCCCATGGCAGTTAGATACTCGGCATGACAGGGATCGAGTTGGTAATAATCCCAAGGTAAAAAGCCCTTGTTGCCCGGACTAACGCCGATGGAGCGATCGCGCACGCTGACGATACTGCGCACCCGTTGCGTGATAAATCGCTTCCGAGCTTCTGGGGGGATGTCATCGGCGGGAAAGGTCAACCCCAGGAGCGAGGGCAGACGCTTACCTTCCACGGACTCAGCAATGACTGTCCCGCTCTGGTCAGGATTAAACCGATAGATTTTGACCCGATCGACTCCCAGAACGAGGCGGGTTTCTGTGGTGGTTGCATCAAGGATCTCTTGAAGATCTAGGGAGCTACGAATTCGCTGTGTGATCCGTTGCAGTAAGACCTCGCGATCAAGACGCTGTTTGAGATCTTCTGTGGTCTGTTCTAAAGTCATGGGATTGAACGGGTTGCTCTTTCTTCGTAACGGGGGCAAACTGGGCAGCTAATCTTCTTAACGCTGGCTAGGAGCGAGTGAGCAGATGACACAACGACAGGGGGCTACCTAGATATTCATGGGAAGACTAGAAAGTTAACACTCCTCCCTATTGTAAATAAAGTCTTGGGCGATGATCCCGAGGTTCTTAAATCTTTATTCCTATGCCGATAATTGTATCAAGATTTAGGGAACCTCGACATAGGGGTTAACAGATTTAAAACCAGGGGTCTAGGGGTTGGAGGTCAGAGGTTAAGCCGTCCCTGGGCAGCTATGAGAAGCTTGGGACATCTTATAATGATACTAGAACCGCTTTAATCAAAGCTAGTTCCACAGACTCCCCATCACCTAGCGCCATCATGAAGTTTTTACAGGTTATGCCATTATTACTCGGGTTTGTCCTCCTGAGTCTTCTGGGGGGCTGTGGTTTGGAGCCGACGACGACCCCGGATGGGGATCAATCTCAGGTTGAATCCCCAATGACTGAACCCCCAGAACCTACTCCAACCCCGGCTGTTGGCTCTAATGGGACAGCCACACCTACCCCAACCCCGGCTCCCACTCCCCAACCCTCTCCCACGGCTACCCCCACTCCAGAAATGCCTCTAGCGGCTCAGGTGGAAGTGCTTCGGTGTGAGACGACGATGGCGCGGGTGAACGATCCGACGGCTCCTCTCAATGTGCGATCGCAGCCTGAGGTGGCGGAGGGCAATATTGTTGGACAATTAGATGACCGGGTTTGGGTGACAGTGATTGGGCAAGAGTCCGGCTGGTGGCGCATTTCTGATCCGGAGTCCGGCTGGATTTCTCAGAATTTAACGGATAGCAGTTGTAATGAGATGGTGGCACGGGTTGAGTTTCCTGCGAATGCGACCCGGGTTCGCCTGAGCGATCGCATTGTGGGGGCTGGCTTCCATGAATATCGCTTAGAGGCCGCCGCTCAACAGATGATGACCATCACGGCTCTCAATGACAGTCCTTTGCCGTTTGTGCGCGCTCCCAATGGTCGGGAAATTACGGATGGGGCCTCGATGCGGGGACGGAGCACCTGGTCGGGACAACTGCCCGCCACTGGGGAGTATATTCTGGAGTACAACTCCAATTTCCAGGGCTTTGAGTATGAAACGGAGATTGAGATCCGTTAAGCACGCTCGATCATCTGTTGGAAGAGGGCTTCATAGCGATCGAGGGCTTCGTTGAAGGCGTAGTTATCGAGAGCATACTGTCGCCCCTGTCGGCCGAGTTGTGCCACCTGTTCGGGATCGCTGTGGAGTCGGCGAATGGCCTCGGCGATGGCTTCGGGATCTTCTGGGGGGACGACCCAACCGCCGCCACTTTGTTTAACGGCCCGGGCGGCGGTTCCCTGGTCAGGAACAGAGGCTAAAATGGGCAGTCCGCTGGCGAGTAAGACCTGAATTTTTGAGGGCATATTGATGGCGATGACGGTTTTTTTCTGCATCACCATGCCCACATTGGCCGCCGACAGCATCTCGGGGAGGCGTTCGCGGGGTTGAAAGGGTAACAGTTTGACGTTAGTGGCGCCAAGTTCGTCGCGGCGATCGCCCAGAGCGCCTAATGCCCGTTCTTCTCCAACAATCACAATGGCAATTTCAGGACGATCTAATAACAAGGCGGCCGCTTGAATGAGGGTTTCTAAGCCTTGAGTTAGAGCGATGTTGCCGGAATAGAGCACCACGAATTTCCCGGCAAGTCCCTGTTCTCGACGAAAGGAATTATCCTCTTTTGGCAACGGACGAATAAAATCTGTATCCACCCAATTCGGAATTAAGGTGATTTTATCAGGACTGACCCCTTTGTTGATTAAGTTATCGACAAACCCCTCAGAAATAGCTGCAATTTGATTAGCGTAGCGATAGGAAAAACGTTCTAAGGATTCAAAAATACGAATTAAAGATTTGTTAGTCAAAAGTCCGGCTACAACGGCAGCTTCCGGCAGCACATCCTGTAAGTTTAAGATTACAGGACAGCGTTGCAACCATTTAAAGACCGTAGCAGGAACTGAGGCGGGCAAGGGAGGAACGGTGAGTAAGATGACATCCGGGCGAGGGCCATTGACGGCTTGGAGAAAACTGGTTCCCACAAAACTGGTTTCAAGGAGGATGCGATCGATGAGTCCCGGTTTCGGACGGACCCAGACAAAGCAACGCTGAATTTTCACCCCATTGCGTTCCTCGGTAACATAGAGTTTGCCCCGATAGCCCTCATAGATTTGCCGTTGGGGATAGTTGGGCATTCCCGTCACCACCCGCACTTGATGTCCCCGTTTTACCAGTCCTTCCGCGAGTTCCGTCATCAGGGGCGCAATGCCAATCGGTTCAGGATGATAGTTATAGGCGTAAATGAGAATATCCATTCAAATAGGCTCGTGAAACAGTCTCAGGGCCAGCGATCGCTCTTTGTCTCAACTGCATCATACATCAAGTTTTTCAGGGAATCTGGAACCTTGACAAAAGGAGCAGTTTTTGCTATAATTCTCATCTCCACACAAGCCCTATTGCCGATTGTCCGCCGCCTAAAGCCAGCGGACATGGCAAGAGATAACTGCAACCCATAAATCGGAATCAATTACGATGTCGGCTTCTCGCCATCCCTCTCGGCCCAAGCTACGGGTTTCCTCCTTGGCCAAAACCCAACAGCGGCGACGTCCTTCAGCCCTGATCTGGGGGCTGCTGGTCCTGTTATGGTCTATTGGATTAGGCTGGGGCTTAGCCTCCGTGGGGCGATCGCAGCAGGCTCAGGATATTTGGCAGGCGCCCCACATCGGCACCGTTGACCCCATCCCAGAGCGTTACCAAACAGGACAAGCCCTCTATCTCGAAGCCTGTGCCTCCTGTCATATCGGCGTTCCACCCGCCGTTTTCCCCACAGAAACCTGGCGTGACCTCCTCTTAGACGAGAACCACTACGGGCAACGGATTGAGGTCTTACCCTCCCCGCAAATTCACATTGTCTGGGACTATCTACAGACCTTTTCCCGTCCCAAAACAGCGGCGACAGAGTCCGTTCCCTTTCGCTTTCGCTCCTCCCGTCCCTTTAAGGCCCTACATCCCGATGTAGACTTACCCCGTTCCATCGATCTCAACAGTTGTAGCACCTGTCATCCCCGAATCGATAACTTTGACGTGCGAACCCTCAGCCAAGAATGGACTCATGGGGAACCCCCATAAAAAAACCCCTCCTGATTTCAGGAGGGGAGTTAGGAACCTTTAGGATAGAGCCGAGCAAGCACACCCGGGGAAGCACATCGAACCAGTGAAAAGAGTGTCCCCAAGCGTTTCACGTCGTCTTAGGCTCTAGCATAACCAGCCAAAGTCACAGAGGAATGACAATGTTATGACATTTTCTGTCATGTCAAGTCTTCTTGGTCTCTCAACCCTCCAACCCATCAATCAAAGCGGATATGAAACAGGAGGGCCTCAATATCAAACAGCTTCCGTTGCCGCGTAAGAAGGGACATCAGCCCAGCCTGAGGCAGAAGCACTGCAACCGTAGCTCGTAAAACAACCTTCCAAATCACACGCCGTCGCCAAAGACTGGGGTCATACCAAAGTGCCAAGGCTAAAAAGCGGAATGCGGCCCTAGCTCGTTGTCGTTGCGGAGTTAAATCGAGGGCTTTATAGGTCAAATACTTATAGCGATGACCGCGACAGCGTTGGGCCAAGTCCTGCAAGTCTGGGGGAGCCTGGGCAAAAATGCGCTCCATGACTTGCAAACTAGAGGCTTCCATCTTGGCCAAATTAAAGGAGGAGGACGTGGTGACGGTGCGATAGAGAATTTGCACCTGGGGAACGACAACAAACTCATAGTTTGCCGCTAATCGGACCCAGAGATCCCAATCTTCGGCGGGGGTTAAGTGGGGAGCAAATCCGCCCACCTCCTCAAAGGCGAACTTCCGAATGAGGACATTGGAACCACTGCCGACAAAATCACTGATGATCAGCTTTTTGTAAACATCACCGGAAAAGGGGAGATGAGGACCAGACCGAAAAAACTGGTTATGCTCATCAATATGATCCGTCCAACTATAGGCAACGGCGGCCTGGGGATGAGTTTGTAAGGCTTGCCATTGAGACTCAAGTTTCTCAGGAGTCCACAAGTCATCAGCATCAATAAAAGAGAGATATTCTCCCTGAGCCAGAGCCGCGCCTCGATTCCGGCTTTCCCCCTGCCCAGCATTCTCGAACTGATGAATTTGAAGCCGCTCATCGTTGCAGGTCTCCAGGACAGAAACGGTGTCATCGGTTGAACCGTCGTCGATAACAATGAGCTCAACGTCTTGAAAGGTTTGCCCTAAGACGGAATCAATTGTGTCAGTAATCGTTGAGGCTCCATTATAAACCGGGAGAATCACAGAAATTTGAACCATTGAGTCCTCACAAATGAGACAGATGCCAAAGGAATAGATTGAGGGCGGAGGTGGATGCCATGGAGGCTAACGATAGTTACGAGCCTGAGTTTCAAACAACGTGGCATAGAGTCCTTGCATGGCAATCAACTCATCATGGGAGCCACATTCGACAATACGGCCTTTGTCTAATACATAAATGCGGTCTGCCATTTTGACCGTTGAGAGGCGGTGGGTAATGAGAACCGCTGATTGTCCTTCTAGGAGTTCTCGGAACTTTTTGAAAACTTCGTATTCCGCTTTAGGGTCTAAGGCGGAGGTGGGTTCATCTAAGACAATGACCTGGGAGTCTCGCAAGAAAGCACGGGCAATGGAGACTTTTTGCCATTGACCGATACTGAGTTCTTCTCCCGTTTCAAAGCGTTTACCCAACAAGTTGTCATAGGCTAAGGGGAGGGTTTGAATCACCTCATCAGCCCCAGAACGCTGGGCGGCTTTGATAATTCGTTCATCATCAGAGGGACATTCAAGGTTTCCAAGCCAGATGTTTTCCCGAGCGGTTAAGTGATATTTAGCATAGTCCTGGAAAATGACGCTAATTTGCTGACGCAGTTCCCGGACTTTCATATCTCGCACATCAATTCCGTCAATCTCAACGCTGCCCTCTGTCGGTTCATAAAGACGACATAATAGTTTGATGAGAGTGGTTTTACCGGAGCCATTTTCTCCCACTAGGGCAATGACTTCACCGGGTCCAAGATGGAGGGAGGCGTTTTTAATCGCTTCTCGCTGACTGTTGGGGTAGTTGAAGTAAACATTATTGAAGCAAATCCCTTGCTGCATGGGACGGGGAACCGGTTTAGGAAATTCTGGATCGACAATTTTGGGTTTGATGTTGAGAAATTCAAATAGGTAGGAGAGATAGCGGTTATCATCATACAGTCCGGCAACTCCCTGAAGCACTTGCCAGAGGGCATCATAGGCTTTTCGGAAGGCTTGATTATAGAGAACTAAGTCCCCAACTGTAATGTTCCCTTGGACCGTTTGATAGGCAATGTAGGCGTAGATACCCCAGGTTGCAATCACTGAGATTAGGGTTGTAAAAAAGTCAGCGGAGGCGCGACGCAGAGCAATTTGTAGCCGTTCTTCCCGGAGTCGCCAGCGTAATTTGCGGAAGCGACGGGAAAAGAGTTCTCCCAGTTGAAAAAGCCGAATTTCTTTGGCGTAGTTCTCGCTGACCAGTAGGCTATTGTAGTAGGAGGCTTCTCGTTGGGTGGAGGTGCGGCGTTGTAACCAAGCGTGAATTTCCCGAACAAAGGCTAGGCGAACGAGAATCCGAGGAATGACGGGAATGACTAAAACCCCACCAATGAGCCAGTTGAAGCTGAGTAGGGTCGTCCCCATGGTAGCCAGTTGAACGAGGTTGCCACCAATTTGTTCAAGGCGGTTGAGCAATTGTAAGGGGACGCTGTTGGCTTGGTTGCGGGCCCGTTCCAGGATGTCGTAGTAGGCGGGATTTTCGTAATGCTCTAAATCGACGGCGATCGCTTTGTCGTGGATGATTTCATAGAGGCGATCGGAGACCACTTGCTCTTGATATTGGTTAACCAGCCGACTGACGGAGGTTAACAAGGCCGAGGCCAGGTTCACCAGGCCCATGGCAATGACGAGGGGAGTAATACGACGAAACGCATCCTGGGGGTCATCGGAATCAAACCCCATGGTGATGGTATCCAGGAGCAATTTCATGATGTACAGCCGCGTGATGGGGATGCAGCTTTTGACGATGGTGATACTACTACGAGCGACAGTCCACCAGGGACCACTCTTCCAGACAATGGCGATGGCCCGTCCCAGGTGTAGGACTCGTTCGGATTCAAAGTTGAGGAGTTCGCGGGTACGCATGGCGGGGACAAGGAAGTTATATCAGAAACTGGTCGGGGGAAAGGGGCTGTTGCAGAAGTTCTGTCAGCCGTTGGTTATAAGGTATGAATAGCTGACCCAGCTCAGCTCGGCAATTGGGGGAGATGGGCGGGTAACGTCCAGGATTAGGGTTAATTTGCTCTTTCAGAGTATAAGATGATACACCTAGGAAATCGCAAACTTTATTGACACTTTTTTGAGTATTTTGAAATAGCTCCTCACTAAACATGATATACAATTGTTGACGAGGAAATACATTCAACCAATTCTCAAGATATATTGCATAAAGACTAGATACAACATAGTTATTGAGTTTTTCGGGTTCATATTTTCCATTTTTAAACTCATTATAATGAGCATTAAATGCCTCAAGGAAGGTTCGATGTTCAAGTCCCCGTCGTTGAAAATGATGATAATGAGACACAGAGCGGTCAACCGGTGATCGTAGTAGGATAATAATTTTCATATCAGGATAAGCACTAAACAAACGCTTTGGTGCTTGGCCATGTTGAAAATAGGTTGGACTTGCCTCACCGGTGATATAGTGACCAGACTTAGGAAGTTTTGCAAAATGAGCAAGATACCAGTCTAATCCTCTTGCATACTTCCAAGACCAGAAGTCTAATTCCTTGCGTACTGTTGGTAATATGCATGGATGTTGACTCAGGTAGTGATAAAGTGCTGTTGTTCCACACTTCATGACACCAACAATTATAAATGTTGGTCTAGGAATTTCGAGTTCTATTGACGTTTGGCAATATAAACTCACAAAATCTGATTTTTGGTTCAATAAATTTATTTGAACAGCTTTTTCATACCAAATTTTACCAGAACTTAGCTGCCCCATCCGCATGAATGCTTCAGCTAAGTTGAGAACGCAGTTACTATTGTTCGGGTATTTGTAGACTAAGTCATTCAAGGTTTCTAAGATAATGTCATTCCAAATAAATTTAGAAGACTGGTAATTTTTTTCGAGATATTGCCAGAACTTAAACTGACCAATCCAGTCTCGTGTTGGCTCTTGTTTGATTGCAGCAATAAACCCTGCAAATGCCAAGTTATGATAACCAGAGTCAAGTAATTTTAGGGGTAACTCTTCCACGATAGTGTTAGAGTTCATTTTTTTTAAAACCCTAATCAGCACGAAGGCAGCCCTATAAAAAAATTGATGGATTACAACTTCAAGTTTATTCATGACTTTATCTATTTTTCCCAGGTGAAATCAGCATCCAAGAGTTGACTTAACTCCTGATTATAGGGCTTGTAAAACTCAGCAATTTTTTGTCGAACTGAGACCTCGGCAGGAGAATACTGTCCTGAGTTATATTTTTTGTAGCTACTGAGTTGATAGGTGGGTAGCCCGATAAACTCATAGACTTTATCTAGGGACTGTCCTGGATTCTCATAAAAGTCTTCACTCTTAAGAATCAGGAACTGCTCCCGAGGAAAGATAGAGAACCAATGCTTGATAAATTCCACATAAACCCCTCGGGCAATATAATTACTGTGAATCCGCCAAACCCGTCCCTTCTCCTCAATTTCGTGGAATTTTGCTTCAATGGCCTCCTCCAAGCCCAAGGATTCTTGGTTGCGACGCACCCAGTGATGATAGTGAGAAATCGCTCGATCTACGGGGTTGCGCAGTAAAATAATTAACTTGATGTTGGGCAATGCCTCTCGCAACCGTTCGGCGGTTTCGTAAAAGTCTAAATAGCCTGGACAGGCTTCCCCCGTTTGTAAATGAGAGCCTTCAGGAATTTGGGGGAAGTGAGCAAAATACCAGTCCAGACCGCGATAGAATTTCCAAGACCAAAACTCTACTTCTTTCCGCAATGCTGGCACAATATCAGGGTGATGTGCCATGTAGGCGTATAAGGAACTGGTTCCAGCCTTCTGGGCCCCTAAAATAATAAAGTCTAGACGGTTGGCTTTGCATTGAAAGGAGGGGGTGTTTGTCCGTTCTTCCAATAGGGAGGGATAATGACGGCTCAACTTAATGTCAAGAGCTTTTTCATAGTAAGGTAAAGAATCGGAAATACGCTTTTGATGAATCAGTGTATCGCCGAGGTTAATGTAAATTTCTATGTTCGTTGAATCCAAGTTTAAAGCCTGTTTATAGGCTGTTTCAGCTTCTGTTAGCCGATTTTCAGCTTGGAGGGTTTTCCAGAAAAATGAGTAATAGTACCAGGGAAAATCGGGTTTGAGGGGAATGAGTTTGAGGTAGGTGTCAGCAACAGCGGGGCGATCGCCCAACTGTTCTAGGGCCGCGGCTAAGTTATAGAGACTCTCAAAATCTTGCCCATTCAAGCGTAACCCCTGGCGATAGGCCGCAACGGCCCCCTGCCAATCCTGAAGACGCATCAGCACATCGGCGAGATGGCTATGGGTGGCGAAGAAATCAGGATTCCGTTCAGCCGCTTGACGATAGGCATCTGCCGCCTCATGCCACTGTCCAAGTTCCTTGAGGGCATCGCCGAGATTATGAAATGACCAGGAAAATTGATCATTGTGGTGAATCGCTTGCTGATAACACTCAACAGCGTCTGACCACTGCTTCTTCTTTTGTAGAATATCTCCCAATTCATGATGTGCTAAGGCAATTTCAGGATTGAGTTCTAAGGTTTTTCGGTAAACCACCTCGGCATCTTGCCATCGTTTTAGCTTTAAAAAACATTTGGCTAGATGATAATGAGACCAGGGGTTTTGAGGGTTTAGGCGAACTCCAGTTTTGCGAAATACGAGTTCTAACACAATTCCCTTGTGTTTTATTTTTGCCTGAAGACGGTCTAGTTTAGTTTGAAGAGTGGATACTAACAAAATACTCATGATTCCTTTAAGACTTTAATTAAGGGGCCTGGGTCATAAAATTGGCGATCGCCCTGGATCTACCAGGTCAAGACTTGTCCGATTATATCCTGAAGTTGATCGAGATCCTCGCGAAAATACTCTTGTAGTCTTACCCTGAGTTGCCTCTCAGCATCAGGGGCGATCGCAGAAGAGTTAGGATAGTGACCAACATTATAGTTGCGATATTGATGAAGCTGATGGTTGGGTAGGCCAAGATACTCGAATACCCCTTGACTTGTTGCCCCAGGGTTTGCCAGCAAGTCTTCACTTTTCACAACGTAGATCTGCTCAGAGGCAAACTGAGAATACCACCCTTTTAAATTAGCACCATAGCAACTTTCCTGAAGATAGTTTTGGGCAAGTTTTTCCTCTTCTGATGTGGTATAGTTACTATCCAGACTCTCATGAATTGCCTGGTCTAAAGGACGTGTTTCCTGACGACGGCGAACCCGATCATAGTAGTGAGAGATGGTTCGGTCTACCGGGTTGCGCAAGCTGACGATAAGACGAATGTTCGGATATGCCTGTTTGAGGCGTTTAGGAGCCTCGGGGTGGGCGAAGTAACTGGGACTTGCTTCTCCGGTCATGAATCCTTGCTCTAAGGCGATCGCCTCGGAGATAGCAGGAAAATGAGCCTGATACCAGGGTAAACCATAGTGAAAGCGAGAAGACCAAAAGTTAATTTCTTTCACCACCGCTGGCAAAACCTTAGGATGGGAGGCTAGATAGCTATAGAGGGCACTGGTGCCTGATTTGGCTGCCCCAATAATAATAAACTGGGGTGACAACGGGGTTTCTGTCCAAGCGGTTTCGACAAGTTGCTGATAGGACTGTGAGAATTTGGCATAACTCACAGATTGGTAATGAGTCATGGCCGCCTCATACTCCCCCTGGCGTGTGAGCGCTTCGGCTAGATTGAGGGCGATGCTGGCTTGAACCGAGTCAGACTGTTGATGAGAACGAGTTAAAATGGCGATCGCCTTGTGCAGCTGCTCCGTTTGCTCTAGAACAGTCCAAAGAGCCGTGTTATACCACCAACCTTGATTGGGATAATGGTTGAGAACTCTCAAATAGGCCTGAGCCGCCGCATCTAGATCAGCGGCCGCCTGATACACTGCCGCCGACTCCAGTTCAGTCTCTAAATCCGGTGGCGGTGACGGTTTAAATAGTGTTTTTAAGGATTCCCAAATCGGCACGTTGCTCAACGGTTTTACTCCTACTCATAGTGGCTCATAGTGGACAATGCAACCCGATGTGCTCTAGACCCCCGCCTCTTCAGCGGCGACTCCCATCTTGGTATAGCTTAACAACTGGCTATGAAGGGTTGGGAAAGTTGGGAAACGTTGAAGTAGCTTTTGAGTCCAAGCTGGTGGTAAAAAAGCCGTGGCCAGAATCCGTAGCCAGAGTTTAAACACAAACCAACGCTCCTGCCAGAGTTCCGGCTCGTTATCCAGCACAGTTTTGAAAAGCTGTATGGCTAAGTGGCCCTGCTGGGGGTCAATCTCCCCATCTAAGGCTTTAAAAGTTAAGTATTTATAAGAGTTGGCATAGGTTTGGTTCCGGTAAGGACGGAGGAGTTCGGGCCGCTCAACAAAAGGAGGACAGGTTGGGGCCCGCTCAAAGGCCGCCTCTAAGACTCGCAACTGCGATCGCTCCATACGAGTGACATTGGCCGATTGGGAGGTAGGAACCTGGCGATAGCGTAACAGGGGTTTCTCAACGGCAACAAAATGAAACCTCTCCGCCAGTCGTAACCACATATCGCGATCTTCAGCCGGGGGAAAGTCAGGATTAAACCCCCGCAACTGATAGAATGCTCCACGCCAAATCATGGCATTCGAGCCTCCAGCGATGAAGTCACTTAATAACAGTTGGGGATAGACATAGCCATTGGTGGTATAGTCACAGCCTCGTTGAATAAATTTACCGGAGATATCCACCCAATCCACCCAACTATAAGAGACCGCCGGCTGACGGGTTTGATAGACGGCTTCTGCGTCCACTGGCGGAGTCCAGTTGATAATTGCCTGATATTGAGATTCCAGTTTATCGGCTCTCCAAAGGTCGTCAGAGTCAAGAAAGGCAAAAAATTCACCGGTTGCATGGCAGGCTCCACGATTGCGACTTTCACCTTGCCCGGCGTTGGGATAGCAAAAGACCTTCAAGCGGTCGTCTTGCAGCTCTTTGATCACGGCAACGGTATTATCGGTTGAGCCATCATCAATCACAATAACTTCAAAATCTGTAAAGGTTTGGGCAAAGACAGATTCTAGAGTTTCGATAATGGTTGATTCAGCGTTATAGGCGGGAATAATGACAGAAATGGCTGGATAAGGCTTGGATTTTGTATAGGTCAGCAATTCGCTAACATCCAATGATAATCCAACCTCCTGACAGAGTTTTGTGGCTTGGTCAGTTGGATGATTTTGGAAGATTTGACAAATAAGTTTAATTCGATTTAAGAGGTCGTAATAGGTTTGGAAGTAGGGAATTTTTAGGTTAGAATAGCGAAGCTGTCGTTTTTCGATTTCCTGGATGAATGAGAGTGAAAGGCGGCAGTTTTCAGCTTCAATTGGGGATTGAAGTGCTTTATAAATTAGGTAATAGTAGAGATTGATAAAACTTTGATTTTTAAGGTTTTTTAATGCACCTGGACAGCTCTCATAGGCTCGTTCCAAGGCAAGTTTACAGTAGGTTTCTTGCCGCTCAATCTGTGAGGAAATCGAAGTTTTACTGAGACGATACTGAATGTGAGCCTGGGGAACGCAGATAAAAAAGTAGCGAGCGGCTAACCGCAGGAATAAATCCCAGTCATGGGCAACGGTCAAACTGGGGTCAAACCCCTCGACTCGTTCAAAGGCTTCCCGTCGCAGCAGGACGTTCGACCCGTTTTCCAGGAAGTCCCCTAACAGGAGATAGGCTAAGACATCGGTGGCTTGCGGCTGTCCGTTGGAGTCTGAGGTGACATCAAGATGACTCCCGGTTCTAATTAGGTGACCGGCTTCGTCAATATAGTTGGTCCAACTATAGGCGACGGCGGCATCGGGGTGAGTTTCTAAGGCCTGCCATTGCTGTTGCAGTTTATCGGGAGTCCAGCGGTCATCGGCGTCAATAAAGGAGAGATAGTCCCCCCGGGCGATCGCCGCCCCCCGATTGCGACTGGTGGCGGGACCGGCATTCTCATATCGTTGGTATTGGAGGCGATAATCCCGGAAGGATTGGCTAATGTCGGGGGTGCGATCGCTCGATCCATCGTCGATGATCAGCAGTTCAAAATCACTAAAGGTTTGCTGTAACACAGACTCAACGGTTTCCCCTAGGGTCGCCTCAGCATTGAACGCCGGGATAATGACGGAAATGACCGGGTTGGGGGTCAGTTGAAGTTGTTGCAACCAGCGATCGCCCAGGGCGTTGGCGTCGGAGTTGCGATCGGGATTGATGAGATGTTGATAGGTATCCAGAAACAGTTGTCCTTGATGGCGACAACTGAGATCCTCGTCCCAGAGGTGATGTAATCGTAGCTGAAGGGCAGCCCGCAACTCGGGACTGATGGAACCCCGTAAGCCTTGGGCCAGTTGATATTTTTGCAGGTTGTGGCGAACTTTATGTTGGAAATCGGGGCGATCGTCCTCTCGTAGATATCGCTCCAGAAGTCTCTGTGAACCGGCTGCAAACTCAGACCATTCTTCCCAAGATAGGGGAGTTGCCGGTTTTAGGGTTACCAACGGAGTGGGAAGGGCGATCGCCCTCGTCTGTTGAGTCAAGCGAAGCCAGAAGTCCCACCCTCCCAGAAGCGGTCCTGATTCATCGAAGCCTCCGATGCGGCTGATAGCTTCCCGTCGAACGAGAGGATTCGATAACGTCTCCCAAATGTTATGGAGACGTAGATAATCAGGCAAGGATGAGTCGAGTTGGGGAGGGGAATAGGGGGGAATCCCAGAACCGGCGACGGGACTGTAGGCGATCGCCACCTCAGATATGGCGGACTCTAAGGCGGCGACTTGTTGGCTGAGTTTGTCGGGACTCCAGATATCTCCCGGTTCAATCCAAGCGATGAAGTCCCCGTGACTCTGGCGAACGGCCTCATTCAAAGCGGCGGCCGCTCCCAATCGGATGTCTTGGGGCGTCAGCCAACGCACTCGGGTATCATCCCAGTCCCCCAGAGACTCTTGAGACTCGGGACGCCAAGCGATCAACTCTAAATTCTTGTAGTGACTATTGAGAACCGACTCCACGCTAGAACGAGTTTTTGGATCAGCAAGGTTGAGGGGATATTGGCTACAGATGACGGAAACAAGGGACATGGATTCAGGGAGTCAGCGGCGAACGGGAGACAGTGGGGAAACTAGCCCAATTTACTCTCTCTTTACTCAGAGTGGCAAGAGCAGCAATCGGTTCCGGCCGACTCATCATGGCAAGACATTGAGCTAGGGCGGACCTATCTGGACTCCTCTTCCCCGCTTGGCTCTCCCAATCCGCCTAAAACCCTTTGAACGCTAACATTTCTTGGGCGGGACGACGATCGCCATTGCAGCTAATCCGACGGGGGGCCACCACAGTGTCTACCTTGAAGCCGTGATACTTATACAAGGCTAAAATCCTCTCTGTTGCCTGATTTGAGGCAATGACCGGCACCGATTGCTCCCCCAACCACTTGGCGAGACGTTCTTGATCACTCCAGTCAAACCCACCACTGGAATACTGGCGAAATTCCACGTCGTAGGGCGGATCGGCATAGATGAAATCCCCCGCCTCAATGGCTAAGGCGGCAAAATCTCCCTGGGTAAATGTCCAGCGGCGGAATAGGGGTTGGTACTCCTGGAAATCTGTTTTATAGTTTATCTTTTTATATCGTCCAAACGGTACATTAAACAGCCCGCGACGGTTGAAGCGGCAGAGACCATTAAATCCGGTGCGGTTCAAATAGTAAAACAGTTGTGCGGCTTCAGCAGTTTGTGCCTGTTGGCATTCAATTAGATGATTAAACTCAGTTCGATTTTGATAGTAGCAATCCGCCTGATTTTCCATTCTTATATTGCAGCTTAGCCCCTGTTGAATCTGGTGGTAAAAGTTAATGAGATGGGGATTGATATCATTCAACAATGCCTGTTGCGGAGATACGCCGAGGGCGATCGCCAAGCCTCCACAAAATGGCTCAACTAACCGCTGGGGCTGTATTTCATCCCAATAGGGCGTTAACCGGTCCACTAACCAACGCTTCCCTCCAGCCCATTTGAGGGGAGGGACTAATGAGTGTACTTGAGAACTAGAAGCGATGGCTTTTTCAGGAGAGGTCATCGAGGGAGTTTTAAGGATACTAATCTGAGATTGTGCAGGAAGGCTTCCTGGAGTTGGAACCGAAAACCCGAGTGCTTACCATAGCAGATTGACTCCCAGGGCGATCTCTGGCAGGAGCGACTGGGGCGATCGCCCCGGGGAGAGACGACTCCTCAGCGATGCCTACCAAGCTGGTGAACGTTGACAAGAGGGTTCTCAGGGATTGTCAAATTTCGTCAAAAAAAGCAACATTTTGTTACTTAATCAGCAAAATTGAGCGATCGCCCCGGTAAATAAGTCTGGCCATGGTTGTCGATCGCCCCCGCAACTGTTAATATTGGTAAAGAATCTAAAAAATTGGGAAACACAGGCTGCTATGGGTCGCGTTGGCGTTCTTCTGCTGAACTTGGGAGGTCCGGACAAGCTCGAAGATGTCCGACCATTCCTCTACAACCTATTCTCCGATCCCGAAATTATCCGCCTGCCCTTCTCATGGTTGCAGAAGCCTCTCGCATGGATGATTTCAAGCCTGAGAACTCAGAAATCTCAGGAAAACTACCAACAAATTGGGGGTGGATCTCCCCTGCGGCGAATTACAGAAGAGCAGGCCCGGGCCCTAGAAGCGACGTTAAAGCAGCGCGGCCATGAGACTCAGGTCTATGTGGGGATGCGCTACTGGAATCCCTTTACCGAGGAGGCGATCGCCCAACTCAAGCGCGACCAACTGGAAAAGCTGGTCATTCTGCCCCTCTATCCCCAGTTTTCCATTAGTACCAGTGGCTCCAGCTTCCGACTCCTAGAAAAACTCTGGAACGAAGACGAGCAACTGCAAAAACTCGATTATACCGTCATTCCCTCCTGGTACGATCGCCCCGGCTATCTTAACGCCATGGCCGACCTCATCGCCCGGGAACTCGACCGACTCCCCAACCCCGACGACGCCCATATTTTCTTCAGCGCCCATGGGGTTCCCCGTAGCTATGTTGAGGAAGCCGGAGACCCCTACCAAGAGGAAATCGAGAAATGCACCGAGGGGATTATGCAAACCCTCAATCGCTCCAACCAGTACACCCTCGCCTATCAAAGTCGAGTCGGTCCAGTGGAGTGGCTGCAACCCTACACCGAGGATGCGATCGAAAATCTGGCCGAGGAGGGCGTGGGAACCCTCGTCGTCGTCCCCATCAGCTTTGTCTCAGAACATATTGAAACCCTGCAAGAAATCGATATGGAATATCGAGAAATTGCCCAAGAGGCGGGGATTGAACATTTCCATCGTGTTCCCGCTCTCAACACCCATCCTATGTTTATCGAAGACCTCGCGGATTTAGTGGAAGAAGCCACAAAAGCCCCCAGTCTCAGCTTCGATGGTGTGATGCACCCCCCCAAGAAGACCAAGTTCTATCCTCAAGAACGTTGGGAATGGGGGTTAACCGCTTCCGCAGAAACCTGGAATGGTCGTCTGGCGATGTTAGGCTTTTTGGCCTTGATGGCAGAGTTAATCACCGGCTATGGCCCTCTCCACTTCGTCGGTTTACTCTAATCCCAGCCGCTTCCCTTGAAACCAGCTACAACAAACCCCCCATCCAGCTTGAGGATGGGGGGTTTTAAACATACAGAAGGATGAAAGGTCGAGTTACAGCCCCTGCAATGCGCTGTTGTCGGGTGGAGTCTGGCTTGTGTGTTACCTCGAATCTTGACAGGTCATTGGTTCTTCTAGGCAACCCGCAGGTCGTTGACGACTTTCACCTGTCCTCGGAGGACAGAGCGTAGTAGGCGGTTTGCAGAACGGCGATCGCACTCATCCAGATTCTCATCCAAGGTGGCTGCTAGAAGACCATAGCGATCCGAAAGGGTGAGGGTTCCGGTGTCGGTGACGGAGGCGAGGATGGCAGAGATGGCGCCGGGAATCAGTTGAACTTGAGGAATCATGATGTCTTTGGCTGAACTCGATACTCTTATTATGGCTGGCCGATCCAGTTCTTACCGTGACCGAATCGGGTCAATCTCCGTGATTCTACAGAGGATATTGTGTGACCCAGGACAGGGGTTAGGGGTGACACCCATCACCAGCGATCGCCCCCAACCCGGCCCCACTGTCCTTCCAGCCGCCCCTTTTTTTGTCATTATTTCCTGACATTTTGCCCCGCCTTTAGACTCATTCTCACGTACGTGAGCCTTGAGGTTACTTTATTTATCAAGGATTCGACCCTAGCATCTAAAACTCATTCTCATTCTCAGATATCTCTCTCATGGAGTTCTCTTCCAGAAGAGGCAGCAATTTGTATCAAATGTAACAAGAAGCACGTAGCAAAGCGTTTAAGTTGATTCCACACTCAAAAACACCTCGACCTAACTTGACAGTAACGTCAAAAAAAATCACCTAGAAATTTCATATCTAAACGGCTGCTTCAACTTGAGTCTTAACGATAACGCGATTAAGACTCGGGTTAAATCCCATTAACTTACTCAAGGTAATCATGCCCGAAACTCTCTTTAAAGTCGATTTAACCAAGCCAATGAATGAACAGGAATTGCCCGGTCATAACCGCTGGCATCCTGACATTCCTGCCGTCGTCTCCGTCAATCCCGGTGATGTCTTTCGCATCGAATGTAAAGACTGGACCGATGGACAAATTAAAAATAACGATGACCCCAGCGACATTCGCGATGTCAATTTAAACGTTGTTCATGTCCTCAGTGGTCCGATTCATGTCAACGGCGCAGAACCGGGAGATATCCTCGTCGTTGATATCCTAGATATCGGGGCCTTAGCGGGAGATGAATGGGGCTTTACCGGTATCTTTGCCCGCAACAATGGCGGTGGGTTTCTAACCGACCATTTCCCCGAAGCCGCTAAAGCCATTTGGGATTTACAGGGAATTTACACCCAGTCTCGCCATATTCCTGGGGTTCGTTTCGCCGGAATTACCCACCCCGGCTTAATCGGCTGCGCCCCCTCCCACGAACTCCTCGCGGAATGGAATCGCCGGGAAAAAGCCCTCGTTGACAAAGGGGGCCCAGCCTGGAAGCCAGAGATTCCGCCCCTGGCTGCCCTTCCCAACCCCGAAAATGCGATCCTAGGGACCCTTCCCGCCTCAGAGTTTGACCGGGTTGCGGCGGAAGCGGCGCGAACCGTTCCTCCTCGGGAACATGGAGGAAACTGTGATATCAAAAATCTCTCGCGGGGGTCTCGGATTTACTTCCCGGTTTATGTGGATGGTGCCAAACTCTCCATGGGGGATATTCACTTTTCTCAGGGAGATGGGGAAATTTCCTTCTGTGGTGCCATTGAGATGTCGGGCTATATTGATCTCCATGTGGATATCATTAAGGGCGGGGTTGAGAAGTACAGCATGGTTAACCCCATTTTTAAACCCGGTCCCGTGGAACCTCACTATTCCGAGTATCTCATTTTTGAAGGAATTTCCGTAGATGAGTTTTCGGGAGAACAGTATTATTTAGATGCCCATGTCTCCTATCGCCGGGCTTGTTTGAATGCCATTGAATACCTGAAGAAATTTGGCTTTACCGGGGAACAAGCCTATCTCCTCCTCAGTTGCGCCCCGGTGGAAGGTCGCATTAGTGGCATTGTGGATATTCCCAATGCCTGCTGCACCCTGGCCCTGCCCACGGCGATTTTTGACCAAGATATCCTACCCCATTAAGTCCATGCCCCTCTACGAATATCGCTGCCCTGAATGTGGGGAGTTTGAGGCCTGGCGCACCATCGCCAATCGCGACCAAGCCCCCGCCTGTCCTGACTGTGATGGCCCCTCGGCCCGAATTTTTGCCGCCCCAATGGTAAATCTGAATACGGGCAATCTGGGTCGCTTTACGGGCAATTCAGAACCCAAATTGGTGACGCGACAGCGGGAAGCGAATCAACCTCGCTATCAACCCTCCCGCTGCGATCGCCCTTGGATGTTAGGCCACGCCAAGTATTAGGGACCTTCATCCCCAAAATATCCCCAACTGCGACGGGCGCATCATGGAATTAACATGATGCGCCCGTCGTTGCTTGAGGAGTCGGCCCTGGCATCTAGAAGGTTTGATAGAGAGTCAAACCTACCCCAATCAAAGACCCCAGTAACAAGGCGATGGTCACCAAGGAACTAATCCCAAACCCGGCGGCCCGTTTTTCCGGCGCTTGATAATAGCCCCAAGCAAAGAGAATACGACCGATAACCCAGACCGCCCCTAAAGCGGCCCCCCAGATTTGACTCACAAACAGGGAAAACACCCACAGGGCCGGAATAAACAAGACAATCTGTTCTACCGTGTTCTGCTGCACCCGAAACACTCGCTCAAAATCGGGATTGCCTGAGATAGCTGGGGGAGAGACATTATATTTGAATCTGGCTCGTCCGACATTCAGAGTCACGACAAAATAGAGAATCAGGGCGGCGACGGTGACCAGGGCGGTCCAGGGGTATGAGAGCATAATCGTTTGGGGGGTTGCGTGAACAAGGAATGGGGGTTAGTTAACCCATGAGGGCACGAATGGCAACTAATAGGCCTCGCGCTTTATTTAAGGTCTCTTGATACTCCTTCTCGGGGTCAGAATCGGCGACTAATCCCGCACCCGCTTGTACCGAGACCGTATGTCCACCGAACTCGTTGGCATTGACGATCGCCGTGCGAATCGCGATCGCCGTATTCAACTGTCCTTCAAAATCATAATAACCATAGACTCCAGAATAAGGACCCCGGCGACTGGGTTCTAACTCCGCGATAATCTCCATGGCGCGAATTTTAGGCGCACCGCTGACGGTTCCGGCGGGGAAACAGGCTTTTAACAAATCCCAGGCCGATTTCGAGGGAGCCAGTTTTCCCACCACATTACTGACAATGTGCATCACATGGGAGTAGCGTTCCACCACCATCAACTCATCAACAGTAACACTCCCTTGTTCACAGACGCGGCCCAAATCATTACGCCCCAAATCCACCAACATGACGTGTTCCGCCACTTCCTTGGGGTCTGCCAATAAATCCGCCGCCAGTTCTGCATCCTCCCGGGCCGTCTTCCCTCGCGGACGTGTTCCGGCGATGGGCCGTACCGTCGCCAGGCGGGTTCCGTCGTCGAGGCGATCGGCTTTGACCATCACCTCAGGACTCGAACCGATCGCCTGCCAAGACTTAAAGTTGAAATAGGCCATATAGGGGGAGGGGTTAATCAGGCGAATTGAGCGATAGAGGGAGAAGGGGTCCCCCTTAAACTCGGCCGATAACCGCTGGGAGATGACCACTTGGAAAATATCCCCCGCTTTAATATAGTCTTTCGCCTGACGGACACTCTCACAGAACTGCTCCCGGCCCGTATTGCTGCGTGTAGCTAGGGGCTGATCCTCATTCAGATGAGGCGGGGTCCATTCCAGCATGGTCTCCTCACTGCTGAGGGGATGTTGTAACTTATCCACCAAAGCCGAGACGCGATCGCAGGCCTGGGAGTAGGCGGCGTCTACATCCACCTCAGGGTCCCGTAAATCCGCATAGGCGATCGCCCAAATCTTGCGTTTCACCTGATCGAACACCAACAGGTTATCCACCTGCATCCAAACCCCATCGGGTAAATCCTCCTCCTGAGGCGGATGCACCGGAACACGAGGTTCAATCCAATGAATTAACTCATAGCCCCAAAAGCCAAACAGTCCCCCAATTCCCGAGGGGAGTTCCGGCAACTTCACCGGCTGATAGGGGTTCAGACAGTCCTCGACAATGTCAAAGGGATTGCCCTCAAAGCGATCAACCCGGCCATCGCGATGATGTTGCAGGGTTTGCGAACCATGGGTTTCCAGCACCCAGAGGGGATTGCAGCCCAAAAAACTATAGCGGCCAATGCGTTCTCCCCCTTCGACTGACTCCAGCAAAAAGCTATAGGGTTGACCGGCACAGACTTTATACCAGGCCGACACGGGGGTATCCAAGTCCGCCACCCACTCCTGATAGACCGGGACAAAATTTCCCGTTTTTGCCAGTTTACGAAATTGCTCTAAATCAGGAAATATCACAGGTTTCAAGCGTGAAGAGTTGAAGAGTATTGGTGGCGATCGTTGCCCCGGTCAGTTCCCATCCCGTTACCGACGCTCTTACTCCGACAGCCAAGACCGCCCAAAGAGAAAGAGAATGCAGATGCTAACACATTCTACATTCTCTGGGAACAAAACTTAACGTCCGAGACAATCGGAACCGGTTTAGGCCGTGTAGGGCTGCTTACCGCTGAACTTGAGTTTGGCGGGTTCGGGGTTTTTGCCGATACTGCGATCGATGGTGTTGACCATGGGACGACCTTCGTTCACTTTCTCGGGGAACACACCATCTTTGGGATGCAGGTATTCCATTTCACCGTTGGGGAAAATCCGATAGATTTTAAAATCTTCCAGTTTCGGCTTGAACTTCGTCCGCAGTTGGGTTCCCAGGGCCAGACACTGTTCCTTACGGGCCAAGTACAAGAGGTTGTCACCTTCGTGCATGATAGCTGCGCCACCGGTGGGCATCTCAAACACTTGCTGTTTGGGGCTGCTCCAGGTGATAGCATACTTTTCTTCACGTTCGGCTGCGGAAAGCAAACCGCCGGTGCTGCCACCAAAAATCGGAGTTTTTCCAGTCAGTTCTTCTGCCATAAGTTTAAATTGAACGAGATTAAAGAGCTTGATCGGCATCCTATCACTGCTGCGGGGAAAGGTGAGCCATCTCGTCAATAAATGTAACAGTTTGTTAGGGAAGAGGGGGGAGGGGGGAGGCAAGAGGCAAGAGAGAACCACGGAGTCACGGAGGACACAGAGGACAAACCCGAGAGCGATTCCTCCCTTTTGTCTGCCCCGACCGTGAAGGGGATTTTTCGCCCCTACTGGTTTAACGCGATCGCCGGGATTTAGGCGGGGCAGAGAGACCTTTGACGGCGGTGGATGAGGCCCCCCGTGGGGTGGCTTCGTCTTCCGTGGGAATCGTGAAATGAAAGCGGCTGCCGCAATCTTTGCCTTCCGATTCCGCCCAAACTTGTCCGCCCCAGCGTTGAATCGCTTGACGACAGATGGCTAAGCCTAAGCCGGTTCCCCCAGTGGTACGCCGTAGGGCCCCTTCTTCCTGATAAAACCGCTCGAAAATGTCCTCCACTCGTGCCGGTTCAATACCGCGTCCGGTATCGGCTACGGTCACTTTCAGCAAGCGATAGCCCATGGGGGTAGCCCGGATAGTAATTGAGCCGCCGCCGGGGGTGAACTTACAGGCATTATCAAGGAGTTTGCCCAGCACTTGCACTAGCCATTCTCCATCGGCCTGAACGAGGGGTAAATCTGGGGGAATATCCACAATCAACTCTGGCAGTGATTCGCCGCCGTAACGAGCCTTGACCCCACTCATGGCCAAATCGATACATTCGTCTAACGAGAGCGGTTCTAAATTCCACTCCACCCGGCCACTTTCAAAGCGAGAGAGGGTGAGGAAGTCTTGCACCAGTTCCCGCAGTCGTTCAGCATCGACGAGGGCAGTGTTGAGCATGACTTTCTGTAACTCAGCGGGCATATCTGGCTCGCTGGCTAGACTTTCTAAGCAAATCTGAATAGTCGAGAGGGGGGTGCGTAACTCATGGCCGGTGATGGCAATCAGGTTACTGCGAGTCCGTTCTAGGGCTTCGAGTTGTTGATTGAGGTCTTCGAGGTAAGCGTAAGTTTCTGCTTGAATTAAACCGGTCCCCATCTGAATGGTGATGGTGTTGACGAGAGCCACCTCATCATCTGACCAATGATGGGGGCATCCTTGACAGTGGTGCAACTCCAAAATTCCTAGGAGTTTACCCCGGTAGAGAATCGGCATCATCAGCCAAGCCCCGATTTTCCAGCGTTGAGCCTGTTGGTTGAGCCAATCTTGGGCATTTGGCTGTTGAAGTAGCCTGGCAAGGCTCTCCATACGGGTATTGAGGGGGTCGTCCGTGTCCTCTAGAAACACTCCCGATTGCCGTTCAATGGCTTCTTGAAATAAGGGGTTATCCACGAGGGCCCAGGTCTCACCGACTAAGGACTGAATACCAGGAGCCGCATACTCATGGACGATGGTGGCTGTAGCGTCGGTTTCCTTGCAGCGGTAGACGAGACAACGGCAGACATTTAAGGCCTTGCCTAATTCTCCGACAGCCACTTTGAGGATTTCCTGGGGGTCTAGGGATTGGCGAATGGCGGTGGTGATGGAATTCACCAGTCGCTCTTGTTCTTCTTGAGCGGCAATGGAGCGATAGGCTTTGAGGAGTTTGTATTGTCCTGCTTGTAGGTAGGTAATCAGTCGCTCGGCGAAGGGACCGGGGTTCATCCCTAAACCCTCCTGAGTTATGGGAACTTGGGGTTCAGGAGGACGGTCATTGATGCCGTAATCGCGACGGGCTTGGGCGATTTTCTCGGCGAGTTCGGGGCGGTAGTGGACAATTCGCTTGAGGAGCTGTCCCGCTACAAAACAGCTAACATCACGGTCAAAACTCCAAATTCCCTCGAATCGTCGCGCTGTGTCGATTTCTAGCTGGGTTTGCCCCAGCCAGCGGCTTTCTCCTTCGGGAATGTCCCCTTCTTGACAGACGAGACAGGTTCCATAGTTACGACCGAGAACCACGAGGTTCCATTCTTGGCTTAGGGGTTCGTCGGGGTTGAAGGCGATGGTTTCATACTGGCCGGAATGATTGCTGAAATCACTTTCAGGGGCAGCCAAGACGTAAACCTGGTTCGTGGCTTGGGCGATGCGACTGTATCGATTCGCTTCAAGACGATAGAAGCGTTCCTGTTGGAAGGTCGCGATCACCAGCGGGGAACTGTCTCCCGCTAAGACCTGATCCTCCATGGCGTGGGAGAGGGCGATGAGGGACGATTTGAAGTAAGTTTGCGATCGCAGTTGAGGCTGCGCTTGCCGCAAGTCCTCCAAAACGGACGTTTTGACATTCATGGATGTGTAACCGTTTGGCGTGTGGCATCCGCTTGTCGTTATCGGTGAGGAAACAGCGAACGGTGAACAGGAAATCGGGATCGGTGGACGGTTACCGTCTGGTTTGACAGCCGGGGTAACGAGGTTCACTTAAAACGGGGACGATCCAGCTATGCCCCATGGGGGTGACGGTCTACCGTTTGTAATCATTTGTATAATCTAGCTTAGCGGAAAGCGTCCCCCTCACGGGAGGGGATCACAGGACTAGACTGTGTAGAGCCTCACCTAGGCGATCGAGATGCTGGGATTCATGGCTGGCCATGAGGGTGATTCGTAAACGACTGGTGGGAACGGTGGGCGGACGCACGGCGCAGACAAACAGTCCGGCCTCTCGCAAGGCCTGCCCTGAGGCCATAACATGAGCAGCATCCTTGACTTGAATACAGAGGATGGGCGATTCGCTGGGCAGGAGTTGACTTTTTTGCGGAAGTATGTTAAGCAATTTTTTTTTGAGATACGCCTGATGCTGCCGCAGTTGTTCTCGGCGTTGAGGTTCCTGCTCCACGATGGCGATCGCAGCCAGGGCGGCAGCGGTGTCGGCGGGGGAGAGTCCGGTGGTATAAATCCAAGTAGGGGCGCGGTTGCGGAGATAGTCAATTAGGGCCGCGTCACCGGCGACATAGCCCCCGAGGCTCCCCAGGGCTTTACTCAGGGTTCCCATCTGAACCAAGGGGCGATCGCCCGCCTTAAAATAATCGACAGTTCCCGCTCCCCGAGACCCCAGCACCCCCGTCCCATGGGCATCATCAACAAGGAGCATACAATCATACTCCTCGGCTAAATCCAGCAGTTGCGGCAGGGGGCAGAGGTCTCCATCCATACTGAACACCCCATCGCTCACAATTAGTCCTCGTCGGAACTGAGGTCGCTGTTGCTGTAACTGTTGTCGCAAGCTGTCTACATCCCGATGGGGATAGTCCCGCACCGTGGCACCGGAGAGGAGACTCCCTTGGCGTAAGCTGGCGTGATTATAGGCATCGGCAAAAATGACATCCCGAGGTCCCACTAGGGCGGTTAGAGTTCCCAAATTGGCGAGATAACCCGAACTAAAGACGATCGCATCGTCCGTCTGTTTCAACCGGGCGATCGCCTCTTCTAACTGCCGATGCAGGGGGCGATGACCACTCAACAACCGTGAGCCGGTACTCCCGGTGCCATACTCCCGCGTGGCGGCGATCGCGGCCTCAATCAGCCGTTCATCCCCCGCCAAGCCAAGATAGTCATTACTGGCAAAGTTGATGGCCGGGGTTCCATTGAGATTAACCTCGACCCCTCCTCGTCCAGAAATCGGCTGAACCTGTCGATACCAATTGGCCTTATGGATAGTGGTGAGCGATCGCTCAATCCAAGAATAGGAACTCATGAAATCGTTACGTTAAGACGTTTAAATCCCCCCATCATGGCTCGGGGGGAAACGGGCCATCCAGTGATCTAGAAGCTCGGCGGCGGTAAACCCTCCCACGCCGTAACAAGACCGTTTACGCCAGGGAAGAATGGGAAAATGACCCCGAGGTGCATCCCCCTGACTGTACAAGTCATCGTAATAGAGCCAAGTGCCCTGCGATCGCCAACCAACGCGATCGCAGAACTGACTGTACTGGCCAGCACTCTCCCACCAAATGTCAGCCTGCACCGACCACCCGAGAGCGCCCTGGCTATAGCTGTACCACAACTCATCTAAGGCCTGTAACTCCTGCTGAGGAAAATTAGCAATCTCCTCGGGTTCTAACCAGAGGCGTTCCCCCACCTGAGCCACCTCCAAAATCCGTTGCCAAGTCCAGCCATCTGCCTCTCGCCAATTCTGTTGCGAGAGATAGGTCGCTAAAGGAGAATAGAGCCAGTCAGAGTCTGAGGGTTGCGTTGGCCAGGTCAACATCTGCTGACGTTGTTCCAAGTCAAACAACCGTTGTTCCAGCATTGCCAAGCGTCGATTGAGGGTAACCTCTTGGTCTAGCCGTTGCCAGAGCGATCGCCCCCAGTAGAGATGGCTGGGGTTTTCGGCGATCGCCCCTCGGGACTCCGGGGTCACGTCCCAGCCACAACGGGGACAACTCAGCCAGTCCTCCTGACAATCAGTTCCACAGATGGGACAGGGAGACATTCAAACGTTATTGGGGATCACCCCCAGAGCTTAGAACTCATCATCTTCAAAGGTATCAAGTCCAGACGTATCCCGATCGCCTTTGGACCCCAGGAGTTCGAGGCGATCGACGCTAATCACCGGTTTAGAGCGAGGAACATTAGTATTGCGGTCTTGCCAATGCTCGAACTTCAAGGATCCCTTAACCCCAATCAAACTGCCCTTACGGACATAATTTGCGGCGGTCTCAGCTTGCCTATTCCATAATTGCAAATTAAACCAATCCGGCTTATCCGTTTTGTTGGTCGGGCGATTCACCGCCAAAGTCAGATTACAGACGACGGCGCCTGATTCAAAATACTTGACGTCGGGATCTGTTCCCACCCGACCCACCAGAGTGATTACGTTGAGCGTCATGGAAAATTTGTTGAATGATACATCAACCCCATTTTAACCCCGATTCACCTCCAAGGAAGGCCAGATTTTATCCCGAGCAAAACCCAAAAGCGCGTATGATGAGGCGTAACCCAATTCAGGCAGAGACACTAGACGGAACCCACGACCATGGTATAGAATCCACCTCGGTCATCGTAAACATTTCCTCAACTATCTCTGCGAACACAAGCGTATTCTAAACTGGGAGGGCACAGGCGCGCGTGGCAAATTTAAGTCGCTTCTCACTCTCTAGAGACATGGGTATCGACCTAGGGACAGCAAACACCCTGGTCTATGTCTCTGGAAAAGGCATCGTTCTACAAGAACCATCGGTGGTCGCCATCGATCAGGACGATAAACTTCCCCTAGCCGTAGGGGAAGAAGCTAAGCAAATGCTCGGTCGAACTCCGGGAAATGTGGTAGCACTACGTCCCCTGCGGGATGGTGTCATCGCTGATTTCGATACCGCTGAGTTAATGCTCAAACACTTCATTCGGCAAGTCCACGGTGGACGAACCGGACTGGTGGGTCCGCGGATTGTCATCGGCATTCCCAGCGGCGTCACCGGGGTTGAACGACGGGCGGTTATGGATGCAGCCATCCAAGCTGGGGCGCGGGATGTGCGCCTGATTGACGAGCCGATCGCTGCGGCGATTGGGGCCGGGCTTCCCGTGGCTGAGCCAACCGGAAACATGATTGTTGATATTGGCGGCGGGACCACCGAAGTGGCGGTCTTGAGTTTGCAAGGAATCGTTTTGAGTGAGTCAGTCCGGGTAGCCGGGGATGAACTCAGCGACTCCATCACCCAATACATGAAAAAGGTTCATAACCTTGTGATTGGGGAAAGAACCGCCGAAGAAATTAAAATTCAGGTGGCCTCGGCTTATCCCACTCAGGAAGACGAGATCATCATGGATGTCCGAGGGTTACACCTCCTATCCGGGCTACCCCGTACCGTGACCATCAAAGGTCCCGAAATCCGTGAAAGTATGTCAGAACCCTTGTCGGTGATTATCGAGGCCGTTAAGCGGACTCTGGAGCGTACACCTCCGGAACTGGCAGCAGACATTATCGATCGCGGTATCATGTTGGCCGGTGGGGGCGCCCTACTGCGAGGACTGGACACCCTCATCAGCCATGAGACGGGGATTGTTACCCATGTAGCACCCGATCCTCTCAGTTGCGTGGTCTTGGGAACAGGACGGGTGTTGGAGAATTTCAAACAACTCGAACGGGTCTTCCGAGGTCAGTCTCGATCGCTCTAAAGCCACCCATATTAACAACGGACAGCACAGGAGGAAGCTATTGTACGTCTTGCGTCGTTGCTGGCAACGCTATCGAACCCTGGGGCTGTTGGCTACATTGGCCATCGGCTCCGCTTGGGTCTTTCGTCAGACGGATGGGGCGATCGTCTTTGAGCTGTATCAGCGGGTCTCTCTCCCCTTTCAGACAGACGAAGTTCGCGAGCAGGAACTGGTCAACGCCCGTGTGCTTGAACTCCAACAGCGCTTAGTTGAAGTCAATCAAGAAAACCTTCAACTGCGAGAATTGTTGTCCTACGAGCCACAAGCCCAGCCAGAGCCAACCTTTGCCCCAGTCATTGGCCGCAGTGCTGACCGCTGGTGGCAACAGATTCTTCTGGGTCGTGGCCGTAAAAGCGGTCTGGCTGTGGATGATATTGTGATGGCTCCAGGCGGCATTGTGGGGCGTATTGTCAGTGTTACTGATGAAACGAGTCGTGTCTTGCTCATCAGTGATCCGAGTAGTTCTCTGGGGGTGACCGTGGGCCGCTCCCGAGAAATGGGAGTCTTACGAGGGAAAGGCTCTGATCGGGCAGTCGTAGAATTTTTTGAAAAAGTTCCCGATGTTGAGGAAGGAGATGCAATTCTCTCATCTCCCTATAGTCAGCGGTTTACCTCTGGCTTACCCATCGGAACGGTTGTGGCGGTGAATTTAAACGCCAGTCCAGCCCCCCAGGTGGAGATTGAAATCTCCGCTCCCCTCAGTTCTCTAGAATGGGTGATGGTTTATCCGAAACCCTCTGTTCCCCTACCCACGGAGTCCGCAGAACCGATTGATCCCCTTGGCGAGAACCTTCAAATCGACTAATGACTTTCCTGCGCTTATGCAGCCTGACCTACGCCCGGTTCGTGCTACGGGCTTGACGCCACCTCCCCCAGTGGGTTGGCAAGCCATCCGTCAGCGTCTACTATCCTGGACGCTGACGGTTTTGTCGGTGTTGCCCTGTCTTCTCCTACTCCCGGCTCGTTTTCCCGGAATGGAGTTGTTGGGAATCGCCCCGAATTGGTTGTTAGTTTGGGTGGTGGCCTGGAGTATTAAACGCTCCATGTGGGAAGGGGCTGTGGCAGGTGTGGCTCTGGGGCTGTTACAAGATGGTATGAGTGCTGGGGTCCCAACTCATGCTATTAGTTTGGGAATAGTGGGCATCCTCACGGCTCGCCTACAACGAGAACAGGTGGTTCAGGACGATATCATCTCAGTCTTGTTGATTGTTTTTGGGATGACGGTGGTGGGGGAAACGGTTCGTGCCATCCAGTTTAGTCTCTATGGTTGGCGTTTGCCCGATGGGACACCGTTTTGGAGTTTTGAGGAAATTTGGCGCTATTATCAGCAGGTTGCCCTCGGTTCGGCGGTGTTAAATAGTTTATGGTCGCCGGTGATTTATTATCCCCTGAATTTGCTTTGGGAACGTCGGTTTAAGTAGGGGCAAGGTTGTTGGCGCAAATGCGATCGCCGACGGTGCGCTTGGGCCAGCAATTAGGGACAATGGGGGAGGAGAACGCTTACCCGGCAACTGTCATGCTTAAATATGCTTATTTCCCTGGTTGTGTAGCTCAGGGAGCCTGTCGTGAACTGTACGAGTCTACGGCGGCGTTGACGCAAGCCCTTGATATTGAACTGATTGAACTTAAACGGGCCGCCTGTTGCGGTTCGGGGACGTTTAAAGAAGAATCGGCCCTGCTTGAAGATACGGTGAATGCTCGCAATATCGCCCTGGCTGAAGAACTGAACCTGCCTTTGCTCACCCATTGCAGTACCTGTCAGGGGGTGATTGGACGGGTGGATGAACGTTTAAAGACCGCTCAGTCTGATCGCCCTGAGTATGTTGAGCAAATCAACACTCTCCTCAGTCAAGATCACTGTTCCCCCTACCGGGGCGCAACGGAGGTTAAACATCTCCTCTGGGCGATCGTGGGGGATTATGGTCTTGAGGCACTGCAACAGCGGGTTACACGCCAGCTCAGGGGTCTCAAATGTGCGGCCTTCTATGGCTGCTACATCCTTCGCGCCCAGAGTCATCTCCCCTACGATGACCCCCATAACCCCCAATCGATGGAAAACGTCTTTCGCACCCTCGGCGCTACCCCCATTGAGTATGGAGGACGCACTCAATGCTGTGGCTGGCCCCTCTCCAGCTACGCCACGGAACAGTCCTTCCAGATGGCGGGCACTCATTTACAAGCCGCTCTTGACGCGGGAGCAGATTGTATGGTAACCCCTTGTCCCCTCTGCCATCTCAATTTGGACTCCCGACAGCCGGATGTGGAAACGGTCATGGGCCGGAAACTTGGCTTACCGGTACTACATTTGCCCCAACTGATCGCTCTAGCTCTCGGGATTGATCCCAAGATGCTGGGGTTAGATCGCCATATGGTATCAACTCGTCCGGTCTTGGCAAAATTGGGGTTGTAATCCCTCACAAGCCTGATGGAGAAAGGGCTGTAACTGTTTTGCTTGGGACTTCCGAAATGTCAAGTTTGTTAAAGTTTTGCTGCATTTTGTCATCCCAGCTCAAGTGACACGATAGACTAGCCCATAATCCAAAGGTCGCTGATTGACAGAATTTTTCATTTTGCCAATCCGACAATAATCAAAAACCAGTCGCAGAGCATTCGTTTGGAGTAATCTTCAATGTCTCATTCGGTAAAAATCTATGACACCTGCATCGGCTGCACTCAGTGCGTCCGTGCTTGTCCCCTAGACGTGTTGGAAATGGTGCCTTGGGATGGCTGTAAAGCTGGCCAAATCGCAACCTCTCCCCGTACGGAAGACTGCATCGGTTGCAAACGTTGTGAAACGGCTTGCCCGACAGACTTCTTGAGCGTCCGAGTCTATCTTGGTGCGGAAACCAGCCGCAGCATGGGTCTAGCTTACTAACGAACATCCATTGAACATCTGTTTAATGTGATCTTCCATTCGTCTAAACGGGGGTGCGATCGCACCCCTTTTTTGCTGGGGATATAACGGAGTTCTCCCAGACTATCCGGAGGGGCGAGTGGGTTGCCTGTCAAAAGGTCTCAAGTTTTGCTAAGTTCATAAGCCAAGTCCGGTTGATCAACGGGTTCGTCAGGAGTGAGCGTATATGTGTGGAATCGTCGGCTATATCGGAATGCAGCCTGCCAGCGAGATCTTGTTGGCTGGCTTGGAAAAACTGGAATATCGAGGCTATGACTCGGCGGGAATCGCTACGGTTAACGACCATCAGGTTAACTGCGTCCGGGCTAAAGGAAAACTCCACAACCTGCGCCGCAAACTCGACGGAGAGGAGAACCCAGCGCAACTGGGCATTGGTCATACCCGCTGGGCGACTCATGGGAAACCCGAAGAATATAACGCTCATCCCCACCTGGATGTCTCCGGGCGCATTGCTGTAGTTCAAAATGGCATTATCGAAAACTATCGGGAACTGCGAGCGGACTTACAGGCTAAAGGCCATCTGTTTAAGTCCGATACAGATACCGAGGTCATTCCCCATCTGATTGCTGAATGCCTCAAGGTTCCTGAGCCAGCTGCCCCGGCGACTGTCACCTCTTCCCCCTTTCTCGAAGCCGTGCGCCAGGCGGTGAATCGCTTACAGGGCGCCTTTGCCATCGCTGTCATCCATGCAGACTATCCCGATGAGCTGATTGTTGCCCGCCAACAGGCTCCCCTATCAATTGGCTTTGGCCAGGGAGAATTTTTCTGCGCCTCGGATACCCCTGCCCTGATTCCCCATACTCGGGCGGTTTTAACCTTGGACAATGGGGAGATGGGCAAACTGACTCCCCTAGGGGTTGAATTGTATAATTTCGAGGGCGATCGCCTCAAGAAAAGCCCCCGTACTCTCACCTGGAACCCCATTGTGGTGGAAAAACAGGGGTTCAAACATTTCATGCTCAAGGAAATCTACGAGCAGCCGGGAGTGGTGCGGGTGTGTTTAGAGGCCTATACCAACAGCACCTGGGAAGCGGGCCAAACCACGCCACCGGTTAATCTGGATCTAGACCCAAGTCTCTATCAGGACTTGCAACATATCCAAATCTTGGCCTGTGGAACCAGTTGGCACGCGGCACTGGTGGGAAAATACCTACTCGAACAGTTGGCAGGGATTCCCACGATGGTTCAATACGCCTCGGAGTTTCGTTATGCTCCCGCACCCCTGATGGCTAATACTCTGGTGATTGGGGTAACGCAGTCGGGAGAAACGGCCGATACTCTGGCGGCCTTGGCGATGGAACAGGAGCGACGGGCGAATTTAGAGCCACAATTTAGTCCGCGTCTACTGGGAATTACCAATCGCCCGGAATCTTCTCTGGGCAATTTGGTGGACAATATCATCGATATCCATGCGGGAATTGAGATTGGGGTGGCGGCGACGAAAACGTTTGTGGCCCAGGTGATGGCGTTTTATGCCCTGGCGTTGGAATTAGCCTACCGTCGGCACACTCTGCCTGAATCCCGGATTGAGGAGATTTTAGTCGGGTTACGACAACTCCCAGGACAAATTGAGTTGGTCTTGGAGAGTCAGGAACGCTATATCGAAGAATTGGCCCATGAGTTTGGGGAAACACAAGATTTTATCTTCCTCGGCCGGGGGATTAATTTCCCCATCGCCCTCGAAGGGGCCTTGAAACTCAAGGAAATTAGCTATATCCATGCTGAGGGCTACCCCGCTGGGGAGATGAAACATGGCCCGATTGCCCTGTTGGATGCCAAAGTGCCGGTGGTGGCGATCGCCATGGCCGGTTCAGTCTATGACAAGGTTCTGTCCAATGCCCAAGAGGCTAAGGCCCGGGATGCTCGGCTGATTGGGGTCACTCCGATGGACGAGAAGGAGGCGGAGGAAACCTTTGATGACTTGCTCCCAGTGCCCGTGGTTGAGGAACTGCTCTCGCCGATTTTGGCGGTGATTCCGCTGCAATTGTTGGCCTATCATATCGCCGCTCGGCGCGGCTTGGATGTGGATCAACCCCGCAACTTAGCGAAATCTGTCACGGTGGAGTAGTTACCCGTAGCCTGATTGGGGCCGGTTGATTCAGGCTTAACGGCTCTCACCCGAACCAATGACCAAGGAAACCCGATCGCCCCCAATTTCCTTAAGGGCGGTTAGGGTTTCAATCACGGTTTCATAGGCAACATCCCCGGATACCCGCAGATAAACCCGGCGATGGGGAGACCGTTGCAAATAACCGGGCACTTGTTCGAGGAGTTGGGCTTTCTCGATGGGGCGATCGTTGGCGAAGAGTTGTCCTCCCTCTTGCAAAACCACCTGAAGAAACTCCCGTTCTTCAGGGGAGTCTGGCTCGGTTTCAGGTGTCTCGATATCTAGCGCCTCCGCCTCTTGCGGTAGGCGAACCCTGAGATGCTGTCCCTCTTCAGCCAGGTTGGCGGCGACCGCGACAAAAAAGGCCAACACCACCAACATGACATTGAGCATGGGGGTAATTTCCAGTTCTGGAATCTCGTCTCGGGATGAGTTTTGTCGAAATTTCATTGCCCGATGCCGGATTCGTGAACAACTAAGAGAACCCGATCGCCCCCCACATCAACCATTTGGCTTAATAACTCATCCACTTGACGATAATTTAATTGGCGGTCAGCACTTAAACGCACTTCGGACTGAGGGTGGGTTTCTAGGAAGGTGGCGATCGCCCGCAAAAATTCCTCTCGCTCAACGACGTTCCCATCTATTAATACTTGCCCATGACGATTCAGACCGGCTTCAAAGGTGGGTCTATCCTGGGGTGTATCCAAATCGAGAGCATCATTTTCCTCGGGAGATGCTGAAGTTTCCGGTAGCTCTAAATCAGCAATGACCTGTCCTGTGAGTGACATGGTTAAAATTACAAAAAAGGTTAACACCGACATTAAGACATCAATCATCGGCACTAAGTTAATCCCTGGAATTCTACTCCGTTTAGCCTTGTTTTTCATCAATTTTACTCAATTCTCTCGGTTCCTCATCTTTAAAACTTGTGTTTCAAACTCCAGAAAAAATGCATTGCAAATCTACAGATTTTCATAAAAAGCACTTAAGGCTCTAGAACCTTCGCTGTTGTTAATAAATTCGGTATGGGGTGATTTGGCTCATACCAAACCTCACGATAAATCAGTTCCAACTCACTGCCGACTTCGGCAAAATAATCCATCTGTTGTGATTGTAGACTGACCAAAACGCGAAACACCAACAGGGCAAAAATTGCCACCATCATCCCGGCGGCCGTGGTCGTGAGGGCTTCCCCAATTCCCGAAGCAGCCTGAGTGGCTTCAGCACTGGAGCCCCCACCGCCAACATTAAGATTGTTAAAGGTACGGATTAGACCGGTGACAGTTCCCAACAAGCCCAAGAGGGGAGCTAGGGCAATAATGGTTTCGAGGAGTTTATCTCCTCGTCGCATTCGCGCAAACTCTTTATCCGCCGTGGCTTCCATGGCTAAACGGAAGGTTTCTGGACTCGGCCGCCGTAGTTTGAGCGGGGCCAGGAGAAAACGCCCAATGGCCAAATGTCGCGCATATTCGGCAATTTCCCGAGCTTTAGCCAAATCCTCAGCCGCTGCATCGAGGACATCTCGCACAATGCGATCTTCTTGAATTAACAGCCGAATCCAAAACAAGCCTCGTTCTAGAGCTGTGGTTAAGGTGAGAATCGACAGGAGTAACAGAGGGAACATCACTGGCCCCCCTTTGAAAACCTCATCAAGGAGCCGTGGGGTTTCAGTGAGCAGTAGGAGCGATTGGAGCATGGCTAGAGCGCGATGGATAACCCTTAGATGATAATCTCTTGCAATTATCTGACACAAGTGCTTCAATAACCTGTAGACTATTGCAGGTTATTTGCAATAAAGACTAAAACTCAAGGTGACTCCCAGTCAACTGCCCAGCAGACTTGATGTTGATAGTCGGACGAAATAAGACAGATAAACGAGCAAAACTTATTGCTGTGATTCAATCTTGCCTCAATCATCGTCCATGTTTCATTGTCTATTATTTCAGTGCCATAGATATCAATGACAACTAAGATTTCCAGGCGAACCTTTTTTGTGGGAGGAACCGCCCTCACCGCTCTCGTAGTGTCCAACTTACCGCGACGGGTCTCGGCTCAAACTCGGACCCTAAATCTCTACTCGTCACGGCATTATGACACTGATGATGCCATTTACGAGGCCTTCGGAGAGGTAAACCTGATTGAGGCCAGCTCCGAAGAACTGATTGAGCGGATTCAGAGTGAGGGGGCCAACAGCCCAGCGGATGTTTTGTTGACCGTCGATGCGGGTCGCTTGTGGCGTGCGGAACAGGCGGGCCTCTTCCAACCGGTGCGTACCCCCAAACTGGAGGAACGGATTCCTGCTAGCCTGCGCCACCCTGATGGCCTGTGGTATGGCTTTACCCAGCGAGCGCGGGTGCTGTACTACAGTCGCGATCGCGTCAACCCGGCCGATTTATCCACCTTCGAAGCGTTAGCGGAGCCCCAATGGCGAGGTAAGATCCTGACTCGCACTTCCAGTAATATCTATAATCTCTCCTTGACCGCCTCGCGCATTGCCATCCATGGAGAGTCTGAAACCCGCCGCTGGTTAAACGGCTTGGTTGGTAATTTTGCTCGGGAGCCTGAGAGTAATGATACCGGGCAAATTCGCGCTGTTGCTGCTGGAGTGGGGGATGTGGCGATCGCCAATAGCTACTACTTCATTCGTCTGCAAAAATCCACAGACCCAGCGGATCAGGAGGTGGTGGAAAAGGTGGCGCTGTTTTTCCCCAATACCGGCCCGGGAGAGCGGGGCACTCCTGTCAACATCAGTGGCGCAGGCGTGCTACAAAATGCCCCCAATCGTGAGGCTGCGATCGAATTCCTAGAGCATCTGGCCAGCGATGAAATTCAGCGCGAGTTCGCTTCGGCGAATAACGAATACCCAGTGGTAGACGGAATTCCCATCGATCCAGTTCTAGCAAGTCATGGCGAGCTACAACCGGACCCGCTCAATGTTGCCGACTTGGGTCGCTACCAACCCGATGCCGCTCGTCTCATGGATGAAGCGGGCTGGCGATAATGCTAATGAGTTTGAATAAGGGTTTTAAGTTTGTGACCTCTTATTGCATATACCTTGCATATAGGAGGTAAAACGCGATATCGTTCTGGATGGGTAAAACACCGTACTCAAGTTCAAGGGAGTACGGTGTTTTTGTTGCCAGCTTCTGTTTCGACCCGTTTATTAAATTCCATGTGGTACCCCTCCTGGCATCAGTTAAAATTTCCCTTAGCCTTTGTCTGTGCCTCAGCCATCCATGGGGGGCTGTTGTGGTTACCCATGCCTCCAGCGGCGATGGAACTCGGATCAATGCCCCCACAGTCGGCGGAGTCTTCCCAAGAGGCGATCGCCACCATTCCCTTGGCTGATTTAACACCAGCGACCCCCGAACTCACTCCTGAACCCACTCCCGAACCCACTCCCGAACCCACTCCCGAACGTATCCCAGACCGCACGCCCCCCCCACGACCCCAACCCACTCCAGTCCCAGAGGCCCCAAGGCAAGCCGTCACACCCCCCCCGCAACCCCAACCCACTCCCGACTTGGATGCGAAGACCCTTGAGCCAGAAGAACCCACTCTAGACTTAGATGCGAAGACCATTGAGCCAGAAGAACCCACTCTAGACTTAGATGCGAAGACCATTGAGCCAGAAGAACCCACTCCTGAACCTACTGAGCCAAGAGGGGAACTCATCGCCGGGATTCCTCACCTCGAGGGCGCTCAGCCAGGCTGTCGTGGCTCAGATGATTGCCACTTGATGGCAGGGACCACGGTGCGAGCAGTCACTCAAGACTTACAGGCACGGTTAGAGGCTCAAGGCTTTAATTTTCGTTTGAGTTTTATCGATACGGGGATACGAGTGTATGAGATCTCTCGGCCGGATCAGCCGGCCCAATTTCTTCATATCGCGGGGGAGAATGCCGGACAAGATACGTTTTATATTCTCTCCCCACAACAACTTACCTTAGAGGAACTTCAATCACGATGAATTCTAAACAACTCGGTCCAGGACTACTGCTGCTGAGTGCCTTGAGCCTGATGGCTTGCAATCCGCAGGCGAATGAGATTGACCCTTTGTTGCAGTTGCAAGAAACTGGGGAATGCCTCAATTGCAATCTGGCGGGGGCGGATTTACGGGAGTTTGATTTAGAAAATGCCCGTTTGAATCGCTCAGACTTGTCGGGGGCGAATTTGTCGGGAATGAATTTGCGGCGGGTGTTATTGGATCAGGCTAACTTGACGGGAGCGAATCTTAGTGGCTCGGATTTGACGGAAGCGGCCTTGACGGAGGCGAGTTTAGTGGGGGCAGATTTGAGTGAGGCAAATTTAGAACGGGTGTTTCTGCGTAATGCTGATTTGACGGGAGCTAGCTTAAGGGGGGCTAATCTAACTCGCACCAATCTAACGGCGGCGGATCTGACGGATGCGGATTTGGAGGGAGTTCAGTTTGAGGAAACGGTTATGCCCGATGGTGAGCGGCGTTAGTCGCTGGCTTGCACTTGTTGGCCCAGGCGCGGTTCAGTTCCGTCAAGGAGGCGATCGATATTGGCTCGATGGCGAATGAGGACGTAGGCGGTGGCGGCGATCGCAAACAGACAGAAGGGGAGGGGTTGGTGGGTTCCAATCATCAAGACAGAGATGGCGATCGCCGACAACATGGAACTGAGGGAAACGATGCGCGAGAGGGCGATAATGGTGATAAATATTCCCAGGGTGGCTAAGCCGACTTGCCAGGAAAGGGCTAGGAGGACTCCCAAACTGGAGGCAACCGCTTTGCCCCCATTGGCAAGGTTGGGGTCTCGCCCGGGACCTAGTATCAGCCAGAGGGAGTTAGAATGACCAAAGAGGGCCGCCAGTCCCGCTAAGGTCATGATCCAAGGTTTCCAGATATCGAGGTCAATCCCTGGGGGAAAGAGGTGATAGAGATCCCCTAGGTAATAGACGCCTCGAACTAGGCTAATGGCCGCGATCGCCTTGCAGACATCGGCGCAGAGAACAAATAATCCCGCTCCCTTACCAACAACGCGCAAAACGTTCGTCGCGCCGGTGGAACCGGAGCCGTAGTGACGAATATCAATATTCTTTAAATGGTACGTGACCCAATACCCAGTCGGGATTGAGCCAAATAGATAGGCCGCAATAAGCAGCAAGGTATTGAGTCCCACCTCAAGAGCCATAGGTGACGGTCCGCGCGTGATGTCTGAGCCATTGTTGTTAGTCTCTATGGTATCAGAAACGGGGATCAGCGGCGGGTGGGGCTAAGATTTTTAGCCGGAGTCGTGATCGGCAATAATCTGTTTGATTTGTTGGACAAAGCCGACGTGATCCAAAATGGGCTTGGCGATATAGCCATCGGCACCACTGGCTTTGAGGAAGGTTTCGCGATCGCCCACCATGGCGTTGGCGGTAACGAGAATAACTGGCAGCTTGGCGGTTTCGGGATCAGCCTTCAGGAGTTGGGTAATACGGATCCCGTCGACGGATTCTCCTTGATAATGGCTATTTTTGAGGGACACATCCATTAAGACTACGGAAACTTCCCCGGAACGCACGATGTTGAGAACTTCCTCAACGTCTTCACTATGAATCGAGTCGAGTCCTCCCCGTCGCTTGAGAACCTTCTGAAACACCATCCAGTTGATGGGATCGTCTTCTACGACCAAAATCGTTGTCATGGCATTGTCCTTTTGTCGAGATGTGCCCCCGGTATCTCTGAAGATATTCTTGCGCTCTCAGGTGAAATCCGGATATCTCAGACATGACCGTCAAGTCTGACCTTCATCCCCCTGGAATTACTGTGATTCGAGGGTAGATGCGATCGGAATTACAGTATCGATGTGATCAATATCATGGTTAAACCCGATGGCGATCACAAAGCTTAAAAGAAAAATTGGCGACATTTGAACTGTAGCCGTCTATACAAATCGTTGAACTTATTGATGTTTACTTCAACAACGCCATCAGGTATAAGCCTAAGCGAGTTAGCCGCTCAGGTCTGGAATTCTGGAAAAATTTCCAGCCAGGAGCGGCAAGTGTTGCGATCGCTATTTCTGAACCATCTGCTGTCTGACGAAGAGATTGCAGCTATAGATCGGCTGCTCCATGCCATCCGCCGAGGCTGGATCACTGTACTGGAGTAGGTTTAAGCTTTTTTTGGAACTTAGATAAGAACCTGGGGTTTGGCTTGAGCCTGTTCAGCTTGGGCTCGTTTTTGTCTGGCTAACAGGTAGCGTTTCCAGAAGACCCGTACTGTACTGGGATTCACTCCCACCAACTGAGCTAGAAGGTCATGGGGAATTCCCCGCATTTCTCGGTAGGACAGCCACTGAGACAAGTGGCGCAAAATGAGGAAGGCCCGTCGAAATGATGAAGGCTCGTTGAGGATATCTTGAATGTCAGCGAGGCTTCCCATACGCTTTTGCAAGGCCTGCGATCGCTCCTGCTGGCTGTTGGGAGCATAAAAGCGCACCTTTCCCGCCACATGAATTCGGGTGCAGTCGATGTCGTAACAGCCTCCCACCAGAGACCCGGGTGGAATCCAGTCACAGTAAAATCCTTTCTGTAAAATCAGCCCCCCTTTGGAGTCGTCTGTTAGCGCTAGGATCTGACCACTTTTGAGCAAGGAAAGCGGCAGGCTAACGGCTAGGGCCCGCGTTGGCTGTTTCGAGGTTTGAGGAGCGTCTTTTGGCATCCCAAGCTACCTGAGTTAGGGTGTAAGATCTACTTCTGTTCTAGCCGATCGTGGTCAAAATAGCCACTACTTTTGCGTCTGTCAACCGTGAATTTACTCAAATCCTGCAATTTGAGCAAACTCTCGGGGGTTATGTTAAGTCCGATCTCACGGCCATACCCAGGTAAACCAAGACCATCAGGACTATTTCTCTATAAGTCTAAGGCTTTTTAAAGATTTGGTGAAGAGTTCATGTCGACGGGATCAAGGGTCAACGTCAGGGGCGATCGCCGTCTAGGAGACCCGATCTTGACCCTGGAACATTCGGGGTCTTGGGTAGATTTCGGAGGGCTTTAACCCAAACAGAGGTCTTCTACGATGCTGATTCTGCCCCGGATGACGGCCCGTAACAAGCGGTCAACAGCGCGACGGTCTACATCATCAAGGCTATCATCGAGGGTCGCGGCGAGCAGACCATAGCGATCGGCAAGTGTCAGATGACCCTGTTCTGCTGCCGAGGCAAGCATCGCTGGAATTGCACCAGGGATGAGTTGTAGTGAGGGTAGCATGATCATTGTGGGGGAGTCCTTGACTATCTCTAGTATTCAGGACTTGTCCTAATTCTGTGGTGATGACTCCACCCAAGGGAGGATGATCCTAAACACCGCTGACGATGATAGCCGTTACACTATCTCTGTGATACCCATCACAACTATTTTGAGTGACAAGATACACCCGGGGACTTTGGAGTTTATATAGAAGCTTGGTTGTGCAACAGAATATCAAGTTGAGAGATGTTGATTCGCTGGCAACTGTAGAGAGTATGGGCGATTTCAGAGATTTTCAAGACAGAATGTGGCTGATAGCCCTGTTTAATTAGACGAGTTTCAACTCCTTTTTCATGGTCAATCAAAACCACAATGTCTTGTACATTTAACCCCGCAGATTCGAGTTTTTGTGCCCCTTCAATGGCACTGTTGCCGCTAATTAAAATATCATCAACAACGACCACAGTTTCACCCGGATGAAACTCCCCTTCAATGAGACGACGAGTTCCATGAGCTTTGACTTCCTTGCGAGGAAAAATCATGGGATGATGTAATCGTAAGGAGAGTCCTGTGGCAGTCGGTAGGGAGCCATAGGGGATACCCGCGATGCGATCGAAGACGAGGGTCTCCAGGATCTCGCTATAGGCATTGAGAACCTGATGGAAGACCTGGGGATTAGAGATGATTTTGCGTAGGTCGATATAGTAGGCGAAGGTATCCCCAGAAGCTTGTACGTAGTCGCCGAACAGGATGCACTCAAGGTCGAACAGTTGCAAAATCAAGTCCCGATGGGGGTGGGATTCAGTTGATTGGGGAGCTGTCCAGAGCTGGCAACTCGTGCTGGTTTGACTGATGTCTTGGCGCACTTGGCTGACGTGATGGTTGAGCTGTTGTAACTTCTCGGGGAGATCTCGCTCCCGTAGCCAATCCTGGGGTACAGGTAATAGGAGACCATTGCCATGGCTATCTAAACCGGCTTGCAGGAAAGGGTTTAGGAGGGTGGTGTCTCCCCAAATACTGCGGGCCAAAATCAGTCGTTCTGGGGCTAGGGCCCGGATTTGTGCCAAACTCTCGGGGGTTGAGGTGCCGATCTCTAAGCCGAGCTGTTCTGGAGACCCCCAGGTTCGTGCTTCTTGCACGAGATGGTGGTAGAAGGGGAGTTGACCTTGGGGGTAGTCTTGGATGAGGCGAGCGGCAGGGTTCGAGGTACGACAAACGATAAAACTGGCTTTGTCTCCATAGAGGAGGAAGGGGGCGATCGCATCTTGACCGGCTAAGGGTGATAGGGTGACCGCATCCACATCCCAGTCTTGGAATAAGGTATAAGCCAAGGCCGTGGCCGTATTGAGGTCGCTATGCTTGGCATCGATAATAATGGGAAGATGGGAGGGGATGTGCTGTAAGACCTGCTGCAATAGCTCAAATCCAGCCGCTCCCAGGGCTTGGTAAAAGCCTAAACTGGGCTTATAGGCGCAGACCTGGTCGGCGGTTTGCTCGATAATCGTCCGTAGCCAGGTCTCCAAGGCCTCAATCGTGTGACTCTGGCTCAATGGTTGGGCTCCTGGCATCATTTCTGGGTTGGGGTCCAGCCCGACCACGAGTAAACTACTGTTTTGGGCGCTCGAACGGTTGAGTTTCTCAAAAAATCCAGTCATAGTTGGTTGCAATCGGCGGGAAATACAGGCACAGATGTTAACTGGCAACTTTATCAGCTTGGGCGATCGCCTGCGGCATCAGCTAGAAGGGGCGATCGCACACCTGAACAGTCCCCATCGGGTTTCTCTTAAAGGCACTCGGGGGGGTCTCCCCGTTGGCTATCGTTGTGCGATCGCCCTAAAATTGAATCCTCGACAGGCGTTGGCGATCGCAGAAGACTTAGCCACCTGCTTAGATGCCTCAGATTATAGGGTTTCGGTGACCCCTCCCGGATTGCTCGATATCTCCATCCGCGATCCCCTGTTGGCTCATTGGTTGCAAACCTGGGCCGATGGAACCGTACGTCAGGGGACCTCTCGTTGCTGCGGTCAGGAGGAGCATGAGTTCGTGGATATCCCCTTTGTGGTTCAATATGCCCATGCCCGTTGTCAGTCTCTGCTGCGATTAGGGGAACGAGAGGGCTGGATTGGTCTGGAAAATGCCGGAATCGTCACCCCTCGGCCTCTCCCCTGGTTGACCCATGAGGGACATCTCCGCCTCAGCCACGAGGCAGAAGCTCGCCTCATTGCCCATTGTGTCACTGTTGCGGATGCGATCGCCTTCACTCCCGAGCCGGATAGTCTCAAGTTACTGATGGGACTGAGTGCTGCCTTTGAAGAGTTTTACCGCGATTGTCCACCGGCTGAGCATTCCCCGGTCCGATTAGGGCTGTTATCGGTGACTGGGGCCTTATTATATTGGCTCCTGGAAATTGGTCTGGGGGTGGAGGCTCTATCGCAAATGTGACAAACTTTTGAAATTTTCGTAAAAAAGGGATGACAAATTGGAAATCTTCGGTTATATTAACCATTGTGTGAGGAGCGAACCAGTGAGAGCACCGAGACGAAACACGGCCAGTCGTCGGTGCTCTTTCTGATCTTTGGGTTTTGTAGGGAAGAAGGGAACAGGGGAAGAAGGCAAGAGGCAAGAGGCAAGAGGCAAGAGGGTTACCACAGAGGCACAGAGGACACAGAGGAAGAGGAGGGGGGAAGAGGCAATGGGCAAGAGGCAAGAGGGGAAGAAAGTCCTTGTGGGGGACTGTTTTTGTTGCCCGGCGTGGCTTAATTCCTGGCAATACGGTTTAAGACCTGTTCTGCGTCTTCGAGGGTTGTGGCTGAGACGTTCTCCTGTTCAGTGAGCCAAGTCATGGCCTCCGCTTGTCCTCGGTCGAGCGATCGCACAATAACTCCCCAGAACATCGCCTCTTGATTCGTGGGGTTGACACGCACCATCGCTTCAATGCGTCGCCAGAGACGGTGGGTGTCTGATGAAAGCATCGAAATCACCTCCCCTATTTCGTTACTTCCAAGGTCATCGAGAAGGTTGCGGCCCTCGCTCCAGCGGCCATCCAGGAGTGCGGTGAGCAGTTTTTGACTGGGACTGGCCCAGGACGCATCTGCTTGAGCGGAAAGAATTTCGGCATGGAAGGCAATCTTATCGAGCTGGCTTTGGGCCTCAGATGTCCATTGACTGCCTCGTTCCCGTTTGAGCGATCGCAAAATCGACTCAGCCTCAGACCATAAGCCATTGCGGGCCAGCAGTAGAGCATTCTGATAGGTGCGACTGTCTAACGCCGGTTCACTGAGGGATAGGGGAACGAGCTGCAAGGGGTTGGGCAAGAAATTACGCGATCGCAGTTGATAGACGGCAAAATCGGGTTCTAGGCCCACGGTGCGATCGACGACAAACTCCGGTTGCCCTCCCCCCGTAAACTCTTCCCATTGGGGTAACTGCCCTGCTGGAGAAGTCCATTGCAACATCAAGCTGAGGCTGTAACGACTGGGGTTATAGTGATATACCTGCCCATAACTCAATCCCCCTTCCCCAGTATCCCGTTCTCCAACGAGATTAAACCAAAGTCCATCGGCTGGGGCATTCTCGGTCAAGGTTTGCAGGTGAGTTAGGGGGAGGGGACGGGTTGAACCGGGGGGGAGGGATTTGGCGTTAACTAAAGGTGCGATGGCGTAAGATTCTGCGGGCCCCCTGACCTCAACATCTGCGGTGAGATAAAACAACGAGGAGTCTTCTGGATTCCACCCAGGAGAGACTCGTTGATAAATTTGTAGGGCCACAATCTCAAAACATTGCTTGCCACAAGGTTCGGGACGTTTTTGTAAGATGGGCAGCAACAGATCCGGTTCTACACTGGCCCCAGGGATTTCAATGGGTTCTGCGGGGGTGTAACCACTGTCTTCGATGCGATCGCGGATTTCGTCGAGGCTTTCTGGGCGATTGGCGGATTGAAAGCCGAGCTGAGTCCAGTCGGGAAGATTATCTGAGAGCCAGTGGGCCGAATCCGGGTCAACAATGAGTTTCGTCCCAAGCCACACTCCCCCGGTAATGCCGCCAAACGCACCGGCCCAGACGGCTGCCAGACTCGCTTGCAGCAGGATATCTCTCCAAGGAAACCAAGACTTCTGACGGGGTAGAGGTTGTCTCATAAGAAAGGCAAGAGGCAAGAGGGGGGAAGGCTGGAGGGGAACCACAGAGTCACAGAGGACACGGAGGAAGATGTGAGGTTGGATGGTCCAGTGGCGTGTCCTGCTGATTGGGAATCTCTATTACTGTCGACGATCAAGGCTCAAGCGTCAACTGGTCACGGTTTATGGCTTGAGATAGAAGACGGATTTAAATAAACGTTTTTCAGTTCAAGACTCTTGTTTGGGGAAGTTTGGGTGGATTAAGGATGTCCTAATATATATGTCTTTTTGCTCCAAGAAAAAGGGGGCGATCGCGCGATCGCCCCTCATTGGCTCTAAGGGAATGAACTCCCCTGGCTTAAACTGAACCGCCAGCGGCTTGAAACCGCGCCCGGGCCCGTTTTAGAGCTTGTTTGGCTTGAATTTTTTCCTGTTTGGAGCCATCAGCCACCTTAGCAGACCGTTCTTGAGCCTCCTCATAGGCGCTGCGAGCTTTCTCTAAGTCGATATCCGCACCGCGCTCGGCTCCATTGACTAAGATGGTAACTAAATCATTATCCACCTCAGCAAAGCCACCCATTAAGGCAATGGGAACCCATTCTTTCCCCGGGCGAACCCGCATCACACCGGTATCCAGGGCGCTCAGTAGAGGTGCGTGACCCCCTAGAATACCTAATTGTCCTGTGGTACTCGGCAGAATCACCTCATCGGCCTCAGATTCCCAGACCGTCTTGTCTGGGGCAATGACGCGAACTTGTAAACTCATAATCCTTTAATCGTTTCTGACAGTGAATTGGGGGGTAGCCCGCAAGAACTACCCCAAAACAGTCTCAGGTCGGCAAATCCTAGGATTCAGCCTTCATTTTGTCAGCCTTAGCTTTGGCTTCGTCAATATCACCCACCAAGTAGAAGGCTTGCTCAGGGAGGTCATCGAGTTCACCGTTGAGGATCATTTGGAATCCTTTAATGGTGTCTTCGAGTTTGACATATTTCCCAGGCGCACCGGTGAAGATTTCTGCCACAAAGAAGGGTTGAGACAAGAAACGTTCGATTTTACGAGCGCGAGCCACGGTCTGACGGTCATCTTCGGACAACTCATCTAAACCGAGAATGGCGATGATGTCTTGCAGTTCTTTGTAGCGTTGCAGAGTCGATTGAACCGCACGAGCCGTATCATAATGCTCCTGACCCACAATCTCGGGTTGTAACATCGTCGAGGTGGAGTCGAGGGGGTCAACCGCCGGATAAATCCCTTTGGAGGCTAAAGCACGAGAGAGTACCGTGGTGGCATCCAAGTGAGCAAAGGTGGTGGCAGGAGCGGGGTCAGTCAAGTCATCCGCCGGGACGTAGACCGCTTGAATCGAGGTAATGGACCCTTCTTTAGTGGAGGTAATCCGTTCTTGCAGTTCACCCATTTCCGTCCCCAGAGTGGGCTGATATCCCACCGCAGAGGGCATCCGTCCGAGGAGTGCGGACACCTCAGAACCGGCTTGCACGAAGCGGAAGATATTATCGATAAACAGCAGCACGTCTAATTTAGAGACATCACGGAAGTATTCCGCCATCGTCAACGCCGACAGGCCCACCCGCATCCGGGCACCGGGGGGTTCGTTCATTTGACCGTACACCAGGGCAACTTTAGAGTTCTCAAAGTTTTCCCGGTCAATCACGCCAGAATCGACCATCTCGTTGTAGAGGTCATTCCCTTCACGGGTGCGTTCACCCACACCCCCGAACACGGACACACCCCCGTGAGCTTTGGCGATGTTGTTAATGAGTTCCATGATGATGACGGTTTTACCGACACCTGCACCGCCAAACAAGCCCACTTTACCGCCACGACGGTAGGGAGCCAGCAGGTCAACCACTTTAATTCCGGTTTCCTGAATGGACGGTTTGGTTTCCAATTCCGTCAGTTCGGGAGCATTGCGGTGGATGGGGGAGGTATCGCCACTTCCTACGTCACCCTGTTCGTCAACAGGTTCACCCAGAACGTTAAAGATGCGTCCGAGGGTGGCTTTGCCGACGGGAACCCTGATGGCTGCACCGGTGTCCATGACTTCCATGCCACGAACCAACCCGTCGGTGGAACTCATGGAGACGGCGCGAACTTGGTTATCACCGAGGAGTTGTTGGACTTCGCAGGTGATGGAGACGTCTTCTCCCGCCTGGTTTTTAGCGGTAACTTTGAGGGCGTTATAGATGCTGGGCATCTTACCCGTGGGGAATTTGGCATCGATGACGGGACCGATGATCTGGGTAATGTAGCCCGTATTGGTTTTTTCTGCCGTGCTGACCATGCTTGTCTCTATTTAATGTAAATCGTCTATCAATTTGGAAGGGTGGCTATTACTTCGAGTTCAAATATGCCATCCTCAAGCCTATCACCTTTGTTGGACACAAGGAACAGGGGGGGAAGAAGGGGAACAGGCAATAGGCACGAGAGGGGGTAGGGTGTGTTCGGGCATCGATTCGGGTTGGACTGGGGCGATGGGTTCACAACTTGCCCGAACGCACCGCTTGGGCAATAGGCAAGAGGGGTTAGGTGGCGCCGCCGCCTAGGATGATGAGACTGATGAGGGTGCCGCTGTTCCAGAGGCCGTGCATGAGCATGGCGGCTAGGAGACTGCGCGATCGCGTGTAGGTGATGCCTAAGACAATCCCCAGGGTGGCTAGGGGCAGAACTTCGGAGGCGCTGAGGTGGGCGACGGCAAAAATTAGGGAACTCAGCAGAATGGCTCCCCAGATGGGGACATAACGGGTTAAGGAGGGCAGGAGGAAGCCTCGGAAGATTATTTCTTCAAAGATGGGGGCGAGAACTGAGGCGGTTAGGAAAAAGCAGGTGATGGCGACCCAGTCTTGGCCTTCTAGGGCAATTTCTAAGATGGGATTGCTGCCTCCTTTGCCATCCCAAATTTCTTGATTGATGAGGGAAATGCCTAAGACGAGGGGAACCGCTGCAATGTAACCGCCAACTCCCCAGCCGAGTCCGGGGAATAGCCGGAAACGAAACCAGTCTTCTTTTAGGGGAAAATACGGTTTTAAAGAGCCGTACAGCACGCCTAGGGCGGCGGCGGCGGCGAGGAGGTAACTCAGGAAAATGGAAATAGCTTGCCAACGGGTTGAGGTTAAGTCGGCGTCTAGGTTGGCCAGGTTATAGAACAGGGGCAGGATGATTCCGGCACTTAAGGCTTGTCCAATGAAGAACACCAGAAAAAAGCCGACAACAATAACTTGAGCGATGATGTCCCAGTCCCAATCTAACTCCCAGGTGTTGCCTTGATTCTTGGCTAGGATTGCCGCTTCTCCTTTGAAGAACCACTGACCTAATAAGAACAACAGTAGAAGGGTTCCTAACAGTAAGGTGACGCCAGAGATTAGGGTCAAAATGACTAGTCGGATGAGGGTTTTTTGAGCGGTTTCTTGTTCCCGGGCTTGCAGGGCAGCGAGGGCCTCATCGTCTTGTTGGACGTCATAGAGTTGGGAGAGGGCGCGATCGCGGAACCATCCTGAGAGGGTGTTGTTGAGGAGGGCTTCGGCATAGTCGCTGTCTGGAGGGGATTGGTTCCAGAGGTCAATGAGAATGGCGGCTGTGCGGGTTTGGGGGAGGGTTGTGAAGTCAGGCTCAGCGGAGTCTAACTCTTCTAGGAGGTTGCGCCAGAGGCTGATGGCTTCTTCGGGGCGATCGTTCTCGGCGAGTAAAATCCCCAAACGCAGTTCTAGGGTGAATTTCAGGTCTTGGGCTTGCTGAATTGCTCCGTCGAGTTGATTCACTTCGGGTAAGCCGTTGACGGGGGAGTCTGAGAGGAGACGCCGTTGTTGCTGGTTGTCGTCTAAGGTGCGTCGAACGGAGTTTAGGGCATCTCGATACTGTGCGATCGCCGTCTCATAGACATCGTCTCCAATTAGTCCCCCAGGTAAGCCATTCATCTCCCATTCTGGCGGGGGTTCCCATTCTGCCGCTTGTAGGGATAAATTGGTTTGGGCTAAGTCGAGGCGACTTTGAATTTGGGGCTGTTGCCAACTGCTGACGAGGGCTAAGGCCACCACCACGGTGGTTAAAGCTGAGAGGATCAGGAGGATAACTTGTCTAGGGGACATAGCAAGGGACGATAGAGTGAGGAAACAGGCTAAGGATAAATCTCCTCAACTAGCCTACCAAGATCCCTCCCATCCCTGTTGTTTCAGCTTGAGTGGTTATGCCTCGACTCCCGATATTGACATTTGATCGCGGAACCCTGCTACTGCATCCGCCCCCTCGGGCCAAGGGCTGGATTCAGTTTGCCACCTGGGATGATCGGGTTGAGAAGTTTCGCATTCGGGGGATGGATTATCGCCCGCTGGTGGAAAGTCTCTGGGCGGAAGGGGTGCAGTTTGAAGATCAGGCCCGGGGCTTTATTCCCCTGGAGTTGGACTGTCGGTTATCCCTGAAACCCTATCCTCACCAAGAGGAGGCGTTGGCGGCTTGGAAACAGGCGGGACGCTGTGGGGTGGTGGTGTTACCGACGGCGGCGGGAAAAACTTATTTGGCTCAACTCTGTTTACAGGAAACCCCTCGCAGTACGCTGATTGTGGTGCCGACGTTGGATTTGATGCACCAATGGTATGCGAATCTCAAGAATGCCTTTCCCAAGGCTGAGATTGGCTTGTTGGGGGGCGGTTCTCGCGATCGCAGTGCGATTTTAGTGGCGACCTATAATAGTGCGGCGATTCACGCGGAAGGGTTGGGCCATCTCTACGGAACTCTGATTTTTGATGAATGTCACCATCTCCCCAGTGACTTTTTTCGGGTGATTGCGGAATATGCGATCGCCCCCTATCGTCTGGGGTTAACGGCGACTCCTGAACGCAGTGATGGCCGACATGAGGATTTGAGACATCTGATTGGCGACCAAGTCTATCGCCGCAGCCCCGAGGATTTAGCCGGACAGGCCCTGGCGGAACATCGGGTAGAACAGATTAAGGTGCAATTGTCCCCGGAGGAGCGCGATCGCTATCAGCATCTTATCAACTGTCGTAATGAGTTTTTGGAACGGTCTCGGATTAGTCTCAGTAGTCTCCAGGGATGGCAAACTTTCATTAAGGCCAGTGCGGGGTCCACAGAAGGACGACGGGCCATGAAGGCCCACCATGAAGCCAAGGCGATCGCCCTAGGAACTGATGCCAAACTGAGAGTTTTAGAGGATCTCCTGGAGCGACATTACCCCGAACCCATCCTGATTTTCACCAACGACAACGCCACAGTTTACCGGATTTCCCAAAACCTGCTAATTCCCGCCATCACCCACCAAACCCCCGTTAAAGAACGTCACGACGTGCTATCTCGTTTCCGCAATGGGGACTATCGCACCCTGGTGGCGTCCCATGTTCTCAATGAAGGGGTGGATGTTCCCGAGGCGCGGGTGGCGATTCTCCTATCGGGGAGTGGGTCCAATCGGGAATATATCCAACGACTGGGGCGAGTCTTGCGGCGAGGGAATGACCCTGGGAAGCAGGCAATTCTCTACGAGGTCATTTCTGAAGACACCAGCGAAGAACGCACCTCTAAGCGTCGCCGAGGGCAGTCTCCAGACCGCAACGCCAAGCCGCGTCCCCGTCCTTTAAGGGTGGTCTCGAAGCCCGACGATCCAATTCCCTTCTACGATCGCCCTTCTCGTCGCTCTCAACCTCGCGCGGCTGAGGAAGGTTCTAGCTATAACAGTGATGAGGAGGAATAGGGGAGTATTTATTGAATAAATATGATACCTTTGCGGATGAAACAGGGGATAGTTTATATGATAAAATTCGGGATTTTGAGCAGGAAAAAACTTTGGGTCTTATTGCTGTTTCAGCAACCATCGTTAATGAAATTGAAGCGGCTTGGCTTAAAGTTAAGTCGGTGCAGGAGATGCCAGAATCCATTTTTTTAGAATTAGATGCTGGGGAAAGGGATGTGATTGCTTTAGCACTGAGCGAACAAACAACCAGGATTGTATTGGATGAAAAAAGAGCCAGAAAAGTGGCTCAATCTTTAAAATTGAATGTGATTGGCACGTTAGGAATTTTGATGTTAGCCAAACAAAACCAGATTATCCCCAATGTGAAACCCCTATTGGATGCAATGATGACAGAAGCCCAATACTGGGTTAATGAATCTCTGTATGACAATGTTTTGCAAGCTGTTTCTGAGGATGAAATCGAGTAGGGTGGGCGACTCTCCCGATTACTCTCGGTGGGGGAAAAGAAACCGGGTTTCTAGCAGCATCTCGGTAGCTTCACAAATATTTAAGAAAGAAATTCGGGTTCTCAGTGGCGGGGATGGGGTAAAATGGGAATAGTATTCTCTACCCCGTGTGTGGCGATGGATGAAAAGCGATCGCAGTCTTATCCCTTGCTGATTCAAGAACGCCTCAACGTTCAGGGCAGGGACTAAAATACTAGGGTCTGTAGGAACACTCAGTCGTCAGTATAAACTGAGACTCTAAACTTGCCCACCAACCCTTGACTGGAGATAGATGTCTGGTATGCGTATTTACCTAGACACAAGCGTTTTAAATCGTCCCTTTGATGACCAATCACAGGTCAATTTTTTTTAGAAACCCAGGCGTTTCTTCTAATTCTAAACCTGATTGAAAGTCAGAAAATTGCTCTGGTCAGTTCCAGTGTTTTAGACTATGAAAATAGTCGCAACTCTCGTCTTGAGCGTGCCAATGCTGTCAATCTCTGGCTTAGTTTGTCCAAGACCTATCAGAAACTGACACCTGAGATTCGCCTTCGAGCAAAAGCACTGGAAGAGATGGGTGTTAAGTCTTTAGATGCTTTACACATTGCCAGCGCGGAAGCGTCTTGGAGTGATTATTTTCTCACCTGCGATAAACGTCTGATTAATCGCTGCCAACCCCTAGATTTACCAGTTATGAATCCCACCTATTTTATCACGGAGGTTGATTATGAAGGTTAATTTACCAACAGAACAACAAGTTATCGAAGAGGCGCTAAAAATCCTATCCGCCCACATGGAACCTGTCAAATTTGCTAGATTTGTTGTGGCTTGTCAACTGGGGGCAGGCGATTATTTGTTGATGAAAGATGATACCTTTGGGGATGAAACAGTGGATAGTTTATATGACAAAATTCGAGGTTTTGAGCAGAAAAAAACTTGAGGTAGCGTTTACAAATGGGTGTTAACTATCCAGTTTTTGGGACAAGTTTTGTTAAAAATGAGTCGGTGGAAGCAACCCGGTTTCTGGATTGTGGTGTAAAATGGGGATGGTATTCTCTACCCCCTGTGTAGCGATGGATGAACCATGAGTGCAGTCTTATCTCTCGCGGATTCAAGAACTCCTTACCTTTGCCAAGCGGCTGCTGGGGAATGAATGTCTTTTGAAATGATGAGGTGATGGTAGATGCAAGCAATTAACATACAAATTCCCATAGAATTAATTGAGCAAGGTGAGACGGCAGTTTTAGAACAAATTGCCATGCAACTTTACGAAAATAAGGTGTTTACCTTTAGTCAAGCCCGTCGGTTGTTGAATTATTCCGTGTGGGAGTTTCAAAAACTGTTGGGAGAAAATCATGTTGTTCGGCAATACGACCAAGATGATTTAGCAGAGGATATCGAAGCGATTAAATCAGGATTGTGGGATGGTTAAAGTCATTTGCAATGCTACGCCTTTGATTAATTTTGCAAGTATTAATCGCTTAGATATATTAAAATACCTGTTTGCCGAGATAGTCATTCCCCAAGCGGTTTACTCGGAAACCGTTGAATCAGGATTTCCTAACTCGGAAACCATTGTTAATGGAATTGAAGCGGCTTGGCTTAAAGTTAAGTCGGTGCAGGAGATGCCAGAATCCATCCCTTTAGAATTAGATGCTGGGGAAAGGGAGGTGATTGCTTTAGCACTGAGCGAACAAACAACCAGGGTTGTATTGGATGAAAAAAGAGCTAGAAAAGTGGCTCAATCTTTAAAATTGAATGTGATTGGCACGTTAGGGATTTTGATGTTAGCCAAACAAAACCAGATTATCCCCAAGGTGAAACCTCTATTGGATGCAATGATGACAGAAGCCCAATACTGGGTTAATGAATCTCTGTATGACAATGTTTTGCAAGCTGTTTCTGAGGATGAAATCGAGTAGGGTGGGCGACTCTCCCGATTACTCTGGGTGGGGGAAAAGAAACCCGGCTTCTAGCAGCATCTGGTGTTTCTTCACAAAAATTCAACAAAGAAACCCGGTTTCTCAGTCGCAGGGATGAGGTAAAATCGGGATGGTATCCCCTACCCCGTGTGTGGCGATGGATGAACATAGAGTGCAGTCTTATCTCTCCCTGATTCAAGAACTCCTTACCTGTGCCAATGGGATGGAGTTGTCTGGGAGGGGGGACTATCTCCGTCATGGTGTGAAACCCAAATAAAATCTCTATTGTTACCCAGGAAATCACCATGAATATTAGGCAATTGATTGATTTCGCCGACCCGGTTAATTTATGAGGAAAAATAGTCATGAAAGGAATTGAATTTGTGGTAAATGAAGCGGGAGAAAAACAGGCGGTATTAATTGATTTGGCTGAGTGGGGTGAGTTATGGGAAGATTTCCATGATGTGTTGGTGGCTCATGCTCGTGAGCAGGAGGAGGAGGTGTCTTGGGAGGAGTTAAAACAAGACATCCAGGCAGAAGCGAATGGCAAATGAAGGGTATGCTGTCCGGTTTAAGAAGTCGGCGGCTGGGGTGGTTCGGATTGTGCGCGTGAGGCATCGTCGGGATGTCTATCGGAGTTGATTTAAGGATGCCGATTAGTCTCCAGTCACAAGGGGATGGCAGGCGGGAAAAGAAACCGGGTTTCTAGCAGCATCTGGTGTTTCTTCACAAATATTTAAGAAAAAAATTGGGTTTCTCAGTCGCGGGGATGGTGTAAAATGGGGGTGCTATCCTGAGCTATTGCGTTGCAATTGATGATTAATGATTGAGGGAAAACGTTGTTGTGAGGATTATTGCTCGCAGTACATTACGAGAGTTTTGGCAGTTGCACGCCGATGCTGAACAACCATTAAAGGCTTGGTTTCAAGATGTCCGTAGCATGAACTGGACAAGCCCAGCAGATATTAAAGCGATTTATGGTAATGCCAGTATTCTTCCTAATAATCGGGTGGTTTTTAATATAAAAGGAAACAATTACCGGATAATTGTTCATGTTCGTTATGATTTGGGGATTGTCTTTATTCGCTTTATTGGTACTCATAAGGACTATGATAATATTGATGCAACCACGATTTAAAGAGGTGAAACCCATGAAATTAAAACCCATTAAAACTGAGGCGGATTATCGTGAAGCTTTAGCAGAGGTTGAACGGTTATTTGATGCGCCTATAAATACGGATGATGGGGATAGGCTTGAGGTTCTGACAGCCCTGATTGAAGTCTATGAAGAACAACATCATCCCATTGAGTTACCATCACCTTATGAGGCTATTTTATACTATCTGGAAAGTCGCCAGCCACCTGTTTTAAGTTTTATTGATGGATTGAAGCGGCGCGGGGTAAGTGAGCAGGTGATTCAAGAGGCTTTAAATGAATCGATAATGGAGAATTGAGGAAAAGGAGCAAATTTCAGGGCGAGTCTGCGGGGAAAAGCCACGGGTCTTCTATAGGGTGGGATTGGTTGCAGGGAATACAAAATTGTAGAGGCGAAAAATTTTTCGCCCCTACCGCAACGGGTGTAATCTGCTATCAATTTTACTTATCATCTTGAACCCAGAACACCCTTGATTACTTAGATTAAACCGATTATGGATAGTTTAATCTGGGAGGCTAATTTTCGGATTGGGACAAATTTATATAGAGAGGTTTTAGCGGCTGCTAGGGAATGATAAAGTGATAACAATCTGCGTTTGGGGTGGGGGAAAAGAAACCGGGTTTCTAGCAGTATCTCTGTTTATTCACAAAAATTTAACAAAGAAACCCGGTTTCTCAGTCGCCGGAATGAGGTAAAATCGGGATGGTATCCCCTACCCGGTGTGTGGCTATGGATGAAAAGCGATCGCAGTCTTATCTCTCGCGGATTCGAGAACTCCTTACCTAGATACTTGGCGGATGATGCGGTTAAGCTACCATTGATCAGCTTTGGGAGAGCGGTTAATCATTGTTCTCGATCAACCTTTTGGGCTAGGGATGAATATTGTGTAATGAAACATCAAAATTTATCGGAAATTATCGAGTTAATTAAAAGTTGGTTTGGGGTACATTATGGCGATCGCGTGAGTCAAATTGTCTTATATGGTTCTCAGGCGAGAGGGGAAGCCAAACCTGATTCTGATATTGATATATTGATTGTTCTGAGGCAGGGTTTTGATTATGCTCAAGAAATTGAGAGGACGAGTGAGTTTATTCAGGAATTATCTTTAAGGTATGATACGGTTATTTCCCGTGCTTTTATTTCGGATTTTCGGTTTAATCATGAAAAAAGTCCTTTTTTACTGAATGTTCATCAAGAGGGAATTGATTTATCAAGGATGAACAGCGGTTATTGTGGGAGAAGGCGCGGCGGAGTTTAGTGGGGGCAAGTTTATTGTTAGAAAATAACCTGGCTGAACTGTCAATGTCTCGTGCCTATTATGCGATGTTTTATGTGGCTTGTGCATTTTTGCTCCGTAAGGATTTAAGTTTTTCGAGCCATTCTGCTGTCATCAGTGCTTTTGGTCGGGAATTTGCCAAGGATAATCAAAGGTTTCGAGAATTTCACAGATATTTGATTGATGCCCAGGATTTGCGAAACCGTAGTGATTATGATTTAGATGTTGGCATTGGTGCATCTGAGGTGAGGGTACAGATTCAAATAGCTGAAAGTTTCATGGATTTTTTTGAGAATTATCACGAGGGTTAAAGGGCAAGAAACTGGGTTTTTGAGATAATTTAGGGGTAAAATGAGAGAATGAGCGCAACCAGGTTTCTCCGTTAGGGGGGGAGAAGTGAGGGATGCAAGAAACCCTGTTTCAAGATGGTAAGGAAAAATTTAACAAAGAAACCCGGTTTCTCAGTGGCGGGGATGGGGTAAAATGGGGGTAATATCCTGAAATGCACCATGCTAACCACCGAAGATGTAAAATCAAGATTATGAGTCTAGTGATTTCCGCAGACATTGTTAAGGCTAGTGGACTTTCTGAACAAGAGTTAATTATCGAGTTGGTATTATTGCTGTTTCAGCAGGAAAAAATCAGCTTGGGTAAGGCAGCCGAGTTACTGAATATCTCGCAGGTTAGATTCCAACAGATTCTCTCAGAGAAGGGCATTAATATTCATTACGATGTGGAGGAATTGCAGGAGGATATCCAGCATTTAACGGCTAAGGGATGGCTATGATTGTTGTGAGTGATACTTCTCCGTTAAGTGGGTTGGCATTGGAAGTGAAAGCAGAAGAATTATTGATTAATGAACGGTTAGGACGAAGGGAAGCAATCAATTTGGGGTTGTCGATTACCGGATTATTAGGAATTTTGCTAGTAGCAAAGCGTCGGGGTTTGATTACTCAGATTAGACCGATTATGGATCGTTTAATCTGGGAGGCTAATTTTCGGATTGGCTCAAATTTATATAGAGAGGTTTTAGCGGCTGCTGGGGAATGATAAAGTGATAAAAATCTGCGTTTGGGGTGGGGGAAAAGAAACCGGGTTTCTAGCCAAGTCTCTGTTCTTTTACAAATATTTTCTAAAGAAACCCGGTTTCTGGGAGGTCTCTGGGAGGTTTGTGAGTCTCGGTGGAGGGTGGTGTGAGATGAACTAAGAAAGTATTTTTACTTCATATTGCTCAAACATACCATCTCCTGATACCAAGGTTAAACCTTCAGATTTGGCTTGGGAAATCAATAATCGGTCGAACGGATCTCGATGATGGAAGGGTAACGTTTGTAATATCAATAAGTGCGAAAGCCGAATGGGGAGAATTTGAATACCGCTGGGAAGGATAAAATTGATGACAATTTGTTCTAGTGGGATTGCCAGTTCGAGTTTACCGAGGCTGGTTTTAATGGTTATTTCCCAGAGGCTAACAATACTTAGGTGCAAAGTGTTGCTTTCATACTCTATCGCTTGCCTTGCGGTTTGGCTAAGATTTTGGTTGCCTTATATCAGCAAAATTAAATATGTATATTTAATAGTTATTTCATTATATATATTCAAAAAAATCATTAAGGGGGGCGTCAAAGTCTTCGGCAATCTTGATTTTGCTCTGCATACAACCAAATAAATTTTTACGGCTGATTTTTGGCTCTACAAATAGGTTTGGCTGTTGTTGCCACTGGGTAATTAAGTAGGAGACGAGTTGCAACTGCTCTTGGCGATCGAGTTGGGTGACTTCTGCTAAGACTTTTTCTAGGAGGGGACTCATCATTTACCTCAACTTGGGTATTTCTTTGATTATACTATTTTGGGAGGGGAAAGGGTAAAAAGTCTGGGAAAAGAAACCGGATTTCTCGCCAAGTCTCTGTTTTTTAACAAAAATTTAACAAAGAAACCCGGTTTCTCAGTTATGGGGATGGGGTAAAATGGAGATACTATCCTGAAGCTGTTGCATCATGGTAACCACCGAAACTGAAATCTTAGCGATTCTGCGTAACCTCCCCCAACCCGCCCTGGAAGAAGCTAAAATCTTCTTAGACTTTTTAGCTTGGCGGTATCAAAATACCTCAGCCAAAGGAGCAACGTTAATCGCAAATCTGCGGGGAAAAGCCACAGGGGATATGACCACTGATGAGATTCTGAATTTAACGCGGGGTGAGGAATGACGGATTTCCTCGTAGATAGTAATGTAATTCTGGATGTATTAACTGAAGATTCCCATTGGTTTGACGGGTCAGCCGCGCAACTAGCTGATTGCGCCGAAAGCGGATTCGAGAACTCGTTACCTTTGCCAATGGGATGGAGTTGTCTGGGAGGGGGGACTATCTCGGTAATGGTGTGAAACCCAAATAAAATATCTATTGTGACCCAGAAAATCACCATGGATATTAGGCAATTGATTGATTTCGCTGACCGGGTTAATTTATGAGGAAAAATAGTCATGAAAGGAATTCAATTTGTGGTGAATGAAGCCGGAGAAAAACAGGAGGTATTAATTGATTTGGCTGAGTGGGGTGAGTTGTGGGAAGATTTCTATGATGTGTTGGTGGCTCATGCTCGTGAGCAGGAGGAGGAGGTGTCTTGGGAGGAGTTAAAACAAGACATCCAGGCAGAAACGAATGGCAAATGAAGGGTATGCTGTCCGCTTTAAGAAGTCGGCGGCTGGGGTGGTTCGGATTGTCGGCGTGAGGCATGGTCGGGATGTCTATCGGAGTTGATTTAAGGATGCCGATTAGTCTCCAGTCACAAGGGGATGGCAGGCGGAAAAAGAAAGCGGGTTTCTCAGTGGCGGGGATGGGGTAAAATCGAGTTGGGGTGGCGCGAGGCTTCACCGCACCGACCACACGGAAACAAGACTCAAGGAGGCGGAACCATGTCCAGTTGGCGTGAGAAATGGCAAAATCTATGGCGGCTGCTCAACACGCCTTTATTCACCTCCCAGGCTCCCAAAACCTCCCATGCGATCGTTGAGGCGATATCCCATGAATGAATATTTAGACATTTGGTTAGAAATCCTGGAAGCCGAAATCGATAGTGGCAGCGACCCTCAAGTTGTCTATCCTATTCTGGAAAAATACCAAGACCAACTCGACCTCGATTTTGCCGAAACCATCAGCCAATGGTTTCACTCCCAACTTGACCCCGATGATATTGAGAAAAATCAAGACCTAGCCCGAAATCTTAATAATTTTGCCATTGATATTTGGGGGTTCCCATTAGGCAGTCGAGCCAATAATCTGGAAATTGTGATCGCTGCCTTACAAGCCGCATTAGAAGTCTACACCCGCACCGCCTTTCCCGAAGATTGGGCAATGACTCAAATTGGCTTGGCGATTGCCTACCGTAACCGCATCCGGGGAGAGCGAGCGGACAATATCGAGGAGTCGATTCGCCGCTACGAAGCCGCCTTAGACGTCCTCACCCGCACCGCCTTTCCCGAAGATTGGGCAATGACTCAAAATAACTTGGCGGTTGCCTACTGGAGCCGCATCCGGGGAGAGCGAGCGGACAATATCGAGGAGTCGATTCGCCGCTACGAAGCCGCCTTAGACGTCCTCACCCGCACCGCCTTTCCCGAAGATTGGGCAAGGACTCAAAATAACTTGGCGGCTGCCTACTCTGACCGCATCCGGGGAGAGCGAGCCGATAACCTGGAGCAGGCGATTCGCTCCTCCGAAGCGGCATTATCCGTCTATACCCGCAGCGCCTTTCCCGAAAATTGGGCAATGTCACAAAATAACCTGGCAATTGCCTACCAAACCCGCATCCGGGGAGAGCGATCTGATAACCTGGAACGGGCGATCTCTGCCTACGAAGCGGCATTATCCGTCTATACCCGCAGCGCCTTTCCCGAAAATTGGGCATTGACGCAAAATAACTTGGGAGAAGCCTACCGTATCCGCATTCGGGGAGAGCGAGCCGATAACCTGGAACGGGCAATTCGTTGCTCCGAAGCGGCATTAGAAGTCAGAACCCGTAGCGCCTATCCCGAACAATGGGCAGAAACGGAAAATAACTTGGCAAATGCCTACAGTAACCGCATCCGGGGAGAGCGATCTGATAACCTGGAACGGGCGATCTCTGCCTACGAAGCGGCATTAAAAGTCAGAACCCGTAGTGCCTATCCCGAAAATTGGGCAGAAACGCAAAATAACTTGGGAGAAGCCTACCGTAACCGCATCCGAGGAGAGCGAGCCGATAACCTGGAACGGGCGATCTCTGCCCACGAAGCGGCATTATCTGTCTATACTCCCAGTGCCTATCCCGAACAATGGGCAATGTCACAAAATAACCTGGCAATTACCTACTGGAACCGCATCCGAGGAGAGCGAGCCGATAACCTGGAGCGGGCGATTGGCTGCTACGAAGTCGCATTATCCGTCTATACCCGCACCGCCTATCCCGAACAATGGGCCAAGTCGCAAAATAACCTGGCAATTGCCTACTGGAACCGCATCCGAGGAGAGCGAGCCGATAACCTGGAGCGGGCGATCTCTACCTACGAAGCCGCCTTAGACGTCCTCACCCGCACCGCCTTTCCCGAAGATTGGGCCATGACGCAAAATAACTTGGCAGGTGTCTACCAAACCCGCATCCGAGGAGAGCGAGCCGATAACCTGGAGCAGGCGATTCGTTACTCCGAAGCGGCTTTATCCGTCTATACCCGCATCGCCTTTCCCGAAGATTGGGCCATGACGCAAAATAACTTGGGACTTGTATACTCGAACCGCATCCGGGGAGAGCGAGCCGATAACCTGGAGCAGGCGATTCGTTACTGCCAAGCCACCTTAGAAGTGTATAGCCGCAGTGCCTATCCCGAAAAATGGGCAATGACTCAAAATAACTTGGGACTTGTATACTCGAACCGCATCCGAGGAGAGCGAGCCGATAACCTGGAGCAGGCGATTCGTTACTCCGAAGCGGCTTTATCCGTCTATACCCGCAGCGCCTTTCCTTATGAATGGGCCAGATCGCAAACTAATTTGGCAAATGCCTACCAAACCCGCATAGGGGGAGAGCGAGCCGATAACCTGGAGCGGGCCATTCACTGCTACGAAGCGGCTTTATCCGTCTGTACGCGCAGTGCCTTTCCCGAAGATTGGGCAAGGTCGCAAAATAACTTGGGATTTGCCTACCAGCAACAAGGTCAAACCGCCACCGCGATCGCCTCCTACAAAGCAGCCCTAGAAGTTTATACACCCTCCTCTTTACCCTTTGAATGCCTGACCACCGGACGCAACCTCGGCGACCTCGGCTACAACCTCAAAAACTGGGAAATCGCCATCGAAGGCTACAACCAAGCCATCCTAGCCATCGAACAAAGCCGCTACTGGGCCACCTCCGAAGCCACCAAACGGGAACTCATCGCCAACTCCCTCAATATCTATCAAAAAATGGTGCAAGCCTGCATCAACCACCAAGACTACGCCCAAGCCTTGCTCACCGTCGAACGCAGTAAATCCCGCACCCTCATCGAACTCCTCGACAGCGCCCACCTCTACCCCAAAAACGCCACCGACGCACAAAAACAACGCATCAGCGACTTGCGCCGTCAAATCGCCATGTACCAACAACAACTCGCCTACCCCTCCAGGGACACCCTCACCCCCACCACCGAGAAGCACCCCAACCAACCCTCACCCGAAACCCTCATCCGCCAACAACTCGAAGCCGCTAACCAGCAATTCCAAGACTTGCTCACGGAACTCGACGACCCCAACTTTACCCTCACCCAACAAGTCCCCCCTCAACTCCCGGACTTGCGCCGCCTCCTCCCCCCTCAAACCGCCCTCATCGAGTGGTATCTCCCCACCGAAGCCGACTCCGGGTTTTACGCCTTCCTCGTCACCCGCCAAAACGAGCAAATCCAGATTACCCCCCACCCCTTCAACGCCGAGGACCGCCAACACCTCGACCAAGCCATCAGCGACTACCGCAGCGACTACGGACAACCCACCTGGAATGACCAACTCCCCCAACACCTGGAAACCCTCAGCGCCGCCTTGCAACTCCCCCGCCTTCTGGGTGACTTATCCCAGATTAAACAGCTTATCCTGATTCCCCACCGGGAACTGCACCTCATCCCCCTCCACGCGCTCCCCGTCTCTCTCCCCTCCCCTTCTGGGAATGCCGAAAACCCCCTACAAGACTGGTTCCCGGTGCAATATGCCCCCAGTTGTCAAATTCTCAACACCCTCCAGCAGCGTCCCCCCCTCAACCGGGAAACCATCCCCTTTTTCGCCATTCAAAACCCGACGGAAGACCTGAACTATGCCGAGTGGGAGGTGGAACTATTATTGCGCCAATTCAGCCCCCATCAAGTCTTGCGTCGCGACAAAGCTACCCAGGAGAATTTAAGCCAACCCCAGACCCAAACCTTCCTGGAACAGAGTCACGCCGTCCACTTTGGCTGTCACGGTGAATTTGACGAAAACAACCCCCTCAACGCCTATCTGAGACTGGCGAATCAGGAAAAGCTGACCTTTCTGGATATTTTCAACCGTCTTAATATTCCCCTCTGTCGCCTGCTGGTGCTGTCGGCTTGCAAAACTGGCTTGGTGGAAACCTCCCACACCGATGATTATGTGGGATTATCCAGTGCGTTTTTCTACGCCGGAGCGCGAACGGTGGTCGCCAGTCTCTGGAATGTGGATGAACTGGCGGCGACTCTGGTGACGCTGCGCCTCTATCAAATTTTACCGGATTATCCCTCGGTGGCCGTGGCGTTGCAAGCGGCTCAAACTTGGTTGCGGGGGGTATCTTGTGATGATATTCTCCACTGGCTAAAACATGAGCAGAAGGCGACCCCGGAGGAAGTGGAAGAAGTGGAAGACCGTTTGATTTTATTTAATGACCCCCCGTTTGCCGAGGCTTGTTATTGGTCTGCGTTTACGGCAACGGGTTTATAATGGGGAGAGTTGAGTCATGATGAGGTTTAACTGGGATGCCACTATCTGAAAATGAACGGATTGTGCGGGATTTCTTACTACTTCTGTATCGAGAAAGTAAAAAGCCCAACAGTACCAAAGTTTCCCCCCAGGCTTGGGAAACGTTAAAAGACCTGCAAGCCAGTCTCGCCTCAGGGAATGATGATATTAAAACCATAGCACGCGCGATCGCAAAATGGTGTAAAACCCACCAATATCGTGAAATCCTCCAAGCACTCCAACCCGTCCGAGGTGATGCCATTGATGAGGATAAAGACCCAGTTGATGACGAAACAGAACAGCAAATCCTAAGACTCACAAACTTCTCACTTCGATTTGTGGAGGAAACAATTAACCAGGCTCAAACCCAACATGAGCAGAAATCATGATAAGAGACAAGGTAATTTATGCCCCAGAAGTTCGTTTATTTACCTATCACGTTAGCCTGCTCAAAACCACAAACCTAAATACCCCCGACACTCACATTAACTTGAGGTCAATGATTGCCTATTATGTGCAGTTGTTGGCAGATTATGGGTTGTTGCAAAATTTGCTCTTTCAACAGTTAAAACCCTATAGTTTCTCCCCTTTATTGATTCTCGATACATTACTGAACGGAATTCAAAACAGTCACCTGTTCCTCTGGTGGTGTCAGGTGAGGATAGAGTTGTGGAAACTGATTCTTGAGACGGATATCGTTGACTTGCTTGGCAATTTTGTATTTCGGGCAGACGTTGAAGAGCTAAAAGAGGTCAATCCGTTTTTTAAACTCATCGATAATCCGGGAAAAATCGGCATTCAACGAGTTAATTTGCCCCCCAAGTATCGCGGTTTTTTCTACCCGCAATATATCAATGATAGCTATAGTTTTTTATTACACCTCTTCCATCCCCAAAAACTGGGACAAGATGGGGTAAATTTCTGCGATATTGCCGAATTAAGACCCCCAGAGTCATTTTTTGCCGGAACCTCGTCACGCCTAGATGAACCCCTACAAACTCATCTCAAACAGGCCGCTTGGGGAACCACCCTGCTGTTGAGTGGTTTTATTGACTCTCCCCCAGACAGTCTGGAGAAGGGTAAACCCTTAGCCGATGAACTCTTACAACATCTGTTAGGATTAGATTCCCGAAAAACCGCCCCGCCTTTCTTAACCTGTCGGGAGTTTTTAGGGGGATTTCTCTATGAGTATCAGGATGTGAATCGTCGTCACTCTTACGGACAGATTCTGATTTTGCTGATTTTTTCAGAGGAGAGTAAAGAGAAACTCAATGCTGTTCAATGGTTGTTGCCGGAGTTATTTTGTTATGAACGCAAGATTTGCCAAAATTATCTCGATAGTCGCCAGGAATATCAAAAGGCGAATCAGGAGATTGACACCATTGAGGACACCATTCGCAGGTTTCCGCCGAATATTGCCACCACCGTCCCTCCGGATTTGTCGGAGAGGGAGTTAGGGACCTTAAAACAGGATATCAAGAATTTGTTGGATTTATCGTTGCGCTATTCCCAGCAAATGCGGAGTTTAGCTACTTTCGAGAATACCCTCGCCATTAACGGCAAAAACTATTTTAATACCCTAACACGAATGGAGGTCAAAAGTCAAGCGGATTTAACAGAGTGGCGACATCAGGCTAAGGAAATGTTTGGTATATTTCAGGGACAAATTAGCGCCAATTGGGTGTATCTTCAACAAGGGGAACGGCTGTTAGATACGGCAATTAACACGATTCGGGGATTAGTAGAAATCGACCAAGCCGAACGCGATCGCAGCCTAGAACGACAAATCCAAACCGTTGGCGTAGGAATTGCCGCCGGGGCGATCGTTGCCTCCACCTCTCCCTTAATCTTTGAAAAACCAATGACCCTTCCCGGGCAAACCCAGGGGGGGGAGACTTGGCATCCCTTCGCGATCGCCGTCTTGCTGAGTATCGCTTCGGCGGTGCTGTTCGGGTGGGCCGCTCAAGGGCTAATCTGGTTCCGTCGGCATCGACGCTAGCCGGCCGGGGCGATCGCGAACATCTCCCAACATCCGTCCCTATGGGAAGATAACAGCAAATCGTCTCTATTGCCCCTAATTCCTCATGAGAGAGCACTTCGCCCAACAGGCCCTGGCCCAACTCCCGAAAATCCTCACGCAGCTCGATCGCAACCCCCATAGCCCCACCTACGGCTGTTTTGACCGCAACTTCTGGCACTATAAAATCATCGACTTCCCCAGTGGGATGTCTCAGGAGTTCGTCTATCCCCTAGCCTTAGCCTACTCCCTGGACATTCCCGATAACCCCTACTACCAAAAACCCATCCTCAGAGAATGGGGGGAAGCGGCCTTAATCTATATGTTAACCAGCGCCCACAGAGATGGCTCCTGCGATGACTACTTTCCCTTTGAACGAGCCGGAGGGGCCACCGCTTTCTCGCTCTTGGCCGGGTTAGAAAGCTATAAACTCTTGCAACTGGACAATTACAAGGTTCTCAAATTCTTTGAAAAACGGGCCGATTGGCTCTCTCATCACAACGAGAGCGGCCAACTCACCAATCACCAGGCCCTAATTGTCCTCTGTTTAGAACTCGCTTCAGGCCTACTGCAACAACCCTCGAAATGGGCCCGAGCCAAATCACGACGCTTAGAGCGGGTTTTGGACTGGCAAAGTGAAGAAGGTTGGTTTAAAGAGTATGAAGGCTGTGACCCAGGCTATCATACCCTGACCATTTGGTGTTTGGCTCGTTTGCAACAGGTGCGATCGCAGCCCGACGAGCGACTACGAGAAGCCCTCACCCGAGCGGTGCAGTTAGCGGGCCAGTTCGTCCATCCCGACGGAACCTTTGCCGGGGAATATGGGAGCCGCAACACCTATAACTTCTTCCCCCACGGCTTTGAACTGGTGGGCCAATGGATGCCCTCAGCCTTGAGTATTAATGATCGCTTCCTACAAGGACTAGCCAACGGACTCGGTCCCTGTTACGCCGATGACCATATTGTGGGCCATCATACCTGGAATTATCTCCTAGCCTGGCGGGATTTTGTCGGCGATCGCCCTCCCCTCCCCCCCCGCCGCGTCGGCCGTACCTACCTCGAAGAAGCCCAAATCCTCATTGACCGTCGCACCAGTCTGCCACCCCTCCCCGAAGGCTCAGACCCGGACGCGCTCCCCATTGATGCCAAGAAACCCCAAGAAGCCACCGTAGAACTGTACATCGCCCTGAATAAGGGGGGAACCTTCAAGCTCTTCCGAGACGGTCAACTGGTCGCCTCAGATACACAAATCTCCTTAACTGTCAAGTCTGGACGCAAACTTAAAAATGCCGTGGGGCATCTGGTGGGGGACTATGACACCGATATCGAGGTGCATGAGATGACGGTCATGGGCAATCTCGGCTGGGCCAAACAGCAACAGATGACCCCCTTCAAGCTCATAGTCTTGCGAGTGGTGATGCTGAGCTTCGGGCGTTTCTTCCCCAACCTGATTCGACGCATCTTGCAAGGGATGTTAATCACCGGCAAGAAACCAGCTCCCTATCAACTGAAGCGGCAATTTAGTTGGGAAAATGGGCAATGGGTGGTCACGGATGAAATTACCGGGAGTTCCTGGCGGGATGTGGTGTCGGCCGGGATTGGCTGGGACCAAACCTCAATTTACGTGGTCATGAGTCGCACCTTCTCCCTAAATCAGTTACGCTCCTGGATTGACTTGACGGCGGCGATCGAGCAGCTCCCCGATCGCGCACCGCTACGATTGGAACGGAAACTCTAGGGAGTCGAACAGGGAGGAGGAGCAGGCAATAGAGAACCACAGAGTCACAGAGGACACGGAGGAAAACAGGGAGATGAACTCCCCCCTACTGCCTCTTGCCCCCTGTTCCCTGTTCCCTGTTCCCTGTTCCCTCTTCCCTATCCCCTAAGCAAACTTCTCAATCCGGCGTTTATAGCGCAAATCTGCCTTAGCATAGAGTTCCCGCAGTTGCACAGTGCGCTCTTTCCAGGCGTTAAGACTGTTGACATCAGGGGACTTGAGATAAGCTTGGAAGGCTTGACGCTCCGCTTCCATGAGCCGCTGACAGAGATTCACCGCCTCAAGAACGAGGGCATGAGCCTGTTGACCCGGTTTAGCATGGGGGTTGAAGGACTTGTAGAGATATTGCACAAAGTCAATCACCATAAAGCTGCCCACCAGCCCCGGAATGGCAATAATCAGAAATTTAAGTTGGTTCATAGCACAGCCGCACAAATTTATCAACTGACTCAAGAATACCACCATCTCTCGACGTCGGGAAGTTCCGGCCAGCAGAAGTGCTCTCACAGGCTTTTTAACTAACCGAGGTCTTTCACATCGTGCTTAAGTATTTGTACGGATTTTACTTGCGCATCAACACGGATTAAGGGTTAGGAATACTCACGGATTGTCCCACAAGTTTATAAAGTTTCTGTTTAGTTTTTGCCCGAACAACTGCCGACAGTGATGAGTCTAGTCGTCATAATCTAGTAATATTGATTGAGTGGATGACTCTGAGATTCTCACCAGCACATCATTCCAAGGTTTAATGGCAACCAAGCAAGCCTGAATGAACAAACCTTAAAAAAAGCTAAAACCTAGATTACAAATGAAGACATTGCCCAGTGTTGAATGATAGATTAAATTCAGGGGCAAGTTAAAATGGGGTTCACGTTGCCAGGGAGATATCTGTGATATTTTACGACCGGATTACCTGTGATGTCGAGTTGCTGCCGACTCAGCAGACCAGAGAGGCAGCTATGAGAGTAAACATTTCTTCCGAGGGCGATCGCGCGTTCCAGGCTTTGTTCAATGCGTCCCTTGATGCCATGCTCCTGGCAGATGATAGCGGTCACTATTTAGATGCCAACCCAGCAGCCTGTCAACTCTTCGGGCTAGAGCGTGAGCAAATCATTGGTCGCTGTATCCAGGACTTTTCTGCCATCGAGTTTGACGTTGAGCAGGCTTGGCAAGATTTCCTGGATAGGGGCCAAGAACAAGGGCAGTTTTCCCTGATTCGCCTCGATGGAGAAGTCCGAGAGGTAGACTATACCGCCACAGCCCACTTACTACCTCATGTCCATTTATCGATCCTGCGAGATATCACCCCAGAATCTCCACCTCAGCCAGTATCAGAGGCTCCAGGAGCTGACGAGCGGCTAGAACGGATTGCCTGTCATGTTCCCGGGATTATCTATCAGTTCTGTCTTGACCCCGATGGAACCATGTCTTTTCCTTATACCAGTGAGGCCGTTCGAGACATTTATGGCGTTAGCCCTAGGGAGGTTGAACGGGATTGTCGTGCTGTATTTGATGTCCTCCATCCTGATGACCTCGAACGAGTCTATCAATCCATCCAGGACTCCGCCGCCCAACTGAGCTTATGGTCTTGCGAATATCGGGTGAATCACCCTAACGGTCGTCAATTCTGGTTATTGGGGCAAGCGATGCCCCAACCTGAAGCCAATGGTCGTATTAGTTGGTATGGCTATATCCGGGATATCACCAGTCAAAAAGTTAGCCAACTAGCCCTACAGTCGAGTGAAAATAAATTTCGCCATGTCATCGAAACCATCAATGATATGGTCTTTATCCTTGACCCTGATGGTAGCTTCAGCTACGTCAGTCCCACGTTCAAAACAGTCATGGGCTATGAGCTAACGGCCTTCTACCGTCAGCCCTTTAACCACTTCGTTCACCCAGAAGACTTAGATCGTTGTCTGAGTAGCTTGCAGCGGGTACTCAATCGTGAGTCCGTATCAGGGCTAGAGTACCGTGTTTTACATCGGGATGGTCAGTATTACTGGCATCGCGCCAACTTAGCACATCTACAAGAGCCTGGAACTGAGGTCAGCCAATGTCTGGGAATTGCCAGTTATATTGATGATAGTAAGCAGGCCCAATTAGCGCTGCAAGAGAGTAAAGCCCGGTTGGACTTTGTCCTCGAAGCTGTGGGTGAGGGAACTTGGGAGTGGGATCTACAGGCCAATACGGTGACCTATTCTCAGGAATGGCCGAAACTCCTAGGCTGTCGCCTGGAAGACTTAACCCATACTCAGCAGGATTGGGATAGTCGCCTCCATCCCGATGACCGAGTTCGCGCCTATGAGGAGATGAATCGCTATCTGTCAGGGCAAACCCAGCTCTATGAAAGTGAGCATCGTTTACGCTGTGGGGATGGAAGCTATAAATGGATTCTCTCTCGGGGGAAGATGATTGAACGAGATGAAGCGGGGAATCCAGTCCGATTGATGGGCTTGTTTCGTGATATTTCTGAGCGCAAAGCCAATGAAGCCGTGTTAGCTGAGTTGACGGACACGTTGCGGCAAGCCCAGGAGGTGGCTCATATTGGTCACTGGTCTTTTAATCTGCTCACTGAAAAAATGAACTGGTCGGCGGAGGTTTTTCGCATTTTTGGTCTTAATCCTGAGGAGCCTGAACCGACTTTTTCTGAATATCTGCAAAAAATCCACCCAGATGACCGGGACTATTTTAGTCAGCGGATGGCTGAGGCGGCTACGGGCATCCCTCAGAACTTTGATCATGCCATTATCTTAGAGGATGGTCAAACGCGCTATCTCAACAGTCGCATTCAACTAGAGTCTCAGCATGGTGAGGTATTACGGATGTTCGGGACTATGATGGATATCACGGAGCGTAAAACTGCCGAGTTGGAGTCGGAACGCTTTTTTACAGTGGGATTGGATCTCCTCTGTATTGCGGGTGTTGATAGTAAGTTCCGTCGTCTCAATCGGGCTTGGGAAACTACGTTAGGATATCAGTTACAAGATTTGGAAGGCAAGTCATTTTTAGATTTGGTTCATCCTGATGATTTAGAATCAACCATGGCGGCGATCGCCGATTTGGATAGTCAGACTATTATCAATCGCTTTGTCAACCGCTATCGCGATAAACAAGGAAATTATCATTCGATTGAATGGATTGCTAGACCTCATGGGGAGTTGATTTATGCGGCAGCTCGGGATATTACAGAACGTTTGGAAACGGAAGCGGCGTTGCAAGCGTTGGTTAGCCGCGCTCATCTTCTCAGTACAATCAGTGATGAAATTCGCAATTCTCTCGATTTAGATAAGATTTTGCAAAATGCGGTTAGGGCAATAACGGCTGAGGTGAATGTAGATATTTGTACCTTTGGCTGGTACAAAGACCTGGAGTTGCCCCCTACCTGGGAAGTGGTTAAGGAACAGAGAATCGCTGAGATTCCCAGTTGGCTAGGATTTTATAGTTGGAATGATTTTCCCATTTTGTTTGAGCATATTCTGGCAGACCAAATTTACTGTTTGGATGTTGAGGATTGTCAGGATATTCCGTTACAAGATTTTTGTCATCAATCTGGAATCCATCTCTATTTAGCCTTGCCAGTTCATACAGCTTCCGGGCAAATTGGCGGCTTTGAGATGGGGAGAGTCGATGGCGATCGCCCTTGGGAGACTCATGAGATAGAACTCCTGCACGAGATCGCCGCTCAGGTGGCGATCGCCATCCAACAGGCTCAACTCTATGAGGAATCACGACAAAAAACCGAGGCTCTGGAAGCCGCTTATCAGGAACTGCAAGAGACGCAAGTGCAGTTAATCCAAGCGGAAAAGATGTCTAGTTTAGGCCAGTTGGTGGGTGGGGTGGCCCATGAAATCAATAATCCGGTGAGCTTCATTTATGGCAATTTAACCCATGTCGCAGAATACGTTGGGGATTTGCAGCGACTGCTCGGAGAGTATAAACGGCTCTATGGCACCTCTGAACCGGACATAGCCCGTTGTATGAAGGCGATCGAGTTAGACTTCCTGATGGAGGATTTGCCGAAAACACTCGCCTCGATGAAAGTGGGTGCAGAGCGTATCCGCGATATCGTCAAGTCCTTGCGAACCTTCTCCCGCTTGGATGAGGCAGATTTCAAGGAGGTGAATCTGCACGAAAACCTAGATAGCACCTTACTCATTCTGCAAAATCGCCTCAATGGCCGGGGAGGAACACCAGAAATTGACGTGATTAAAGACTATGGCGACTTACCGAAGGTTGCCTGCTACAGCGGCTTACTCAATCAAGTGTTTATGAATCTACTCATCAACGCTATTGATGCCATTGAGGAGCAACAGCGGGTTCAGGTGGACTCGGAGGGATTGCCCTATCAGGGCCAGCTCACCCTGATCACTCGTTTGGAGGCGGAGATCATCTCGATCCAGATTCAAGATAATGGCATTGGTATGACCCCCCAAATTCAGGAGAAAATTTTTAATCCCTTCTTTACCACTAAACCCATTGGTTCGGGAACTGGGATGGGACTGTCAACGAGCTATCAGATTATTACCCAGAATCACCAGGGACAGCTTTCCTGTCACTCAGTCCCCGGACAAGGAAGCTGTTTTGTGATTCGCCTTCCCCGCGTTTTCGAAAACTGGGCCTTGATGGGCTCCAAAATGCCTAAGACCTAGTCCAGGTCATGTTTTCGGTGATTTTACTGACAAATCAAAAAAAAGGTGTTATACTCTGTGTAGATTTACGCAAGGTTTACAGGAGGGCGTAATCGCTAACCGCTAACAGGGATAGAAGGCGGTGGCGGTTAGCCCTCTTTCTTTTTTTTAGGCAAAAGGCAAAAGGCAAGAGGCAAAAGGCAAAAGGCAAGAGGCAAAAGGCAAAAGGCAAGAGGGGGGGAGCGGTAGGATGTGTTCCGGCATCGGTGAGGGTTTTGACCTCGGCCCATCACGTCAAACCGGCCGGAACGCATCGCTTAGGCAGTCGGGACGTGGGAGGTTTCACTCATGGCGTTTTGGGCGTCGGTGAGGTGTTTGGCGAGGGTTTCTGGGGGCAGGGGACCTCGGAGATGGGACCAGGGGAGGATGCGATCGCCCTCGTAATTTTCATGTACATAGTAATCGAGGGGAGGGAGTTGTCCGCGTAGCTGTTTAAAGGCTCGTTTGTAACTTCCGACCGTGTCGCCGTAGTCTCGTACCAATTCTAACAGGTGTGAGAGACGACGATCGCCCCGGGCAATTAAGGTCTGAATCACAGACCAATTATAACTTTCTGGGCGGAAGTCCATCCCCTGCGATCGCAAGGCCTTCTCTAACTGCTTTAACCGTTTCTTGGCCTGGGGATTCACCCCATAGCCTTGAAAGGGAGTATGAGCCTTAGGGACAAAGGTACTACAGCCGAGGGTGAGCCGTAATCCGGGAACCTCTCGTTTTAACTCGCTCATCATGCCGATAGTGGCGCTGACATCCTCCTCCGTCTCGCCAGGGATGCCCACCATGCCATAGAGTTTAACCCCCTTCAAGCCTCCCGCCTTGGCCTGTTGCGCCGCCGCGACAATCTCAGGATTCTCTAACTTCTTATTAATCACCCGCCGCAACCGTTCTGATCCCGTTTCTACGGCGATGGTGATAGATTTTGTGCCTCGCTTGGTCAAAATCTGGGCTAACTTGGGGGTGACCGTATTGGTTCGCACCGAGGCAATGCTCAGCCGTAAGTCCTCGTAGCAGTCTTGATCCAGATAGTCTAATACCGCCTCAAACTCGGGATGTTGGGTAATCGAGGCTCCCAATAACCCCAGGCGATCGCTCACCTGAATCCCCCGTTCAATAGCGGGAATCAGAGACTCCTCTAAACTGGCGATGCGGAAGGGAAGCGTTAGATAACTGGCCAAACAGAAGCGGCACATTTCCGGACAACTGCGCACCACTTCCACCATATAGATATTCTCCCAAGCCGCTTGTGGCGTCACCACTGACGAGGTTGAAAGAGTATTACCGCGATAGGTTTGTTTCTGCACCTGAGGGGGAACCTCAGCCTCGATGGGGGTAATTGAGGCGATCGCCCCCTCAGGACTCTGATAGCACACCTCATATAAACTAGGAATATACACCCCCGGAACCTGAGCCAAACGTCGCAACTGCTCCCCCCGTGAGGCCCCCCGTACCTCCTGACAGGCATTGAGGAAGTTGGGAATCAAATCTTCCCCATCCCCGAGCAGAATCACATCAAAGAAATTGGCAAAAGGTTCAGGATTAGCCGTCAATACCGGGCCGCCGCCAAACACCAGGGGATGGCGATCGTCACGCCACTGGGAGCGGATGGGAATCTGTAACGACTCCAACACACTGAGGATATTCACATAATCGAGTTCCCAGGAGAGAGAAAATCCCAATAGATCGGCTCCCTCCGGCAGGGGTTCCCTAACATCCATAAAGAGACGACTGACTGAGATATCCTCACGCATGGCCAACGTGGCCCAAACCACCTGATAGCCAAGGCTGGTAATACCCACACTGTAGGTATTGGGAAAGGCAAAAATGACCTCTAAGGCGTTGCCATGGGCCGCAACCGGCTCAAATAACAGACGTTCATCGGCGAAGACGGAAGCATTCACGGGGTTGGCACTCATCAGGTAATGGCGAAGAACTAGGAATAACAGACAATTTAAATAGGACGGTACATGGACAAAAAAAGCGATACCCAGGACATCGTTCTTTTTGCATTTTTTACGTCCTATTCAATCTGACTAGACAAACCAATTTCAAACCGGTCTGATTTCATCTTAACCAGGATTGGTACGACCCGGGAGCGGAAGGGGGCGATCGCCCCTAAACCCTTAGCCAGATTTCATCGACGAGAGAGTGCGATCGCGTTAGAATAGTCCGGAAAGCCTACGTCTTTCCCAAACTCTGAATGCTACATCGCAAGCTCTATCAATTCTGCTGTGAAGGTCGTGAAGTCTGTGTCTTCCTACGAGATCAACAACGCTGGATTGATCGCGCCCAAATTCTCGATATCGAGGGGGATCTCGTCACCATCCGCTACGAATCGGATGAAGAGGATGAAATCTGTGCCTGGGAAGAACTTGTGCGCCTTGACAGCATCGGTGCCGTCAGCCATAAACTCGCCAGTGTTCCCAAAGGGGGATTTGACCCCCTAATCGCCGAGGATTGTCCAGACGCAGAGAAGATTCGTAAGAGTCATCCTGAATCCAACCCCGACTAATCCCCCGATGTCTTCCCCAACCGGGCGGCCCAGTGGCAGCTCGGTTTTCTCTTTCAGGGAAACCCCCCCTTCGCTTGCGGGTGTGGTAAGCTGAAACTCAATGTCGTGCTTCTCAGTTTCTTATGGCTCGCTACACTGCTATTTTCGTTGTAGCCGCTCCAGTCGAGCATGTCAGGCAGATCCTGCCTGAGCTTCTGCAAGCGTGCGACTTCGAGCCAATCTATCAAACGGAAGATTATTTTATGGCTCGGGAAACTCCAGGACGAGTTTCCTTTTCCAAACTGGTCACAGTTGATGTTCTCATTGATGTGCCCCTTGATGACAGACCAGAAGTACGGCTGAATTTCGTGGTAAAAAACGAAGAACTCCCCCTGCAAGTGAATAACCACTGTCAGATCATGTTCGAGTCCGTGAAAGCAGCCGTTATTGAGAGCCAGCAATGGCAACTCCTAGAAACGGTGTCCGGCTGAATCCCCTAAAACGACAAAACCCCCCAATGTCCTAGAGATATTGGGGGGTTCTTGCCCTACTCGCGAATCTGAACTGGCATCACCAAGTGAATCATCTTGGTTCCCCCGAGAGGCGTAAGAATCACGGGGGAAGTGGCGGTGTTTAACTGAAGTTGGATTTCTGTGGATTGGAGATTCCGCAGGGATTCCATCACATACTTAACATTGAAGGCAATGTCCAGACTCTCACCGGAAATTTGGGCGGGCAAACATTCCGTCCCACTGCCTACATCGGCCGCATCCACGCCCAAGGTGACCTGTTGGCCGCTGCTATCAAAACTAAACTTGACGATGTTATTTTTGCGGTCAGCAATGACAGCAATCCGTTCTAGGGCGCTGAGGAGGGCGCGACGGTCAAGATTGGCTTGATTCTCAAACTCCCGGGGAATCAGTTGGCGATAGGCGGGATAGGCTCCCTCTAGGGTGCGACTGGTGAGGCGACGGTCGGCCAACTCAAACACCGCTTGTCCTTCATCAACGGAGAGGGTTAAAGGGGTGGGGGTAGCCCGTTTGCCAATGGTTCGCTCTAATTCCCGTAGGGCCTGGGCGGGAACGGTGACTTCAAAGACTTCATCATCGCCGACATTGATGGCGGGGCTATCCCCATCATTAAGGGCTTCCACCACCGCCAGACGATGACCGTCCGTAGCCGCAAATTCAATGCCATCGGCCCGAACCGCCAGGTGAACGCCGGTAAGGACTTGTTTGGTTTCGTCGGAACTGGTGGCGAACAGGGTTCCCCGTAACCCTTCAAGCAGTGACTCGCTGCCGAGTTGGATGACTTTGCCGTCTTCAATGGCGGGTAGTTCAGGAAATTCCTCCACACTCATTCCCTGGACTTTATAGGTTCCTGAGACGGAGGTGAGGGTAGTTTGATAACTGTCCTCCTGGTGTTCAAGGGTTAGGTCGCCCTCGGGGAGTCGGGAGACAATGTCATTGAGGAGTTTGGCGGGTAGGGCAACGTCACCACTGGCCTCGACTTGGGCCGGGAAACTGGTGCGAATCCCGAGGCTGAGGTCAAAGCCGGTGAGTTGAATCTGTTGCTGTTGAGCATCAGCGGTGAGGCGGACATTGGCTAAAACCGGATGCGTTGGACGGGAGGGAACAGCATGGATAGCGAGGGAGAGGTGGGTGTTGAGTTCCCCTTGGGTGCAAACCAGTTTCATAGTGGGTCAATTGGAAAAGGGTGCGGGTCAAAATCAAGTCTGTGGCCGTCATGGCACAGCCTTAAGAGGTTACCATGAGCCTGTGGGACGCGGTTCGGGAGGTTGGCTGAGATGATGGTGTTGCCGTTGAGGGCGATCGCCTCTCAGATTTTACTACTGTTGGTGGCCGTGGCGATCGAGTCAACGGTGTTTCACCGCTACCTGGCGGTGAGCCGACGGATGAGCGTGCAATATGCCCTGGCCCTTGATTTACTCTCTGTGGCTTTGGGATGGCTGAGCTTCTTCGTCATGGTTGAGGTGTTGGGGTCTCATCCCTGGGTGATTCAGGTGATGGCCTATGTCTTTACGGGCCGTTTTGTCAGTCGTCCTGGCCGGGATGGGATTGAGCCGGTGTTGGCTGTGGTGACGATTATTCTCTTTTTTAGCGGCTTTTTTCTTAAAACTCAGGTGCTCTATTGGTTGCAGCGTCTGACGATTTTTCCCTTTGAGAGTCAAGACTTAGACGAGCAGTTTCAACGGGCTAAAACCCAGCGATTGGTTCGCTATCAGATCCGAGTTGACCAGGATCGCACCGTGTTATTGGCTCATGGCTTAAGTCATGGCGCGATTTTTCTGCTCTTGGTGGTGATGATTCTGGGACTTTAGGGATGCCTGGGGGAGTTAGGCTCAGATCCAGAAAGCCGCCTCAAGTGGGGCGGCTTCTGACGCTAGAGTATGGCATTTTTTACGTGCTGAAAACAGTTTTTTAATCGAACGGGACGCTGACGACCGGGAATGAGCCGAGATAACGACAGGTAAAAGAACCGATTGATTGAAACACCGAGTGGCTTAGGCTGTTTCTAGCCAGTCAAAAATGCGATCAAGTTGTTCGAGATTGATCAGTCCATATTGCCACAAGACCATGGGGAAGGCATTGGGAGCGTTCTCACCATGGCGCAGGGCTAAATCGATGGAGTTGGAGGGAACCGACAAATCATCTTGTAAAAAGCGAATCAGGTTTGCGAGTTTGTTAAATTTCATGATCCTAAATGAGTCCTTTACTCGGACATTCTTACTATGCAATAGATTGACAGGTCACTCTGCGATCGATATAACCCGTCGGCTGTGATCTTGATCGCACTCTAGAGCGATCGCATCCCAGAGAGGTTTTTCTGCAAAGCTCCCCTGATTGCTGCGATCCCCACTGATGTCAAGGTTCAGTCTTTCGGTAGAGGCTGTTCTGCCAAATTCCAATTAGACCACAGCATTTTTTCACCCTTGAAGCCTCTATCGAGTCCCAAGGTTTTGGAACAAACTGTCTAGTATTCCAGCGATGTTTAAACCCGTTGCTAATATCAGTGACATGATCCAGTCATGTCCGAATTTATACCGATTTCTTCCGCAGAGTGGCTGAAAAAAGCGGTTTAACGGAGTTCTCTCTCTCTCAGGTAGGAGACGCAGTTCTAGCACAGTTCCCAACCGGGTAAGAGACTGGGGGAGTCACTACAGGTGTTAATCTCCCGTCCTGACTCTTATCTGATGCTAGCCAACCTGACTGCCTCTTACAGCTAGGGTTCCCAAAACTGAGAAGCATCCATCTAGCCAACGAGCCTTTCAGGTAAACTTTTATACACAGAGAGGGAAAAGCAGTATAACACCACTTTCCCCTAACAATCGGGATGACTGGATTCGAACCAGCGGCCCCTTCGTCCCGAACGAAGTGCGCTACCAAGCTGCGCTACATCCCGGCGTTAGACTATGGATGGGCTAACCATCCTAACACAAGATAGTCTAACACAGACTGAGACCGTTCAGAATTAATTTCCCTGAATCGCCAGCAGGAGTCCGTCCCGAAGCCTCAACCTTCGTCTTGTCCCGGCTTTCGGGCCGTCTTTAAGGCTAGATGGGTTGGCACAACAAGCGAGACAACTGGTGAGATGAGCCGTTGTCGAGCCAGCTGTGAAGTGGGGTCGGTGAGGCGGATGCCTATTTCAATTTCTGCTTGATGAAGGCCAGAATCTGGGAGACCTGTTTTTTCAAGCCTGCCACTTCTTTCTCCAAGCTGGCAACCTTAGCCTGTAAGGCAGCAACCTCATTACCTGCCCCAGACGCGGCAGCAGCGGGGGCAGCAGCGGGGGCAGCGGCGGCGGCGGCCCGAGGCTTCTTAGATTTAGCCATCGCCGCCTTAATAGCCCCGAGAAGCTGTTTCTTCTCAAAGGGTTTCTCGATGAACTCGAAAAACTCAAAAGGCTCAGAAATTTTCTCCGTGACCTCCTCCTTACGTCCGGACATCACCAACAGGGGGATTTTGCGAAGATTGGCGTCGGCCTGAATTTCCTGAAAGACTTCCCAGCCACTTCGTTTCGGCAGCAGGAAGTCCAACATAATCAGGCTGGGCTTATCGGAGTGAATCTTATTCAAACCTTCCTCGCCGTCCTTGGCTTCGACCACATCGAAGTTCCCGGGAGGCAACATACTTTTAACAGTTTTCTGGATGACACGACTGTCATCAATGACTAAAATTTTATGACTGGCCACGACTGACTCCTTGAGCGGTGCGCGAAGGGATAGGCTAAGGGATAGATGCTTTCTAGTGTACCCCACCGGATACAGTCTATCAGGTGGCGCAAACTCGGGGTCGATGCCACAATGAGGAAGATTGCCGAGGAGGGCGATCGCCCACGGTTTTTTGTAGCAGCCCGGTTGGCTGGCTATTGATGACGGAGAACGATGGCTCATTTAGATTCCCGCACCCAACTGCGCCCCGAACTGACACGGCTTCCCCCCTGGCTGCGTCGTCCTTTAGGCCAAGCTAGCGAGGTGTCTCGGGTGCAGCGGGTCATTAAACAGCGACAGATTCATACAATTTGTGAGGAAGGCCGCTGTCCCAATCGGGGTGAATGTTACGGCCAAGGAACAGCCACATTTTTACTCATGGGCCCCACCTGTACTCGTGCTTGTGGTTTCTGCCAGGTGGACAAGGGCCATGCACCTATGGCTTTAGACCCCCAGGAACCCCGGAAGGTGGCTGACGCCGTTGAGGTGCTGCGATTGCGCTATGTAGTCTTAACCTCGGTGGCCCGGGATGATTTAGGGGATGGGGGGGCCGGTTGCTTTGTCAAAACCATGGCCGCGATTCGAGAACGTTGCCCTGAAACCCAAATTGAAGTCCTCACCCCCGACTTCTGGGGGGGACGAGACGGAGGAGCTACGCCTGAGCGCCTACAACAAGAGCGGATTGGGCAAGTTGTGGCTGCTGAACCGGCTTGTTTCAACCATAATTTGGAAACGGTACGTCGCTTACAGGGGCCCGTGCGTCGGGGGGCGAAATACGATCGCTCTCTGGCGGTGTTGCACCATGTTAAACAGATTAATCCCAACCTGCCCACGAAGTCGGGCTTAATGTTAGGTCATGGGGAAGAGGAGGCAGAACTGATTGAAGCCATGGCTGATTTACGGGCTGTGGGTTGCGATCGCCTAACTCTGGGACAATATATGCGTCCCTCCCTAGACCATCTCCCCGTCCGGCAGTATTGGCCCCCGGAAGCCTTTGAGCGCCTGGGCCAGATCGCCCATGAGATGGGGTTTACCCATGTGCGCTCGGGCCCGCTGGTCCGTAGTTCCTATCATGCCGGAGAACCCGCCGCCAGGGGTTAACCGTAGGCTATTTCGCAGGTTTCTAGGCGTGTCAGGCGGATTTGGGCCAGGGCAAAGACGGTTGGGATAATGCGAGCATAGTTAGTGGCCACAGCTCGCCAACAGATATCAGCAAAGAACCAAGCCCATAAAGCCGGCCCCACAAAGGCAAACACGGAACGAGTGGCGGTGTAGCGGGCGGTAGCGCTGGCCATCCCCCGCCGAGCCATTTGCACCCCCACATAGCCTTTCACCTTAGCCGCAGCGGCAGCGCTACCTTTAAGGGTTTCCTGGGCGAGTTGGTGGCGGGCAAACTCCAGGGCAAATTGTCGGGCCAGTTGATTGAGCAATAGGGGCCGCAAGACGGAATTAACGGCGATCGCACTTCCCCCTTTGAGTAACCAACCCATGGGATCTCGTTGCACATGAAGGGGTAACGGTTGGGGTAGATCACTTTTAGCTAAGGACTTCTGAACCCGAATCATCAAGGCTTCTTGCTCAGCCGCCGGCAGTTTATCCCAGGCCCGGCCCATGAGATGGAGAAAAATCTCCGCTTCTAAATCCGTGGTGGAGAGGGATTGGGAATAGGGAATGCGCAGATAGTGACACACTTGAATGAGGACGCTGCGGTAGGAAATTTCCTGACTTTGCCCTCGTAGGACCGTCATGCCATCGGCCGCCAAGAAGCGGAAGCGGTCTTCGAGGGCATCAATCCAACCTTGGCGATCGCGACTTTGTAGCTCTAAGGGGTCTACGGGTTTCATATAATCAAGGGGATTGAAGCGAGGGCGAAATAACAGGTCGGTTAACCCCTGAAGTTCATCCTCGCTGGCTAGTTCTAGGGCTGTTCTTAACTCATCCAAAATAGCATCCCTTCCTCACCGAGCCTCCCCAGGGAACTGGGGGACTGGGTCAACATGACAATGATTTTGAGCCGTGGTATGACTCAACGGCTCTTGCTCTTTGATTGTAGCGCCCTCGGTCCATTTCAGCCCCGAGGGCCTACCCGATGGCGGTGGGTTTAATCCATACCAACACCCACAACCCCGCCAGGGCCAAGGCAATCAGAAGGGATAGACCATTGATGTTAAACCGCATGATGCTCAATTCCTAAGACAAGGAGGTTCCGTCAGACTCATGGGTCTAGTTTAGCCTCTTGCCGGCGGGGAAAGGTGATCTCAAAGGTCGTCCCTTGTCCCACCTGCGATCGCACTGTTATTGTAGCCTGATGAGTCTGGAGAATTTGCTGCACAATTGACAGGCCTAACCCCGTCCCCTCCCCGACCGGCTTGGTGGTAAACAGATGTTCAAAGGCTTGCTTCTGCACCGTTTCAGACATCCCACAGCCGTTATCCTCAATTGCAACTTGCAGCCACTCATCCCCGAGGGCCCAGGCTCTGACTTGAATCCGATTGGGCTGTTGTTGAATGTCTCCATAACTGCGATCGCGATTCGTTTCATCCAGGGCATCAATGGCATTGGCAATCAGATTCATAAACACCTGATTTAACTGACTCGGGAAGCATTCAATCAGGGGCAAGTCTTTTTCATAGTCTGTCTCAACCTCAATAGCCGGCCGAGAATCATTGGCCTTGAGGCGATGTTTAAGAATCAAGAGAGTACTATCGAGGCCGTCACGCAGGTCAAAGAGACTGGGAGCGGTGCCATCATTGCGGGAGAAGGTGCGTAAACTGCGGCTGATGCCAACAATGCGCCTGACGCTAGTTTCCATTGAGGCCAGGAGACTGCAAAAGTCCTCCTGGATATAATCGAGTTCGATGGCCTCGATTTCCTCTTCAATCCGGGGGTCAGGATTGGGGTAGCAGTCCTGATAGAGGCGCAACAAGCCCATAATATCGTCAAGATAGTCTCGTGCCGGTTGCAGATTGGCGGAAATACAGCCGATGGGGTTATTGATTTCATGGGCAACCCCCGCTACAAGATTCCCCAGGGCTGACATTTTCTCATTTTGAATCAGTTGTAACTGAAGATTTTTCAAATCCTGTAATGAGCCTTCGAGTTGTTGGGCATACTCTTGGGCCTGACGATAGAGGCGGGCATTTTCCAAGGAAATGGTGGCTTGAGCGCCCAAGGTTTGTAAAATTTGTACGCGATCGCCCGTAAAGACCCCGGCCACCAAGGAATTTTCCAAATACAACGCTCCTACCATCTGGGTGCGATCGCACAGAGGCAGCAGTAACACTGACTGAGGAGGCGGCCCCTGGGACGAAGAGGAGTCCATAAAACGCTCATCGGTTGCAAACACTGACTCACAACGGGCATCCGTTACCACAATCGGCTCGCCCAAGCGCAGAATCTTCTCTAACCAGAGTTGGGGAATTGGATCTTCCGATGTCAACGGACGAGGGGTTGTCTCACAATGCCCCCCCATCTGATAGCGAGCCACCGAGTGCCAATCCCCCTCTTCTCGCCAGAGGAGGGTTGCCGTTTCTGCCCCAGCATTTTCCACCACCGCCGCCATTAACTGGGTGAGCAAGTCTTCTAGGTCAATGGCACTGGAAACGGCTTGAGAGGCTTCAATCAGAGCCGAGAAATCAATCGAGTGGGAAGGACTGAGAGTGGTATGACGACCATAGGTTTGATGGGACTGATAGGGGCTGGTGGTTGTCAGATGCTTCAGATTGGTTGGTGTTTGACCCAAGCTAGCCAACTCTTGCGGATACACTCGTTCCAATTGATGAACTTTGGCCATAGCGCCCCAACGGGCATAGCCATAATAGGCATCGGTGATGTAGCTGCGGGCAATTTTATAACGCCGTCGTTGACGATAGAAGCCGGCGGCTCGTTCGTTGGCCAGAGCTTCGAGATAGAGAACGCCGGATTGCTGAGCTTGTTCAATGGCGCGATCGTAGGCGTCCATCGCCTCTAAATCCTGTCCCAGGACTCGGGCCTGTTCTGCCTCTAGGAGGCTCAGATGCGCTCCATGATTGGCGGGACAAGCCTGGGCAAAGCGTTCGACTTCGGTTTTGAGGGTTATGGCCTCAGACCAATAGGGACAGCTTTGTGGGGGGTCTCCCCGGCGACGACTGGCATCAAAATTGGCCAGACTTCCATAGACGAACCAAAGGGAAAACTGATAGGTGGCGATCGCACTGTTGAGGTAGGGACGAGCCTCTTGCCAATAGGCGAGAGCCGCGTCCATGTCATCAAAGAGACAGGCTAAATAGAGTTTTTGCAGGAATAGATAGAAAATGAGTGATCGCTCACCGGTTTTTTGATAGCGGGAAAGTGATTGTCGCTCATCATAGAGATCCCCCACCAGTTCCAGAGGCGACTCGGACTCCGTCATCAGGTTCTCCAGGACTTGGTGGCCCATAGCATGATAGTTCAGACTAGCTTCCTGCTTGAGTCTGATCATGACCGGGCGGTACTGTTGGAAGTCCCGCACCACCTCATCCAGGGAACGGCCCGTCAACAGGCTCTGAATACAGTAATGGTTAATACAATAACTGGCGAACTCGAAATCGCCGCTGTCTATACCCGCTTGACAACCCCGCAACAATCCGGGGAGAGTCTCAACCAGGGGCGCTTGCCAATGTCGGATAAAGCCTTCTACCATCAAATCCACTTTGGCGACCAACTCCCGGGCTTGAAAACGCTCAATCATAGCCAGGGCAGCATCTTTGGCCTCATCGCCCCGAGCATGGTCTCCCCAAAGACCACAACAAAAGAGACCAAAGACGGCAAAGATATAGGAACTGGCACTACAGACTCCGACGTTGAGGATCTGTTGTAGCAGTGTTAGGTTGAGGAGGATATAGAGATTAGGGCGGGCAATGTAGGCGGAGGCGCCAATCCGCAAGGCGATGCGACGACTGGCGAGTTCGTAGGGATCTTCGACCTGGGGTAGGTGAATGAGGGCGCTGACATCCTTGCCCTGCATTTGCCTGAGAATCTCCTTTAAAACCTGCTCGGTGGCTTGCTCATCGGGGTCTTCGGCAATGGGGAGTCCTAATTGTTGTAAGAGGCTGACGCCAGTGTGAATGGCAGCGGGGAAGTCGTTACGAGCGATATGGATTTGAATCCAGACTTCGTAGAGAGGAATGGTATCGAGGAGGTCCTTGTCCGGCTCAATCCACTTTTTGATGAGCTGTTCGGCGGTTTCATAGTCCCCCAGGGCAAAGGCACTCTCGGCAGCGAGTTGATGTAGGCTCAGGTCGAGTTGATCGAGATGGGGGGATTGGGGTCCGCTCCAGGGTTGCTGAGGGGTTAAGAGGGTGAGGGCGGTTTGACTGTAGCTTAAGGCGGCAGCATGGGCGGTAGTGGCTTGGGCGCGGCGGGCGGCACTGAGGTTAAGTTGGATGACTTGGAGGCGTTCGTCGTTGTCGTCTTGGAGACAGTCTCCGGCCTGGTTGTAGTGATGGACGATATCAAAGAGGCGATCGCTCGTCTCAGGATTGGGGCTGGCCTGGACTAACAGCCGCGCGATTTGATGATGTAGGGGGGGTCGTTGGGCCGGGGGAATGGAGCTATGGGCCGCCTGTTGGATGCGATCGTGGCGAAAGAGATAAACGGCTTGTTGGGCAATCGCCTCATCACAATTGCCGGCTCCTTGATAGAATTTGCTGGCTTCGTTAGCGGGAAGAATCAGTTCAGCTTCCAAGGCCAACCAGAGTTGGTGGGCAATTTCACTGGGGGATTGTTGGGCGACGGTAGCGAGGGTTTTGAGGTCGAATTGGTTACCGATACAGGCGGCAATTTGGAGCAGGGTTTGACAGGGAGGTGGGAGTTGTTGCAGTTTTTGCCTGAGCAGTTGCACCACATCATCGGTGAGGGCCAGGGTGCGGGCTGAATCTAGATTATAGGCCCAGGTTCCGGTCTCTGGGTTAAAGGCGATCGCCCCTCCCTCGTAGAGGGTTTTCAGGAGTTGGTTGACGAAGAAGGGATTTCCCTGACTGTTGTCATAGAGGAGATCGGCTAGGGGTTGGCTATCGCTGTGATCGCGATGGAGGGTTAGGGCGGTTAAACGACAGACATCGTCCCGCTGGAGGGGTCCGAGGGTTAGGGTTTCAATGCGGCTAGTCTTGGCAATTTTGCCTAGGGAGAGGAGTAGGGGATGGCCGGGGCCGACTTCGTTATCTCGATAGGTGCCAATGGTGAGGAGGGGAGCGTTTTGAGATTCCGCTAAGAGTCGTTCTAGGAGGTTCAAAGAGGCAGAGTCGGCCCATTGCAGGTCATCGAGAAACAACACCAGGGGGCGTTCTCCGGCAACGGCCCCACGCACAAAGTCCCCAAAGGCTAAGTTAAAGCGATTGTCTCGTTCCATGGCGGATAAGTCCGGTTCGGGAGGCATCTCGCCGATGAGATCCACCAGTTCAGGAACCGTCTCTAGGAGAATCCCGCCGCGATCGCCTAAACTTTCCCGAAGGCGCGATCGCCAGGCGGCTAATTCCTCAGCTCCAGCGGCGGCCACTTGCTCCACCAGTTCCCGAAAGGCTTGCACAAAGCCACTCAAGGGACTGTTTCCTTGCAGCAGGTCAAATTTGCCATGAATGAAATAGCCGTTTTTTTCGACAATCGGACGCTGCACTTCTTGGACGAGGGAGGTTTTGCCAATCCCCGAATATCCGGCCACAAGAATTAGGCAGGGGCTCCCCTGACTGGCATGGTAAAAGGCATCCAGGAGGGTTTGCACCTCTGCCTCACGGCCATAGAGAACTTCGGGAATGACGAAGCGATCGCTCCAATCGGATCTAGCAATGGTGAATTGAATCGGCTCTTGGGGATGCTCCTGCCAGCACGTTTGACAGTATTGCAGATCTCGCCGCAGGCCCCCGGCACTTTGATAGCGATCTTCGGGGTTTTTGGCCATTAGCTTACTGACAATAGCCTCTAAGGCTTCGGGTAACTCGGGCCGGAGCGATCGCAGAGGCGGTGGGGTACGGGCGAGATGAGCATAGACCAATTCAGCCGTCTCCTGTTCAAGGAAGGGCAGTTGTCCGGTGAGTAATTCAAAGAAGCTGACCCCCAAGGAATAGAAGTCACTGCGATAGTCAATGCTACGATTCATGCGCCCGGTTTGTTCGGGGGAAAGATAGGCGAGGGTTCCCTCTAAACAGCCGAAATGTTGTAATCGTTGACTTTCACGGGGCAAGCGTGAGGCAATACTAAAGTCGGCCATGTAAATTCGGCCGCTGTCCTTCTCTAAAATTAGGTTGGAGGGTTTAATATCTTTATGAATGACTGCTTGGTCGTGGATCGCTCCTAGGATGTGAACAATTTGACCACTCATGTCGAAGAATTGCTCCAAGGGCAGGGGGCGACCCTGACAGTAGTCGGCTAGGGAGATGCCCTCTAGGTATTCGAGAACTAGGAAATGCCCTCGCTCAAAGGTTTTTAGTGCCAGAGGACGGATAATGCCATCTCCCTGTAGTTCCCGCGCTAGGGCGTATTGATTACGCAATTTAGCCAATTGAGCAACGCTTGGGTAGGCCGAGTTAGAGAGTTTGATGGCTACTGGATGCCCGTTTACCTCGCTGCCTATGCTTTCGGCACGATAGATAATTGAGTTGGGACTGCGATGCAAAATCTCAGTCACACGATATCCGAAGTCTTGCAGTTGCGAGAGACTATCCATAGGAGGTTTTCTAAAACCAAAATCGAAGGGGGAACTCGAAAATAGACCACCAGAACAATTCATGTGATTGTCCTAGTTTGTCCGTATATCCACTCCAGGGCTATGCCAGCTCCCCCTTCTCACACCACTTGGGGAGGGTTGGGAGTAAGAAGGGTTGTTTGGAGAAATGGAGATAGAGGGTTGTCCTAATAAGGGCTAAGAGCCACGGCATCACAAGTTCGTGATCAATAACCCCTTAGCTTCCCACTTTAGTATAGTTAGACCGTTAAAAATCTGCAAGTTGAAGGCAGGTCCATCATCCCCTGATGGGGTCAAGGGGGAGTTCTTTAGTCCTGAGTAGGATGATAATTTAAAGTTTGCCAATCTTAAGTCTCGGGTGATGAATCCAGGGAGCTTAGGATGGCTCAAACCGCAGAAAAACTGTCTTAAATCACCGAATCGGGCTTTTTTTCCGATCATGACTGCTTTGATGTCATCTGGAGATGACTCAGTATCATTGAGAATGATACGTTAGGTTGCCATTCATAAAAAATTATTAAACATTAAAGCAAAAAATCCTAAATCGTGTTAAACAATCAAGACTCATCAAGTTCAATCGGCGAGAACTAGGGGAATATGAATATCCAATGTCGAGACTCCATCCTGGACCGGGGAAGCTGCGATCCCGATCGCCCGTACGGTTTCCAAGAGAATGATGGTTTCGGTGTTCAGCAGTTCCTGGGTTTGCAGCATCACCAGGTCGAAAGCGTGACGCATTTGTTCGACATTGGCAAAGAGGAAGCCCTCATAGCCTTCTGGGAATAGATCCCGTACCTCGCGAAAGCTGGGGTTTTGGGCCAGACTCCGCTGAGGAGAACTGAGAAAGAGGTCTACCATAGGACCCGTGACTCCCAGGGCCAGTAAGTCCGGTTCTAGCCAACTGTAGCCGAGGAGAGTTTCTCCATCTACGCCAAAAAAGGATAACTTCCATTGGGTTAAGGACTGACCCTGCCTTGAGCTAGACTCAACGTGTATGGGTAAGTTTAAGCGCCGTTGAACTAAGCCACCGATGGTGCTTAGGCTATTGTCTAGGGTGCTGCGATCGCTACTTTCGACAAAGGCCATTGCGCCAATCCCAATAGCAGCGGAGAGTCCCTGGCCCCCAGGATGGGGAATTAGTCCCGCCGCCACCGGGCCATCCAAGGGGGCGACCAAGTCCCGATCGAGGTCGAGTCCTAATCGGGCCACGCCTCCCCGTAATTCTCGTAATAGCTGTCGTCCGTTGGGGGTTTGTTCAAGCCAGTTCGTCCATTGGGTCCAGCTGCGATCGATGTGATGACCTTCTACAAGGGCTAGGGTATTTTCTGGGAAGCGATCAAGGCGGGATTGGGGAAGAGGTTGTATCCCTGGAGAGGGAGAGGCGAAGTCCGAGGACTGGATGAAGGTGCGGGCCTGTAAGCCGAGATCAGTGATACCCACTCCGGTGACTAGGGCCGTTGGGGCGGGATTCGTGGAGACCGCTCTGGGGGATGCGTTGAACTGGGGGAGATGGTCGATATTACGGATATACGTCTGAATGAGGGGTTGCTCGACCGGCTGCGATCGCAAGAGATTTTGTAAGTCGTCCTGCTGAGCTAGGGAGGAACCGTCTTTGTGGGTATCAATGGCCGCTTTGATGGTTTCGACGGACTCCGCAATAGCGAGATAATCCCCTAAAATCGCCAAACTATAGGACTGGGGATTACGATCGTTGGGGGTCACCGTTGAGATGGTGATGTTGCGATAGGTTTGTTCCTGAACCTCCGTCTCTTGGTCTTGTCTAACGCGATTGGCAAAAGCCATGGCCTGTAATTTATCACGGATGCCCACGAGGGCCAGCCAATCCTGGGATGGGTTATCTGACGGGGACTCAGCCTGGGGAACTAAAGCTAACATGACATTACCCATCCAGGGTCTGAGGTCACGATTAAAGTCTAATTGGGTGGAGGCTAAGAGGTTTTCTTGTAACTGGGTGATCTGTCGCTCCACCCAAGCTTGAGCCTCGGGAGTCCCAAAACGCCGTAATCGCTCCCAGGCGGCGGGGTCCATATCAATGTAGGCGGTCATCACCGCGTCGCCAGGAACGGTCTTAGCCCCATCGAGGGGAGTTTGGAGGGGAGTGGGACGCAGGCGTAACCAGCCATAGGCGATCGCCCCGGTGACGAGGAGAACGGTGGCGGTGATGGTCAGAGGACCCCGAAGGCGAGGCTTGGTTTTGGACTCTTGACGGTGTTTCATGGGAGATGCTGAAGATGAGCAAATCGCGGCTAGCTGGGGGGTCTAACTCCGTTGAGGCCATGAAGGAGCGCGGGAGTCAGTACACTGGGGATAGGGGGCGATCGTCACCCCCACTGTCCGGAGACCTACCGTAGACCTAGAGCTGTCCTTTGGGTCAGTTGGGCGATCGCCTCGGTCTACGATAACCTGTTCACCTTCTGCGCCTGACTCATCTGTCTAACCTCTATGATGTCTAATCTCTATTTTGATTCCAACAGTAACGCCTTTGAACTTCCCGGCGCACGTCCCCATTACACCCCAGACCGTCCGGGACAGGTCAACCATATTTTTCTAGATTTAGTCTTAAACATCCCCAAACAGCGATTTTCTGGAACTTGCCAGATCCAATTAACCCCAGTCCGAGCAGGAATCACCCAGTTACATCTGGATGCGATGCAACTGAACATCAAGGGGGTTGAGGTGAACAACCAGCCTCAAGCTTTCTCAGCCGATGGAGAAACCCTCACCATTGACTTGAGTGACCCTACCACTCCTGAGACTCCTCTGGTTCTCAAGATTGACTATAGCGTTAAACAACCGCGCCGGGGCTTATATTTTGTTGGGCCCACCGAGGCGGAACCCGATAAACCCACCCAAGTTTGGACTCAGGGGGAAGATGAAGATTCCCGCTTTTGGTTTCCCTGTTTCGATTATCCGGGACAGTTAGCCACCTCCGAAATTCGCGTCCGGGTTCCTCAAGAGTTTATGGCTATTTCTAATGGAGAACTGCTCAGCCATGAAGAGGAGGGAGATGAGGCAATTTATCATTGGAAACAGGCCCAAGTCCATCCCACCTATCTGATGACCTTGGCGGTGGGTCGTTTTGCCGAGATTCGTGATGAGTGGCATGGCAAACCCATGACCTATTATGTAGAGCGCGATCGCGTTGAAGATGGGAAACGCACCATGGGCAAAACCCCCCGCATGGTGGAGTTTTTCAGTAATGCTTTTGGCTATGAGTATCCCTATCCGAAATATGCCCAAGTTTGCGTGGCTGATTTCATTTTTGGGGGGATGGAAAATACCTCAACAACCTTGTTGACAGACCGTTGTCTTTTGGATGAACGGGCGGCCCTGGACAATGAACGCAGTGAAAGTCTGGTGGCCCATGAATTAGCTCACCAATGGTTTGGCGATTTGTTGGTGATTGAACATTGGTCCCAGGCTTGGATTAAGGAGGGGATGGCCTCCTATGCAGAAGTCTTGTGGACGGAATATGAGTATGGCCATGATGCGGGGGCGTATTATCTGTTGCAGGAAGCCCGCAGCTATCTCGATGAGGATAAACGCCGCTATCGTCGGCCGATTGTTACCAATGTCTATCGCGAACCCATTGAGTTGTACGATCGCCACCTGTATGAGAAGGGGGCTTGTGTCTATCATATGATGCGCTGTGAGTTGGGTGAGGCGTTATTCTTTAAGGCGATCGCCCATTTCGTGAATCAAAATGCCCATTCCACGGTGGGAACGGTGGACTTACTGCGGGCAATTTCTGAAGCCACTGGACGCAATTTACAGGGGTTATTCGACCAATATGTATTCCGAGGCGGTCATCCTGATTTTGAGGTCAGTTACAGTTGGGATAAGGAAGACCAAATTGCCAAAGTGACGGTGAAGCAATGCCAAGCGAAGGAGGGAAATACTCTGTATGACCGAAATTTGTTTGACCTGAATGTTCCTATTGCCTTTGGCTATGAAGACGACACGGCCCAACGGTTTACAGTCCATCTGTGCGAACCGGAACAGACCTTTTATTTTGCCCTCCCCCAAAAACCCAGTTATGTCACCTTTGATGTGGGCAATACGGTCCTCAAAACCTTAAAGTTGACCTATCCCCTGCCCAATCTCATCGCCCAGTTAACTCAGGATGATGATCCCATTTCCCGCATTTATGCCGCTGAAGCTTTGGCGAAAGAGGGCAGTTTGAAGGCGGTGGAAGCCCTGGCAAAAGCCCTTAAATCCGAGCCATTTTGGGGGGTACGAGTTGAGATAGCGGGGCAGTTGGCGAAAATCAACCTTGACCAAGCCTTTGATGGCTTAGTGGCGGGATTGAATGATGAGAATCCCCGCGTGCGTCGGGCGGTGGTGGATGGCTTAGCTAAGGTCAATACTCGGGCCAGTTATAAGGCGGTGAAGTCGATTTTGAAACAGGGCGACGCCAGTTATTTGGTGGAAGCCTCGGCGGCGAAGGCGTTGGGGGTGATTGGGGCGAAACTCCCTGGGGAGAAACCGAAGCCGAAGAAAGTCATTGCTCGTTTGAAGACGGTGTTGGAGACGAAGGCCGGTTGGAATGAGGTGGTTCGTTTGGGGGCGATCGCGGGCCTGAGTCAGTTTAAGACGGAGGCGGCGGCGTTGGATCTGATTCTCGACTATACCGATGTGCGAGTTCCCCAGTCCCTGCGTTTGGGGGCGATTCGGGCCCTGGGGACGGTTTCCACGGGACAGTCTGCGGCGGATGCTGAGCGGGCGTTGACGCGCTTACAACAGTTGGCCCGGGAGGAGTTCTTTTTAACTCAACGTTCTGTTGTGGTGGCGTTGAAGTCGATGGAAACCTCGGGGGCGATCGCGATTTTACAAGGGATTGCGGAACAAACTGCTGATGGCCGGATTGTTCGGGTGGCCGAGGAGGCGATCGAGGCGGTGGAGAAGAAGCTGGGAACGGACAAGGCGGTAACGGGCCTGCGTCGGGAGTTGGAGAAGATGAAGAAACTCAATCGGGATCTTCTCAGTCGTTTGGAGGCGTTGGAGGCGAAATCGGCGAAGTCTTAATGGCCCCGTCATTCTGAATGGTTAATCTCTGTAGGGGCGAAAAATTTTTCGCCCCTACAATTTTGTATCCCATGCAACAAATCCCACCCTGACCTGCACCATGACCTCAACTAACTCCAACCTCTCCCAGACTGCGATCGCCCTGCGTCCGAATCTCACGGTCGATCGCCAACAACTCAGGGAACTGTGCGATCGCTGGCAGATTACGCAACTGGAACTGTTCGGTTCTGTCTTGCGCGATGACTTTCGCCCCGATAGTGATATCGATGTACTGGTCACGTTTGCTGATACCGCTCGTATCACCTTTTTTGACCTGGACAGTATCGAACGACAACTGAGTCTCTTGTTTGAGAATCGCCCTGTCGATTTGGTGACTCGCCGGGCGATCGAACAGAGTCATAATCCCATCCGTCGCGCCGCTATTCTGGGAACGGCTCAACCCTTTTATCGTGAACCATGACTGACTGCGATCAACAATCCCTTCTCGATATTGCCTACTGCGCCGACCTCGTTCAACAGTATCTCAGTGGCAAAAGCCGGCCCGAGTTGGAACAGGATAGAATGCTACAAGATGCGATCGTTCGCCGCCTGGAAGTTGTCGGTGAAGCTGCCCGCCGTCTGTCTGATGAGGCTCGCAATGAACTCAGTCACATTCCCTGGAGTCAGATCATCGAAATGCAAGACATCATACTTCATGAGGGCGATCGCGTGGATCTCGATTTCCTGTGGCAAGTCGCGACGAATGACCTACCCCAGCTTGCCCGCCAACTCGCCCCTTATCTACCTGATCGCCCATGAGTGCCGAATACTCCGAAGATACTCTCATTCAACTTTTCGTAACAAAACTATCTACTAGGAGCAGAATCCCTTAAAAAAGGAGGCATTCCGTAATTTCTCAAGTCCTCAACACTATCGTCATAATCAACATCACCACTTTGACCTGGTACTTCAAAACAAGTATCATCAGAGCTTTCTTCAAGTATTTGATATAAAAACTCCGATTCCAGTCGATTGAGCGGTTGACTAAGCTGGGAGCACCTACAGCTATAGTATGTCTCCATATCCGGGTCCAGCTTAACAGAAACTTGTGACATGACACAGTACGGCAAACCAAGAGATAAACCTGATTGGCGTTTGAGGACAGGATAGTTCTCTAGCAACGAGATAGCAACTCTTGAGTTTTTATGGGCAACCTTGTGCTGTTCCAACTGATATCGAACGTATCCTAAGTGAGAATTCAAGGCATACTCTACCCATGCTCTGCCAACTAAATCCGTTGTGCCTGACATAGATAAACCTTTTTCTAAGATAAGTGCAGCTTCCTCATACTGTTCATTGAAAATAAACATTCGACCTAATTTTTTATAGTTTAACAAATATATATTTTTTTCGTCTGGATTTCCTAAGTCTAGTCCACCACTACTAAAAAGTGCTTTTCTATAATACTCTTTTGCATCTTCATATTGCTGTATTTGTTCGTACAAGAATCCCAAGCTCTGGTAAGCTCTTGTATTATTATTATCTATTGCTATTGCTCTTTTATGATTGCTAATTGCATCGCCAACCTGGTTTTTTCTAAAGTCATCTTGTCCTTGCTTCAAATACCACATTGAAATCTCTGGAAGACGAAGCCATAAAAGCGAAAAGCAACCCACGAGAATAAGCGTTAATCCAAGCTTGAATTCCTCATGCAAATAAATAGGTATCTTAAGTTTAGTCAGCATTTCTTTTAGGCTTTCTTTGCCTGCTTGGGTAAAGTCTGTTTTGGCTTTTGATACAGTAACCAATGTTGATAATGAAATTGTTATGCCTCCCAAAATATCGGGGCTTGTAGAAAGAAAGCGAGTTATGATGGCTGCCAAAAATCCCAAACATACTGACCAAGCTCCAATACTAAGTGGTTTAATTAAAAAATCAAATGTATCCAGAGGGTGCTGCTTACTTAACTCCTCAGCATCCCACCACCAGTGATCGAGATTTTTAGGCGCTGCTTTTTGATGACTCTTTAAATCTAAAACTGCGGTAATACGATACCCATATTTCCTGAGAATGTCGTCGTGATTTTTTATTTCCAAAATAACGTTTTGAGGGATTTTTTTATTTTCATCCAGAACATAATGAAGAGTGTTTCTGGCTTCTAAAATTTCCAGGGCTTCTTTATCTGTTATTTCATGTTTTTCTTGAAGTTTGAGGACTAGATCTTTATACTTCGCTAGGGCTGAAGTTGTTCCAATCATGATAGATAAAACCAAAATATTTTAACGAAATATCGAAAACAAAGCGAGCAAAATTCCTAATCGTTCAATGCGCTCTAAAAATGCACGCCGCTCAACTCACTCCAGTCAGATCTCGATATTAACCATCAATCCAGTTGTCCTTGCCACAGCACCGTTTGTTCCGCCTCATGGTCTCCCAAACGACGAGTAATCAACAGTTCCACCTCCACCTGGGCCCGAGAGGGGAAATCCCGAGTTTCCAAGGGAAGGCCCGATAAATCCAGGACAAAGCGATTATGCTCTCGGGACACCAGATGAGCCGGAATCTCTCCCTCATAGCGGGTTTGGTAATTCTGCATATGACGGAATCCCACCCGCGACCCCGTCGAGCGAATTTTAACCACAAACTCCGTGTCTAAAATCTCCGATTGTTGCGCCGTATCCACCAGAGCCAGATTAAACTGACGAGGATTGCGATTCGCATCGGCGATCGCCAACTCGGTAGCTTCCGCTTCCCGCAAAATGGTATCAATTTGATAGGTCGTTAACCCCTCATCTTCCACAATAGCCCCCTGAACCCAAAGGTCATCGGGAAAACTGGCCTCAATGGTGTCATTCGCCGTCAAGGTTAAGCTGACATCGAGATCAGAAAACTGCGACTGAGGGCGATCGCTCTCCCAGGCCAAAGCAACCGATCGCTCCAGACGTTCCACAAACTCCTCATACTCATCCGCCACCACCGATCCCGACGCTAACAAAGACCGGGCCCCACCCCGACGCAACCAGACATTCTTAGATAACGCTAAGGGCCGCTCAAAATCTGACAAGCGCAATTCCGCCGTCGGCTGTTCTGGTTCCAGGGGAGTGGTTCCCTCCACAATCTGCAACCGGCCCAGGGTTCCATCTCTCCCCGTGCGGCCATTGCGTCCCCGCCGTCCCCAACTGCCACTGCTACAGTGATAGCGGCGATCATTCACTGTCCAACTACGACGACGACAGGAACACCCCCGGCCGCCATAGCCGCCATCGCCACCATACCCCCCCTGGCCACCGCGAGCATCCACAAAAATCTCCCGCAACTGCTCTAACTCTTCATAATAGAGTTTCACGTTTCCCCCATCGCCCCCGTCACCGCCATCACCGCCATCACCGCCATCACCGCCATTGGCCCCGCGCAAATTATGGCTCACGCCACTGGGTTGAGAACAGTTGCGAGCATCCTCCCCATGGCCCCCACTCCTCCCATCAGTTCCCGAATATCCCATCAATTGCAGAGATTTGGGCTGGCCATCCACAATTAGGGTTTGATCCAGTCCCGACTCCCCCGTCCGTCCCGGATTCCCACTAAACCCCCGTCGTCCCGAACTTCCAAACGTCCGAGCGGCGATCGCCCCCGTCACCAAAACGGTCCCCAACACCAGCAAAGATAAGGGATAACGCCACGGTTTACGTTGATTCAATCGGCTCATAATCATCCTCCAAAGTGCGATCTGCCACAAATCCTAAGCGATGCGTTCCGGCTTGTCAGGGCGAAAAATCCCCTCTTGGGAGGGGCAGGGGTGGGTTCTCCCTCTTCCCTATTCCCTTCCCCCCTAAGGTATCATCGGGAGAAACGACCAACATGAGGATCTCACCGATGGGAACTGGAGCTGCCTTTGGCAACGCCTTTCGCCGGGAAAGCATCTTGGCCCGCTATGAACAACATCGTCCCCAAATGAAAACCGGGGATGTGATTGGCTTTTCCGGCAACACTGGCTTCTCCGACGTCATTAAGTGGGGGACAGGTTCCATCTACTCCCATGTGGGAATCGTCCTCACCGCTAGCATGGGAGGCGGCTTCGGGGATAGTGTCCTAGTCGTCGAGTCCACCACTGAAACCCGCCACCAAGCCGCATCAAAAGGAGGGCAAGAACTCATCAAAGGCGTGCAGATGAACTGGCTCTCCAAACGCACCCTTATGTACGATGGCTCCGTGTGGTGGTTTCCCCTCAAAGACCCCCTATCTCCCGAAGGCCGATCTAAAATGGAAGCCTGGTTACGAGAAACCCATAGTCAGCGTGTCCCCTACGACAACATCCATGTCTTGGGAGCAGGAATTAAGCTCTGGGAACGGTTTGGACTTTCGGGCCCAGAAGACTTATCCCGGCTGTTTTGTTCCGAACTCGTCACCAAGGCCCTGCAAGTCGCGGGTGTGGTGGACCCCGAGATTAACCCCTCCCGGCAAACCCCCGCCGATGTGGTTAACTTTCTCGGCTTAGATGGCCCCGTCTTACTCAAGGGGGATTCCACCCCCGTTCAGTAGTCGGGTTGCAGTGGTAGGATTAACATAAATATACTGTTTCAATCCATTGACTCAACGCGATACCGACGCTTCAGTCCCCAAGCGTGCGATCGCCAACTCTTGTTATAGACGCTTCCCGCTCCTCCTATGCTTAAACGACTGTTCGGCGACCCCAACACCCGGAAACTCAAGAAGATTGAGCCGCTTGTAGCGGATGTCAAGGTTCTTGAGCAAGATATCCAACCCCTAACTGATGAGGAGTTGGTAGCCAAGACGGCTGAGTTCCGGGAACAGTTGTCCAAGGCCCGCAACCGAGAGGAGGAAGATGACATCCTCGAAGAGATTCTCCCAGAAGCCTTTGCGGTGGTTCGGGAAGCCTCCCGGCGAGTCCTGGGAATGCGCCACTTCGATGTGCAAGTTCTGGGGGGAATCGTCCTCCATAACGGCGAAATTGCGGAAATGAAAACCGGGGAAGGGAAAACCCTCGTCTCCACCCTTCCCGCCTATCTCAACGCCCTCAGCGGCAAAGGGGTTCACGTCGTTACCGTCAACGATTACCTGGCCCGGCGGGATGCGGAGTGGATGGGACAAGTTCACCGCTTCCTGGGCCTCTCCGTGGGCCTGATTCAACAGGGAATGACCCCCGATGAACGACGCAAAAACTATAACTGCGATATCACCTATTGCACCAACTCCGAATTAGGCTTCGACTATCTCCGGGACAACATGGCCACCTCCATCGAGGAAGTGGTGCAACGGCCCTTCAACTACTGCGTCATTGATGAGGTCGATTCAGTTCTGATTGACGAAGCCCGGACCCCCCTCATTATCTCAGGTCAGGTAGAACGCCCCAGTGAGAAATATCGCCGCGCCGCTGACGTGGCGGCCCAGTTGGTCCGGGGGACGGAAGACGAACCTCAAGATTATGAGGTTGACGAAAAGGCCCGTAATGTGCTGCTGTCTGACGAAGGCTTTGCTCGGGCAGAAGAATTACTGGGAATGAGCGATTTATATGACCCGGAAGACCCCTGGGCCCATTATATTTTCAACGCGGTTAAGGCGAAGGAACTCTTCGTTAAGGATGTCAACTACATCATCCGTGATGGAGATGTGGTGATTGTGGATGAGTTTACTGGACGGGTGATGCCAGGGCGACGCTGGAGTGATGGACTTCACCAAGCCATTGAAGCGAAGGAACATCTGGAGATTCAGCCGGAAACCCAAACCCTGGCGACGATTACCTATCAAAACTTCTTCTTGCTCTATCCCAAATTAGCCGGGATGACGGGAACGGCGAAAACTGAAGAGTCGGAATTTGAGAAAATCTACAAGTTGCGGGTGACGATTATCCCCACCAATCGTCCCTTGCTGCGGAAAGATTTATCCGATGTGGTCTATAAAACTGAACCGGCCAAGTGGAAAGCGGTTGCCGAAGAATGTGCGGAAAAACATAAGGAGGGCCGCCCGGTGTTGGTGGGAACCACCAGTGTGGAAAAATCGGAGGTTTTGTCCACACTGCTGAGTGAGTTGCAGGTTCCCCATAACCTCCTCAATGCTAAGCCAGAAAACGTGGAGCGGGAATCAGAGATTGTCGCCCAAGCCGGACGAGGTGGGACGGTGACTATTGCCACCAACATGGCGGGACGAGGGACTGATATTATCCTTGGGGGGAACGCTGACTATATGGCCCGCTTGAAACTGCGGGAGTATTTTATGCCCCGGTTGGTGAAACCAGAGGATGAAGCCAGTTTTGCACAACCTAAGACGTTGGCCAGTCGTAGCCGCAGTAAGGGTAAAGGCTTTGATACCGTCGCTAAACCGAAAACTTGGAAAGCCTCACCGCAGATTTTTCCCGTTGAGTTAACGCCGGAGTTGGAGAAACAACTCAAGGAGATGGTGGACCATGCGGTGAAGGTGTATGGTGAACGCAGTTTGCCGGAGTTAGAGGCGGAGGAACGCATCGCCATTGCGGCGGAGAAGGCCCCCACGGAAGATGAAGTCGTCGCTCAGTTGCGGGACGTTTATAAGGCACTGTTAGAACATTACGAGAGTTACACCAAAAAAGAACATGATTTGGTGATTGAACGGGGTGGCTTACACGTAATTGGTACGGAACGCCACGAGTCTCGCCGGGTGGATAACCAGTTGCGAGGTCGTGCGGGCCGCCAAGGTGACCCCGGTTCGACGCGCTTTTTCCTCAGTTTGGAGGATAACCTGTTGCGGATTTTTGGGGGCGATCGCGTGGCCGGCTTGATGAACGCCTTTCGCGTGGAAGAGGATATGCCGATTGAGTCCGGGATGTTGACGCGATCGCTCGAAGGGGCCCAGCGCAAGGTGGAAACCTACTATTACGATATCCGTAAGCAGGTCTTTGAGTACGACGAAGTGATGAACAATCAACGTCGGGCTATCTATGCGGAACGCCGCCGGGTGTTGGAAGGGCAAAACCTGAAGCAGCGGGTGATTGAATATGCGGAAATGACGATGGATGACATCGTAGATGCTTACATCAACCCGGAACTCCCCTCGGAAGAATGGAATCTCGATAAGTTGGTGGACAAAGTCAAGCAGTTTGTCTATCTCCTAGAGGAGTTACAGCCGACTCAATTGGAGGATATGGCGGTTGACGAGATTAAAACCTTCCTTCATGAGCAGGTTCATATCGCCTACGATATGAAAGAGTCCCAGGTGGATAAAATTCAGCCGGGGTTAATGCGTCAGGCGGAACGGTTCTTCATTCTGCAACGGATTGACACCCTCTGGCGGGAACATTTACAACAGATGGATGCGTTGCGTGAATCGGTCAGTCTGCGAGGGTATGGTCAGAAAGATCCCCTGATTGAGTATAAGAGTGAAGGCTATGAGCTGTTCTTAGAGATGATGATTGATATCCGCCGTGATGTGGTTTACTCTCTCTTCCAGTTCCAACCTCAAGTCCAACAGACGACGGTTAGCAGTTAAGGAAATGGCCAAGCCAAAACTTGGGTTCATGGGATTGGCGTTACTGACTCTGGTTCTGGCGTCAGGCTGTGGTCAGGATTTGAACAGTGACGCGAGTCTCCCCATTGGCCAAGAGGAGGAGGTGCAAGCCTCTCCTCCCCCCTTAAGCAATGCTGGCTGGGGGGAGATTTCTGGGGAGACTCCTTTTGAGGGCGATCGCATTCAGGGTAAACTTCCCCAATATCGGGTCGAAACTGGGGTCATCTCCCAGGAGGGAGAGTCTTATCCGGTGATTGACGTCTTTGATGGGGAGACTCAGGTGGCGCAACTTGACCCCAAAAACCCAAATCGTCCCCAGGCGGGGATTCTCCGCATTACCATTGTTGACCCCTCCATTCCCGGGCCCGAGGGGGTGCGGGTGGGGATGGCTTGGGGAGACAGTCCTAATCGGGAGCAATTTAATTGTTTCTCCGGTGAAGGGCCGACGACTGGCTACCAGATTTGTAGTCCCCCCAATGGGCCACAATTGCAATATCTCTATCCCATGACGGGGGGTGCGGTGGGCGATCGCACTCCCCTCGATCGCCTCATCTGGCTAAATTTCTAAGAACCCGTTTCAATTATGACCATCGCCAAATCCTCAGAACCGGATCTAAAGACCCTACCGGATCATACCCAACTCCCGGACTCCGACGGAACCTTTGTGAAAAACTTTCAGGAGCATCCCCAAAGTCTCGTCTTGACGGATTCCCTTCAACCCGTCTTAGAGCAACTACATCCAGATCAACATTATGCCATTGGCCAAGATTGTGGCATTTATTGGCGGATAACAGACCCCCCAGAACGGGGGGCCGAATGTCCAGATTGGTTTTATGTTCCCAATGTCCCGCCGACTCTTGAGGGACAGATGCGTCGTTCTTATGTCTTGTGGCAAGAGTGGATTCCCCCCTTAATTGCCCTTGAGTTTGTCTCAGGGGATGGTTCCGAGGAGCGCGATCGCACTCCCCTCGATCGCACATCGGAAAGCCGTCAAAAACCCGGCAAGTTCTGGGTCTATGAACAGATTATCCGCCCTGCCTTTTATGGAATTTACGAGGTTCAAAAGGCCCAAGTCGAGGTCTATCACCTCGTGGAAAACCGCTATGAACTCGTCCCTGCCAATGAACGGGGTCATTATCCAATTCCACAACTGGGGGTTGAGTTGGGGATTTGGCAAGGACGTTATGGCAATGTGGTGTTACCCTGGCTGCGTTGGTGGGACAGTCAGGGTCATTTGCTGTTGACGGGGGATGAACGGGCTAAACGAGCGGAACAGGAATTGCAAGAAGAACGCCAACGGGGGGAACAACGGGAACGGGAATTGCAAGAGGAACGCCAACGGGGGGAACAACGGGAACGGGAATTGCAAGAGGAACGCCAACGGGGGGAACGACTGGCCGAGTTGTTGCGATCGCAGGGCATCAACCCCGACGAGTTATGATGAGAGGGCGATCGCCTTGTTCATCTCCCCAATCACACCAAGGATGACCCCGTATCGAGAACTTCACCCCGAACCTATTACCGTCGAGAACTTTGCCCCCTACGGGCAACTGATTACCCCTCAAGACGACGGTAAACCCTTTGACGCTCAAGAGGCCCAATTAGACTTAAACCAGGGACAGCCTCGCTTCTATTTAATGCGCCTGCAACATCGCGGCGATCGCTTCCATCAAATTACCCGCCATAGCCGCTGTACCCAATGCCTCGGGTCCTTACAAGGACAGGACTGGTTCCTGGCCGTTGCCCCTCCCAGTGACGGCCCACGCCCCGACGCAACCCGCCTCAAAGCTTTCCACATCCCCGGAACCTGTTTTGTGAAGTTACATCGCGGCACGTGGCACGCTGGCCCCTATTTTGAGGCGGAAACGATGGACTTCTATAACCTGGAACTGACCGATACCAATGTGACAGATCACCTCAGTTACGATTATCGTGAGAACGAGGGGATAGAGTTTGCGATCGCCCCCACTCGCCCCTAATCGGGAATCGGCTGACTATCGACCCTTTTAACACTATTGTTCCTCGTCAGTCCTGTCGGGGAACGAGCCGATTGAACGGTGAGAGAACTGGTTTAACACTAGAGTAAATAGTCCTTATTCAGGGCTGCATTTTCGATATCGGTTTTGAAGTGATCAATCCCGTGAATCACAAAATCTAACACTTCTTTGGCATACTCGACTTGAGGGCTGTCGCTGGAAAGTTCTCCATGGGCGATATTACATCGAGTCCTGTATAAATCATTGATAAAGCCATATTTATCCCTCCACAACGTCGTCTCAATACCTAGGATTTCACAGATTCTCTGAAAACTTTCGGCATCCAAATTAGATTTCTGTTTCATTTCGTCATATCGAAGGGTCACGGTTTCTGAACATTTCAATTTTAATTGCTCAATTAACTGACTTTGATAGCCGAATTCTGACTTATAATTGATAACATTTTTAATCAGTCTTTGACAGCCAACTATCTGAAGATTAAGAGAAAGTTTATCAAGGGAGAGTCTCCGACTATCAACATAGTTGATATAGACCTCAGCGGCATGATGGACAAATTGCTCCCAGTGAGCGTAAGCCAAGACAACCGAGCTTCTACAAATTACTTTGACTTCATGTTTTCGCCGACCATCTAAGAGAAAATTTAAAGTTATCATTTCCTGTTTACGTCTTTGACTCTCAGAGGCTAGGCTATCTAACAAGTCATCTATTGTTCTGATTTTACCCATTGTTCCAACATAGACTGACCAAAGTTAATTGTTTTAGGAATACGAGTTGAAGACCTGACCCCAGATTTAGTGAATTCCTTTAGGGTCTCATTTTGACTTAAATCTCGATGAGCCTTTTCAAATTCAGACTCATTAGGCAAGTCACCACCATTTAATAGAACTCGTGCCAAGGCCACCGCAACGATTTCAAACAAAGACACGAGAGAACCTCCCATATAGGTTTCTTTCTTGTGATTATACTTTCTGAAGCTATTTTCTCCAAATTGCTTGGAGAGATAGTCAAATGTCTTTTTGAATACATCTTCAACCTCGTTCTGGTTGAAACTATCATCATTGGCAATCTCAACAATCTTGTCAGTCAAAAAGGTTCCCAACTCATTGATACCGTTAAGCTGGGAGGTTGGACAGGTTGCGAGGACCACAAAACGAGTGATAAGCTCTAGGTCAAATGCTTCTTCAATTGCACGATCTGTTAAAATTAGACAGTCTTTGAATGGTGTAAAATCACAAAGTTTTTGCAGCCAGAGGAAGAACTCACGATTATTCATGATGAGAATACAACTACGGACTTCTTGGTCGGTCGCCAGAGACCCCCCGGTATTTAATCGTTGAAAAATTTCATATTTTGCAATTTCGTCGTTCTCTTGCTTGACAATATTAATGTCCAGCCTAGCTCGTTTTATTTTGATTTTTGCCGAATCTGGTAACGATTGCTGTTCTCCTTGCTTGGCTGACCAGGTTCGATTCTTGAGGCTAGGAAGATAGCGAGTTTCAATTAGACATAACTCCTCTTGTATAATGCCCTCCTCATTTTTGAGTTCTCCCATTAGCTCTAAAATAGTTGACAGTCGTTGCAAGCCATCAATCACATCCCAATGAGCGTCTAACCGTTCTGAGACAAAGATAGGTGGAATGGGAATACCCAGGAGAAGGGACTCAATAAATCGTGATTTTTGTCCGACTGTCCAACGATAAAAGCGTTGAAATTCAGGATGAATGTTTAACTCTCCGTCCCGATACATGGAAACCAGTTCATTGACGGACATTGAATAAGAGTTTGTCGAGACTTGAGAGGACTTATTTCGTATTTCTTGTTCGAGAGTCATGGCAATTTAGAAAATTGTTAATACTGGCTATTATACCATGGCAATTCTCTATATCCCATAACGAATGGCTCCCCCCAACGGTTGGATGAGACAACGACTCGACGCCGATATTCATGTGACAGATCACCTCAGTTACGATTATCGTGAGAACGAGGGGGTGGAGTTTGCGATCGCCCCCACTCGCCCCTGACTCGCACCTCACCCATCCTGGCCATGACTCCCCTAGTCACTGTCTCCGACTCATTGCAGGCGTTACTTGAACAGGCCCTAGAAGCGGGCCTGTTGGAGTCGCCACCGCAAACCTGGACGGAACTGTTGCAACAACTCCCCCACAAAACCCTCGTCCAGGCCTGTCAGGAGAGTCCCGTGGGTAAAACCCTCCCCAATGCTTTCTATGTCCATCGTAGTGCCGTCGCTGCCCTGCCGCTGCCCCTCCGTCTCTATGAAGGCTACGCCGCCGGTGGGGTGGAGAACCTAGACAACGCCACCCTCGTCAAGTTCTCCCTTAGCCAGCCTCAACTCTCCTATTTGTCCTATCCTGACTTCGATAGGGACCCCCATCCTCCCCTGGTGCAAAGTATTCTCGTCAACTTACGACAGGGAACCGTCAGTTGTCGCAATTACCAAGACTCGAAAAATCCCCCCATTTTGCATCGTAAGGAAACCTTTGTTCAACCCAGTTATCCGGGGTATGAGCAATTCCAGACCCTGACTCAACAGGAAGAAGCCCTCGGACTCCTCGATAATACTCGCCACATCGGCACTCGCAACAATTGGCAACGCTACTTAAAGGATGTGGGGGTGGAGATTCAGGGCCATCAAGTGCAGCGGCGTCAGGTGGAGAATCCTGTTAAAGCCCGCATTGAACGCCATCGGGCGGCGATGATGCGTCATGATTTTTCTCGTCCCCTGAAATTCGCCTTAGAAGCAGGTTTGTTAACTCCTGAAATGACCTTTTTTGACTATGGTTGCGGCTATGGGGGAGATGTGGAACGGCTGCAACAGCGGGGACTGACGGCTCAAGGTTGGGACCCCTATTATGCCCCAGAAACAGCCTTACAGCCAGCGCAATTTGTCAATTTGGGCTATGTGATTAATGTGATTGAAGAGCCTCAGGAACGCCGGGAAGCCTTGCAGAAGGCTTGGGCCTTGACGGAGGGGGTGTTACTGGTGGCGGCCCAGGTGTTGGTGCGCGATCGCGATGAGGATGATGTCGTCTATGGGGATGGGGTGGTGACGCAGCGGGGAACCTTTCAGAAATATTATGAACAGGAGGAGTTGAAAGCCTATATTGATGGGGTGTTGGGGGTGGATGCGATTCCGGTGGGGTTGGGGGTGTATGCGGTGTTTCGCGATCGCGAACAGCAGGAGCAATTTCGCGCCTCCCGCTTCCGTTCTCAGAGCCACACTCCCCGTGTGCGCGTCTCGGTTCAGCGGTTTGAGGAATCTCGGGAGACGTTGGAACCCCTGATGCAGTTTTTTAGCGATCGCGGCCGGCTTCCCAAACCCACGGAGTTAGCTGAAGAAGCGGATATTATTGATTTATTTGGCAGTTTGCGTCGCGCCTTTCGCCTGGTGTTGCAAGCGACGGATGAGGCGGACTGGGATGCGATCGCCGAACGTCGCCGCCAAGAACTCTTGATTTATTTGGCTCTAACCGCTTTGGGCGATCGCCCCCGCTTTAGTGAATTAACCCCAGCCATTCGCTATGACATCCGTGCCTTTTTTGGGAATTATAAACAAGCCCTGATGGCGGCGGATTTAATGTTATATGGCTTGGGGAGTTTAGAGCGGTTAGGGAAGTTGTGCGATCGCAGTCCCATTGGTCAGCGATCGCCCAGGGGCTTAACGGTGCATATCAGCGCCTTCAACCACCTCGACCCCATTTTACGTCTCTACGAAGGTTGTGCCAGCCACACCATCGGCAGAATGGACGATACGACCCTAATCCAATTCCACACCCAACGCCCAAAAATCTCCTATTTTCACTGTCCAGACTTCGACACCAACCCCCATCCTCTGATTAAAACCATCATGCAAATCGACCTCCAAGATTTGCGGGTTCATCGCTACACCTACGACCTCTTTGAAAACCCCTTTGTTCTGCATAAAAAAGAAGACTTTGTCACCCCAGACTATCCCCACTATGACCGTTTTACCCGACTCAGTCGACAAGAACAAAAATGGGGACTTCTCGACGACCTTGAAGCCATAAGACGATATCGACAATGGCTAAAATGCCTGAAAGCCAATGGAGCAGAACTTCGGGGACATCGCGTCTATTGGCGCAAAGATGTTGACCCCTACCAGAAACGAGTCATCCAAGCCCGAAAACAGCGTTCTCAGCCCTAAGTTCGCCGTGATTCCCCATAATATCCTGACATCCCTACCTCTAAAAACCATAGCAATGTATGAGTATCTAACAGAAATTGCATCACTGATACTCCTTAAACTCATCTAAAGGAGCATCAAAATCATCAGCTATAATGATTTGGTCTTTGTCACTCCCAAACAAAGGCGGGCGCTGATGACCGGGATTAACACAAGTTATCTTAATCGTTTGCTGATTTTTTATAATCAAAATTTCTTCACCGGCAAACGCCCGTTCGATGAGGTTAGACAGTTGAGGTAAGGCTTGGTTAATATCAATCATTTTCATGGATTATATCCGGGATTTGATTAGAGGATACCAGCAGACGTTGGTCAGAGTGGACATGGCTCATCCCCTCATTTATTTTAACCTAACCTCTCAGCCCACAAGAACAAAAATGGGACTCCTCAACCACCCCGAAGCCATCCGCCGCAGGGGAGAGCTAAAATGCCTCAAAGCCAACGGAGCAGAACTTCGGGGACATCGCGTCTATTGGCGCAAAGATGTTGACCCCTAAACGAGTCATCCAAGCCCGAAAACAGCGTTCTCAGCCCTGAGTTCACCGTGATATCCAGACATCCCCGTTTAACATCATTTTTTTGTCTAGTGATATGAATATATACTGAAAAACTTTATTTTGTCCCACGGCGAAGCAGACAATGCTGCCTTACATCGTCGTTATAGCGCCTTTCGGCACCGACGAAATCTCGACGCCAAAACCCCATCAGGACTTGAGGTAGCTCTCTTGGTACAGCGTTGATTGCCTGGGGTTAACCGTACTAGGGGACAATTGATGATTGTCCCCTAGGGTAATGGTGGGATTGGGCCTAGGGTTGTGGGGGAGTCCCTCAGCGTTCAAACGCGGACAAATCTAGCTTGTCAAACTGTTTCAAGAAGCCTAAAAGTGTCTTCGCAATCTGACTCACTCCTCCCTCAACGTTAGATTCGATATTTAGAGGAATGACGGGGTCATGTAAGGACAAACGTAACAAGAACCAGCCCTGTTCCTCGGGAGATTGACAACTGACACGCACCCCTTCATAGTTCTTGGGAACCACCTGCCAACCGTCATGATTGTCGGCAAATTGGCTTAATGCTTCGATGATTTGGTTGCCATAGTCTTTGAAGTCCTCTACGCCGATTTTCATGCGTAGCTCGCTGCTTTCTTGAGGCTCTTGTAAGTTGGCAATTAAATCGGATAAGGCTTTGCCTTCTAGTTTTAGTTTAGCCAATTCAACCAAGAGCTTGGTAATCAAATACGCACCATCATCAAGGAAATAGTTTTCCTTCATGGCTCCGTGACCGGAGGTTTCAATGGCGAGCCAGGATTCTTGACCTTCGTTATTTAAGCGAATTGCCTCGTTGATGACATTTTTATAGCCCCGTTTGAAGCGATGATGCACACCTTTGAGGTCTTGCTCAATAAAGGTGGTTAAGCCTTCTGAGGTGATGGAGTCGGTGACAACAGTGGAACCGGGATGTTCTTTGAGGACGACGGCGGAAATTAGGGCAATCAGGCGATTGCGGTTGAGTTCCTGGCCTTGGGGGTCCACGGCTGCACCGCGATCAACGTCGGTGTCAAAGATAATGCCAAAGTCGGCATTTTGAGCTAAGACTGCCTCAGATATGGCTGCCATGGCCGCTTCATTTTCTGGGTTGGGGACATGGTTGGGAAATGTGCCGTCGGGGTCTAAAAATTGGCTACCGCTGGTGTCTGCACCGAGGGGTTTGAGGACGCGATCGCAGTAAAAGCCTCCGGCACCATTTCCGGCATCGAGAATGATATGGAGTCCTTTTAAGGGCTGTTCAAACTGTTGCGGATGATTGACCCCTTCTCGCACTAATTTGACTAATCCTTCCGCATAAACTCCCATGAAATCACGAGTTTCAATCGTTCCACCTTCGGCGGGTTCGGGGAAGTCTTGGTCAGCGGCAAAGTTGAGAATGGCGCTAATGTCGGGTTTGCCTAATCCCCCTTCGCCGGTAAAGAATTTGAAGCCATTTCGGTTGAAGGGTAAATGGCTGGCGGTGAGCATGATGGCCCCGTCACAGTTAAAGTCGGGGCTGACGGTACTCATGAACATGGCTGGGGTGGAGGCTAAACCAAAGTCATAGACGCGACAGCCGAGACGGCTGATGGCGCTTGTGGTGGCGGCCATGAGGTCGGGCCCCGAGAGGCGGCTGTCTCGTCCGAGACTGATGGTGAGGTCCTGGGCGGGTTTATTTAGGGTTTGACTCAGCCAGCGGACGAAGGCTTTACCGAGGGTTTCGGCAATATCTGGGGTGAGATTGACGGGTTCGTCGGGGATACCGGGAAGGGCAACGCCGCGAATGTCAGACCCGTTTTGCAGTTTGGTCCAGTTAGGGTTTTGCACAGTGGCAGTCATAAGCCTGAGAGGATGGATAGGGCAATGGCGATCACCATAGACGATTTCCCTCTATCCATCAATGCCGTAGACTACCGTTTACGGGGCGATCGCCATCGCCCCGAGTTAGATCTAGACTCAACCTAAAATGAGTGAGATCCTAGCGTCCAGCGGAGACCGCCGGAGTCAACGCCGCTTTCAGGGCCTCGACTTGATCGGTTTGTTCCCAGGGCAAGTCTAGGTCTGTGCGTCCCATGTGACCATAGGCGGCCGTATCTTGGAAGAAGCGTCCTCCACGTTCGCTGGGGAGATGGGAGAGGTTGAAGGTCTGGATAATTCCTGCCGGACGCAGTTCAAAGATATCCTTAACCACTGCTAACAATTTCTCTTCATCGACGTTGCCAGTGCCAAAGGTTTCAATGAAAATACTGGTCGGCTGGGCCACGCCAATGGCATAACTCACCTGAACTTCGCATTTTTCCGCGAAGCCAGCGGCGACAATGTTTTTAGCAATGTAGCGACAGGCGTAGGCGGCGGAGCGATCGACTTTGGTGGGGTCTTTACCGGAAAAGGCCCCGCCTCCATGACGGGAGTAACCACCGTAGGTATCGACAATGATTTTCCGTCCCGTGAGTCCTGAGTCCCCTTGAGGACCGCCAATGACGAATTTACCAGTGGGATTGACGAGAAAACGGGTGTTCTCGTCCGGTTGAACCGGCATCTCTGCGAAGACGGGTTGCACGACCTGGGCCCAGAGGTCTTGTTGGATGCGATCGCGCACGGCTTTCTCGTCGCGAATCCCGTCAATACTGGCGGTATGTTGCGTCGAAATCAGGATGGTATCAATCCCCACGGGTTTACCCTCTTCATAAATCACCGTGACTTGGGTTTTACCGTCAGGACGGAGATAGGATAAGTCACCGGATTTGCGAACTTGAGTCAGTCTCCGGGAGAGTCGATGGGCTAAACTAATGGGAAGGGGCATCAGTTCCGGGGTTTCGTTGCAGGCGAAGCCGAACATTAAGCCCTGATCCCCGGCACCGACAGCATCGAGTTCCGCATCACTCGCCTGTTCGCGCCGTTCTTGGGCCGCATCGACTCCCTGGGCGATATCGGGGGATTGTTCGTCCAGAGCCACTAAAACTGAGCAGCTATTGGCAGAAAAACCATTTTCGGCGTCGGTATAGCCGATTTCGGCAATTTTCTCCCGAGCCAGTTTGACATAATCCACTTTGGCTTGGGTACTGACTTCTCCGGTGATGAGAACCAAACCCGTATTGACCACCACTTCCGCCGCGACACGACTTTGGGGATCTTGGGTCAGCAATGCATCGAGGATGGAATCGGAGATGCGATCGCAGATTTTATCGGGATGTCCTTCAGTGACGGACTCCGAGGTAAATAAATAACGGCGAGACAATAGACTGTTCCTCCTTAAAATCAAATGTTGAACGCAGCAGGGACTTGAATATTGTTCAAACCCAACCCTATCCAACCACGGTAATTTGCTATGGTATCAGGTTTATTCTTCGTCTGAGTTAAGGGGAGATCCGAATTGCCCCGAATCGCCGTGGCGAAAACCGACCCTAGACTTTGGCCAAGGCATGGCGACGAGCGGGATAGCCGGCCCGATTCAGGGCCGCCACCGCCTGATCACAATCCATCACCTGGAATTGATGGCCCAGCCGCACCAGGTGACGTTGGTGGCCCGCTGCAATCACGCCAATCACCGGCACTTTGGGTTTGCCATCTTCGGGAACCTGCGATCGCAACACATCCCGCAGTTGATGGCGTTGCTGGATGTCCCCAGCCTGTTCAGGATTGAGTTTCACCAGCACCATCTGCACCCGTTCGATGGGTTCGGCATCCTCAACAATCAATTGCACGCTATCATCACGGCGATCGACTTTTCCCCAAACAATCAACCGCGCATCTTCAATCAGATGTTGGTGAACCCGCTCATAGGTGCGAGGGAACACCACCGCCTCCACTTGGCCCGTGAGGTCTTCGAGTTGGACAATGGCCATGCGATCGCCCTTTTTGGTAACAATCGGCTTGAGACCACTCAACATGACAATAGCACTCACCATCACCTTCTCATGTTGGTCTTCCATTTCATTGAGGTTCACCGGGGCCAGCAGTCGCGCCGTTTTCTGAATGGGTTTCAGGGGATGATCAGAGACATAGAAGCCGAGGAGTTCCTTCTCCAGCTTTAGCTTCTCCATCGGCTGGTAATCCTGCACCTGGGGGGCTTGGGGAACCCCATCAAAGCCATTATCATCCTGGCGGCTTTGAGACTCTTCCCCAAGTTGGTCAAACAGATTAAACTGGCCCACGCTGCGTTCCTTGGCCCGGGATTGCGCCCAATCAATGACGAATGGCAGATGTTCCATCAATTGCTTACGATTGGGGTTGAGAGTATCGAGGGCCCCACATTGGATTAAGGCTTCTAAGGCCCGCCGGTTGACTGCGTGGAGATCAACGCGATCGCACAACTGGGCCAGAGACTCAAACGGCTCCTCCTCTCGCGCCTTCAGAATACAATCAATCGCCCCCTGACCCAAATTCCGCACCGCCGAGAGTCCAAATAAAATCTTTTTTCCCTCTACGGGTGTAAAGTCCACATTGGAGTGATTAATATCCGGCGGCTGCACGGTAATGTTCATTCCCATGCAGGTGGCAATATATTTCTGTACCTTGTCCTGATTTCCACTGTTGGCGGTTAACAACGCCGCCATATATTCAACAGGATAATTGGCTTTTAAATAAGCAGTTTGATAGGTGACATACCCGTATGCCATCGAGTGAGATTTATTAAAGCAATTAGACGCCACAAGACCTGTTTTTAAGAGGAAATTATGGTCTTTTGCGACTCCAATATCGTACACCTGTTGAACACCAACTCGACGGCGCGAGCAAATTTTAACCATAACGCGGACTCCACAACTGCCAACCATGAGGCCAGAGGATAATTTTAACAGACTCAGGCAGCTCCAGGCAATAGCAGGATGGGCCTTAAGGACCTAGGGGATGAGCCATTGCCTGAAATTCCCAATGGGGGGTGTACACCCCTGAGGGTCAATCCATCACATCAGGACAGAGAACATCTCAAGGAAGACGAAAGAGAAGCCGGCAAAATTTCCAGTAGAAATTGAGGTTTGAGACCGTCTCGGTAGCACAGGTGGCTCAACCATACCATTTCCCTCCTTTCTCTTCACTTTGTTAATTTTGTCAAGTACAATTTATACCATTATCAATGAATTTCACCTAAATTTCCTTAAAGCCTGGATAAAAAATTCAACCTCACTCAGCAAACATTTGAGACCAAAATGGGTTTAAATTAAATCTACAGATTCACAGAGCTAAAAACACGTAGCGAGGATGACATGACGAAAGTAATTATTCTCGGGGGGGGCATCGCTGGCATGACCGCCGCCCATGAACTGGTCGAGCGTGGCTTTGAGGTTGAGGTGTACGAACTCAAAGACATTCCTGGAGGAAAAGCCCGCAGTATCAACGTCCCCAACAGTGCTGCACCCGGCAAAAAACCCTTACCTGGGGAACATGGATTTCGCTTCTTTCCGGGGTTTTACCGACATGTCACTGATACCATGAAGCGGATTCCCTACAAAGCGAATCGTCAAGGAGTTTTCGGGAACCTGGTAATCGCAACTCGTTTGGCCTTGGCTCGCCATAAAGCCGGTAAAGACCCCATCGTAATCTCAGCTCGTTTTCCCCGTAATTTTACTGACTTCGAGCTGATCCTCAAAGTTTTATTGAGAGTCCCTGACCTAGAGTTAAGACCCGGGGAGTTAGAATTTTTTGCCGAGCGAGTTTGGCAACTATTTACATCCTGCAAAGAACGACGGCTGGACGAATACGAAAGACTCAGCTGGTGGGACTATTTGGATGCCGAACGGAAATCGCCAGCGTATCAGTCTCTGCTGGCCCGGGGAATTACCACCTCCCTGGTAGCCTCACGGGCGGAACTGGCCAGTGTCAAAACCATTGGCTACATTTTCCTGCAACTGTTGTTAGATCTCATTGATCCCGCTAACAACAGTCCCGATCACATCCTCAATGGTCCCACCAACGATGTTTGGATTAACCCATGGTTGAACTATCTACAGTCGCGGGGAGTGACCTTCCATCTCTCAACTCGTTTGCGTTCACTGGAGGCCCAACCTGACGCTAGAGGTCAGATGCAAATCACCGGAGCTATCATCACAGATCTCAAGAACCAACACGATCGCACCGTAACAGGAGACTATTACATTGCTGCTCTCCCTGTGGACATGATGGCGGGCCTCGTCTCCGATGACTTAATGGCTGGGGATCCTAGTTTAGCGAACCTCAAGCGACTCGGAACCAGTACCGCTTGGATGAGTGGTATCCAGTTTTATCTCAATCGAGATATCCCCGTCACCCATGGTCACGTTGTTTACGTCGATGCTCCTTGGGCATTAACCTCCATCTCTCAACCCAGTTTCTGGACTGAGTTTCCCATGTCGGACTTCGGCGATGGAACCGTTGAGGGAATTATCTCAGCCATTGCCTCCAATTGCGGCTATTTCATTGACCCCAACACCGATGAGGTGGGCGCACTTAACGGTTCGAGAGGACTCAAAATCAAAAAACCGGCTCAGATTTGTTCCCCTGAAGAAATTAAAACCGAGGTTTGGGAGCAAATGAAGCGATCGCTGCAAAAAAATGGAAAACCCTTGCTAAAAGACAGTGATCTGAAATCCTGGTTCCTCGATCCCGGGATCACCTATAATTGCTCTGACTTGGTCAAAAACCCCGAGGAACTGGCTAAAATGCTTGATCGCAATCTCCCTGACTATTTCAAAACCCTATTCCTGTGGATCAATGAGCAAGACCATGTCACCCTAGAAGAGATTGCCGAGTATCTCAACATCGACCAAAGCCAGGCACGTCTGGCCGTCAACGCCCTAATTGCCAAAGGGTTCGTTGGCCCAATTCCCCTACCCGATAACGACAGCGAGGATCGGATTTTTCATAATCCTGGTCAGGACAGGCTTTGCTATCACAGCCGTCTCAGAGATGCCCAGGCTAACATCAATGGAGAACCGTTGTTGGTCAATTTGGTTAACACCTGGTCGTTACGTCCCGACGCTCACACCCAAATTCCCAATCTGTTCCTGGCCTCAGACTATGTGCGTACCAACACAGATTTAGCTACCATGGAAGCAGCCAATGAAGCAGCACGCCGAGCCGTCAATAGCCTTCTCGATGTTTCTAGGAGCAGGGCTCCTCACTGCAAAATTTGGGATTTGCAAGAACCCACAATCCTCTGTCTCCATCGTTGGGCCGATCAAATCCGTTACCGCAAAGGCCTACCTTGGAACGGAAACCTGTCTCCCTGGTATCTACGCTTGCTAATCCCGGTGGTTTTTCTCTGGGCCACCACAGAACGCATGTTACGGTGGATTAATAAGCTGCGTTCTGCCTAGTGATGAGTCCTGATCACAACCTCGCTTCTCACGCCAACCCCACTCCTCGCTCCAAGACATTATCCCAAGACGGTCGCGCTTTTTATTCCCCCCCTTGGTTTTAACCCCCATGTTGAAGCTATTAGAGTACCAGATCCTCGAAACCCTATCAGAAAGTCCCACCACCATTGTCTATCGGGCCGTAGATGGCCCGCAACAGCGTCCTGTTATTCTGAAGACTTTGCTGGCAGAACATCCGAAAGCAACGGAAATTGCTCGACTGCAATACGAATATGATCTCGTCTGTCAACTCGATTGTTCCGGCATCGTTAAACCCTATAGCCTCGAACAATGGCAAGGGCGCCCTGTTCTGGTCTTAGAAGACTTTGGGGGTCGAGATTTAAGCTATTGGCTCAACCTCAACATTTTAGATCTTGAACAAACGTTATGCATTGCCCAGAAAATTGCGATCGCCCTGGGACAACTCCATCAACAGCATTTAATTCATAAAGACCTTAAGCCAGAAAATATTGTCTTTAATCCCCACACCCAAGAGCTAAAACTGATTGATTTTTCCATCTCCTCTCGTCTGGGAAAAGAGAATCCCTGTATTAGCAGTCCTAACATACTTCAGGGAAGCTTAGCCTATATGTCCCCAGAACAAACCGGTCGTATGAATCGTGCGGTTGACTATCGCTCTGATTTTTATGCCCTGGGGGTGACACTCTATGAATTATTAACTGCTCAGCTCCCCTTTGATACGGACGATCCGATGGAATTGATCTATTGTCATATTGCTAAACCCCCGATCCCTCCTCATGAGCAGATCGCAGATCTGCCAGAGTCTGTCTCGGCTATCGTTCTAAAATTGATGGCAAAAACGGCTGAAGACCGCTATCAGAGCAGTTATGGAATCCAAAAAGACCTAGAAACTTGCCTTGAACACTGGAGAAAGACGAAAAGTATTCCTAGGTTCGAGTTTGCCAGCCAAGATCAACAGGGAACATTTAACATTCCAGAAAAACTCTACGGACGAGAAGCTGAAGTAAAACAACTCCTGGATGCGTTTGATCGAATCAGTCAAGGGACTTCAGAAATGCTGTTAGTTGCTGGCTACTCGGGGATTGGCAAATCTGCTCTTGTCAACGAAGTTCATAAACCCATTGTCCGTCAGCGGGGTTATTTCATTAGTGGCAAATTTGACCAATTTAAACGAAATGTACCCTATGCCTGTCTAATTCAAGCACTTCGAGAACTGGTGCGACAACTGCTCACAGAACCTGAAACACGGATTCTTGATTGGCGCGCTAAAATCAGTCAAGCCTTGGGACATAATGGCCAGGTTGTTACCGATGTAATTCCTGAAATTGAACTGATTATTGGCCCTCAACCCCCCGTATCACCTCTACCAGTTACCGAGTCTCAAAATCGCTTTAATCTCGTCTTTCGTGCTTTTATACGGGTATTTACTCAGCCTGAACATCCACTAGTTGTATTTCTAGATGATTTACAATGGGCTGACCCCGCCTCATTACAACTAATTCATCTGTTAATTGCAGATCCCGACAGTCATCATTTGCTCATGTTGGGTGCATATCGGGATAATGAAGTCAGCCTCAGTCACCCACTAATGATAACTCTGGCTAACATCAAACAGGAGGGCATAACCATTGAAACTCTAACGTTACACTCCCTCAGCTTAGACCACATCAATCATCTGGTGGGAGATACCCTTAATCAGCCTCAAGAAACCGTCGAACCTCTTGCAAAATTATTACTCAGTAAGACCCAGGGAAATCCTTTCTTTATCACCCAAACGTTCAAGTATCTCTATACAGAAAATCTGTTGCAGTATCATCAGGATACGAACTCTTGGTTTTGGAATTTGCAACAATTAATGAGCATTGATATCACGGATAATGTGGTTGAACTGATGGTTCATGAAATTAAACGATTGGATTCTTCAACACAAACGCTATTACAACTAGCCGCCTGCCTCGGCAGCAAGTTTGATTTACATATTTTAGCCATTGTTAATGATACCTCTGTTCCTCAAACAGCGGCAGAACTCTGGAGTGCAATTCATGCTGGATTAGTGATTCCCCTGGCTAGAACGACAGTGGAACTCTGGAGTGCAATTCATGCTGGGTTTGTGATTCCTTTAAATAATCAGGAGCCTATCCCCGAGGCGACCAAAAATCCGAACAACATTATTTTTTATAAGTTCCTCCACGATCGCGTCCAACAGGCTGCTTATTCCCTAATTCCCGAAGCTTGCAAGCAAGACATTCATTTACGAGTGGGACGGCGCTTACTTGACTATAGTAAATCTAATACTTTGGAGGAACGTTTATTTGATATTGTCAACGCACTTAATCTTGGGATGAATTTAATCAATGATCCCACTGAACGCCGTCAATTGAGTCGTCTGAACCTGGATGCTGGACTAAAAGCTAAAGCAGAGGCTGCCTACGCCTCAGCTTTGGAATACCTGAATGCTGGCCGGAAACTATTACCAGAAGATGTTTGGATGACAGACTATGAACTGGCGTTAGAATTGTACAGTCAATCTGTTGGAGTATCTTACATACAAGCACAACTTTCTGAAGCGCAAGTTTTGTCTGAAATCATCTTAAAGGAAGCAAAAACATTACTAGATAAAATCAAAGTTTATGAATTAAAGATTCAATGTTTCATTGCTCAAAATCAAATGCTGGATGCATTAAACACAGCATTATGGGTTTTAGACTTGCTTGGACATCCCCTAGAGGTCAATCCTGATATGTTGGAGTTAGTTGGCCCCATGCCCACATTAGAGGAAATCGCCGACTATCCGGAAATGAAGGATCCGTATCAACTGGCAGTATTACGAATTTTAGCCATTGTCAGTGGTCCGGCCTATCAAGCTCGTCCCGAGTTATTAGCTCATATTGTTGTTAATAGTCGGAACCTTTGTGTGAAGTTTGGCCATTCAGCCTTGGCAGCCTATTTTTATGGACTAATTGGGGGACCGAATAAAAATATTGAAACTAGCTATTATACGGGTCTAATTTCGTTGAAAATTTTAGAGCAGTATCCTTCTGATACCTTAAAATGCAAGGTTCATATGCTATTCAATTCCTTTAATAAACATTGGAAGGAATCCCACCAACTAACGATTACAGCGTTGGATGAGACCATCGCCATGGGCATGGATATCGGTGACGTAGTTTATGCAGCTTACTGTGCGATGTGGTCTTCGGGTTATATGGTAGTCATTGGAATGCCGTTACCAGAGGTCGTGGACAAACAAACCATGTATTTGGAACTGTTAGGAAAAACAAAACAGGATCATGGCTTGTATCCAACTAAGATGTGGCGGCAGTTAGTCCAAAATTTACAAGGGGATGCGCCAAATACAGTACGATTGGCTGGAGACTACTTTGAACCGAGCGATCGCGCTACCTTAGAAGTGGGACAGAATAGAATGTTACTGTTTCTTCTCTATTTTGCCGAGTCCCTTCTAGCCTATCTGTTTAAAGATTGGCAAACGGTGAAGGAGAAATATCCCGTTGCCGGTGAATATAAAAATTCCGCTTTGTCGTCTTTACTCTTTTGTTATTATCATTTCTATGAGGCTCTGATTAGTTGTGCCATCTATCCTGAGCTATCTCCCGAAGAACAGGCCATCGCCTGGGACTCCATTCAGGCCAACACCGCTCAAATTGAAGTATGGCAACAGGCTGCACCGGAAAATTATCAGAGTAAATGGGAACTGATCCAGGCGGAACAGGCTCGTCTCCAGGGCCAAATCCTTGAGGCGATGGACTATTACGATCGCGCCATCGCCTCGGCCGAGCAAGAGGGGTTTCTGGCCGAAGTGGCGATCGCTGCTGAACGGGCCGCTGACTTTTACCAGAGCTTGGGCCGGGAAAAAACCGCCAACCACTATCTACAAGACGCCTACTATGCCTATGAACGCTGGGGGGCAACCGCTAAAATGAAAGCGTTGCTGCAAGAGCATCCCCAGTTATATCACTTCGTGTTGCAACAAGGGTATAGTGGCTCAACGTTCTCGACTAAAAGCACTCTTAATCCTAGCAATTCCAAGGGGAAAGTCACCGTCAATCAAAGCAGCTTGACTCATCCAGCTCATTCTAATGATATGTTGGATTTAGGGACGGTTCTTAAGGCGACTCAAGTGCTCTCGGGCGAAATTTGTTTGCCTCAATTACTTGAAGAACTAATGACCTTGGCCTTAGAAAATGCTGGAGCGCAACAAGGCTATTTGGTCTTAGTGGAAGAAGAGTCCTTAAAAATTGCTGCTTCAGGTCAAATCGAATCAAGTATTACAGTTGACGTTGAAACAAAACCCCTAGCTATTTCAGAAACTCAACTACCCCTGTCATTGATTTATTACGTACAACGCACTCAAGACTCGGTGGTGCTGTCCCATGCCATTGAAGAAGAAATTTTTAGCCAAGATCCCTACATTCAGGCTCATCAAGTCCAATCCATTCTCTGTTTACCCATTGTGCAACAGGGAACATTTATGGGACTATTGTATTTAGAGAACAATCTCACGCAAGGTGCCTTCACATGCGATCGCCTAGAAATCCTAAAAATCCTTTCAGCACAAGCGGCAATTTCCATTGATAATGCTCGCCTCTACCGTCGTTTAACCGAATATAGCCACCATCTCGAAGATAAAGTCGCCGAGCGCACTCAGGAACTACAAGAGAAAAACCGAGATTTACAATCGGCCTTGGTGGAATTGCAACAGACGCAAACACAACTGATTCAAACTGAAAAAATGTCAAGCCTGGGACAGATGGTTGCTGGCCTAGCTCATGAAATCAATAATCCCATCAGCTTCATCTCCGGTAATATCATGTATGCTCGTAACTACTTTCAGGATTTAGAGGAGGTCATCAAACTGTATGAAACTGAATTTGGCCCCCTCAAACCCTCCCTTGCCAAGCGACTTGAAGAGATTGACCTAGATTTTCTCTATAAAGACATTCAGGATATTTTTAACTCCATGCAAAAGGGGAGCGATCGCATCCGTAGTATTATCCTCGGGTTGCGCAACTTCTCACGCTTAGATGAATCTGAATCTAAGATGGTGGACCTCCATGAAGGACTCGAGAATACGCTGGCTTTGGTGCAACATCGCCTCACCTCCCTTACCCCAAAACGGGTCATTAAAGTTCACAAAATCTATGGAGACCTACCACAGGTCAACTGCTACCCCAGTCAACTCAATCAAGTCTTTCTAAATTTGCTGAACAATGCCATTGATGCCTTGCTTCCTTTCACTGACCAGATCAATCCTGAGATTAAGATTAAAACGGCTTTCGTTGATGGCAACCACATTCAAATTCAGCTGAGCGATAACGGACCGGGGATGAATGAGGAGGTCTCTCAGAAAATTTTCGACCCCTTCTTTACGACCAAACCGGTGGGAAAAGGAACAGGGTTGGGTCTCTCCATCAGTTATCAAATTATCACCGAGCAACATAAAGGTCAGTTATTCTGTGACACTCAGCCGGGCCAGGGAAGTCAATTTACAATTGAGATTCCCATCTAAACCATCTCAATTTGAGGGTTAAACCGCAGCCAAAGACAAGTCCGGAATTCTATCTAGCTCAAACTTGAGATACTTAAGATCCAGACCTTGCTCAAAAATCTCGTCAATGGGTAGCATTTCACCCGACTCAGTCATAAACTTATGGTCTGGCGTGGCGCGAATAACCGCACCATCCTCTAGGGTATATTCAAACACCTCTTGCACACCGCGATCGTGCCACTGAGCAATGGGTTGAGTATAGACATGACCATGGCGATCAACACTATACACCTGACAAGCAATTCGTTCTTCAACAAGGCGACCAATGGGTAACACTCCATACTCCACCGTCAAAACTTCGGTGTCATAGGTCAAACAATACTCAGCGAACTTGACCATCTGGTCAAACAGAGCCTCAGCGGTCTTTTTATCCACCCCATTCTTGGCACACCCATCAATAAAAATGCCATGATGCTTCTGCATCTCCGACATCTTTTTCTTACCCATGGCCCGACGCAGCAAGTCCGCTTCCCCCAAAGAATACCCCGCCATATCCTGAGCGATTTTCATAATCTGCTCCTGATAGACCATTACCCCATAAGTCTCCTTAAGAATCGACTCCAACATCCCATGGTCGTAAACAATTTCCTCACGACCATGTTTGCGGTTAATAAACTTAGGAATCAGACCCGCATCTAATGGCCCCGGACGGTAAAGTGAGAGAATTGAGGAAATATCATCAATACAAGAGGGTTTCAAATCCCGTACCACCTGGCGCATCCCCGAGGATTCCAACTGAAACACCCCTTCGAGTTTTCCTTCGGCGAGGAGTTTATAGGTTTTTTGGATGTCTTTGGGTAATTGAGTCTCAGGATTTCGCGCTAGAATCGCCTGACCTTTCCGTTCATGAATAGTCAACTCATCGGGGTCAATTTGGGTTCCTTGGGTTTGTTGCACCAAATCCAAAGTTTTTTGAATCGTGGTTAGGTTTTTTAATCCCAAAAAGTCCATTTTCAACATTCCCATGGATTCTAGATCTTCCATGGGATATTGGGTAGTAATCCCCCCATCTTTGTTACGCTGTAAGGGGACAATTTCATCAATGGGGTCAGCAGAAATAATTACCCCCGCTGCGTGAACTCCTGTTGATTTATTGGTTCCCTCAATGCGGATAGCCATATCCAGCCACCGCTGGACAATGGGGTCGCTGTCGTAGGCCTCCTTAAATTCCGGGACTGGAGTCGCATCGGAAATCATCACCTTCAACTTTTCCGGTTTTCCCCGCGAGACCGGAATCATTTTCGCCATTTGGTCGGCTTGTTTGTAGGGAATATCTAACACCCGCGCCACATCTTTTAAGACCGCTTTAGAGGTCATGCGGTTAAAGGTGACAATTTGCGCCACGCGATCCACCCCATATTGCTCGGTGACATAGTGAATCATATCATCCCGACGTTCGATGCAGAAGTCCGTATCAATATCTGGCATTGACTTCCGTTCGGGGTTGAGGAAACGTTCAAACAGTAAGCCATGATGGACGGGGTCAATGTTGGTAATTCTGAGGGAATAGGCGACCAACGAACCAGCAGCTGAACCGCGTCCGGGACCAACGGGGATGTTATGATCTCGGGCAAATTTGATGTAGTCCCAGACTACCAAGAAATAGGTAGAGAACCCCATCTGTTGCATCATTTTTAGTTCAAATTCTAGGCGTTCCTTATATTCTTGGTTTAACTCACTACGGCTTTTGGCGTTGAGGCGTTCGAGTAAGCCGGCCCAAGTGACGTCTTCGAGATAGGTGTCGGCGGTGTAGCCAGAGGGAATGGGAAAATTAGGAATCCGAGTGTCACCGAAGAGGTCATAGGGTTTGATTTTGTCGGCCACTTTCAGGGTATTGGCGATCGCCTCCTCAATCACCTCATCCTCCAAGTGGTCTCGGAACAGTTGCGCCATTTCTTCAGCGGTTTTCAGGTATTCGGTCCCGCTATAGCGCAGTCGTTTATCTTCAATAATAGATTTCCCAGTTTGAATACAGAGCAGCGCGTCATGGGCTTCAACGTCGTAACAGGAGATATAATGGGAGTCGTTACTGGCGATAATTTCAATATCGAGTTCCCGAGCAATGCGGACGAGTTCCACATTCACTACTCGGTCTTCTTGGGAGCCGTGGTCTTGAATTTCTAGATAAAAATCTTCGCCAAAGGTATCTTTATACCACGTGGCAATACGACGGGCCACATCGAGGCGGTTCCGGAGAATCGCCTGGGGAATTTCACCCCCTAAACAGGCACTGGTGACGATTAGGCCTTCGCGATATTCGGCGAGGAGGTCTTTGTTGATGCAAGGACGGGAAAAAATGCCTTTGCCTTGATACCCTTCTAGGTGAGAAATGGTGGTGAGTTTGGTTAAGTTTTTATAGCCGATGTTATCTTTGGCTAAAACGACTTGGTGATAGCGAGGGCGACGTTCTTGTTTGGTGATGTCGCCATTGATGACATACATTTCATTGCCGATAATGGGTTTAACCCCTTTGCCTCGGCAGATTTTCACCAATTGCGCCGCACCGTACATCACCCCATGGTCCGTGAGGGCGATCGCGGGCATTTCCAGTTCAGCGGCGCGATCGACGAGCTGCTGAAGTTGGCTGGCACCATCGAGGAGACTGTAATCGCTATGAATATGTAAGCCAACAAAAGACATGGTTAATTCTGACCTGTTAAGAGCGGTAGGGGCGAAAATATTTTCGCCCACCGTGGGAAGCGTGTAGGGAGTTTCCCAGGTTTTAGTCGTTTAAGAAGCGGACTAGCGTTTCCAGTTTATCCCAGGCCGCGCCACTTTGGAGGACATCACGGGCGATCGCCAACCCCGCCGCCGTGTCTCCCATGGGAACCGTCCCCGCCACCTGGAGAGCCAAGGCACTATTGAGGGCCACCACATCTTGCTGAGCTTGAGTCCCTTGTCCTTGCAGGAGCGATCGCAGAATCTCGGTGTTCTCCTCAATCTCCCCCCCTCGCAGAGCCTCCGTTGGAGCCAACGTCAGGCCCAACTCCCGAGGATTGAGTTCATTAGACGTCACCTGGCCCCCGTCCAACACCGCCAAATCCGTAATATCCGCCAATCCGGCCTCATCCAGACGTTCCCGGCCATGGAGCACAATGGCCCGCTCCGTTCCCAACTCACCCAGGGCCCCAGCCAAAATACTCAATAACCCCGGATCATAAACCCCCATCACCTGTCCCGTGGGCCGCAAGGGATTCACCAGGGGTCCGAGGAGATTAAACACCGTCCGCACCTTGAGGGTTTTCCGCAGGGGAACCACCGCCTTCATGGCCGGGTGCCAACCGGGAGCAAAGAGAAACGTTACCCCCACTTCAGACACCGCCGCCTCGATGCGTTCAGTCGGGGCCTGGAGATTAATCCCCAAGGCTTCCAACACATCCGCCGACCCCACCTTACTCGACGCCGAGCGATTACCATGTTTCACCACCGTCACCCCAGCAGCGGCGGCGACAAAAGCTACACAAGTGGAGATATTAAAGGTCGAGGCCCCATCTCCCCCCGTCCCACAGGTATCGATACGGGGAGTGGGGAGAGGGGCCTCAGTGGTCGGGTGACTGAGGGATTGTAGCACTTGGGCCATTCCCACCAATTCCTCGCGATCGACCCCTTTGGCTTGCAACGCCGCCAGGATGGCCCCCGAGAGGACTGGGGGAATCTCCTCCTTGAGCCAGCCTTGCATCAACTGACTGGCCTGCGATCGCGTCAGGGACTGACCATCGAGAAGTTGTTGTAGCAAAACAGACGGATTTAGAGTAGCCGCAGAGACAGAAGCGTCAACCATAATGATTTGATCTTTGCCCCCAATTATGAAACAAAAGGGCAGCAAACAAAAGGGGGGGTCTCAAACCCCGGGTTTCCCAACCCTCAGAGGAGTCGTTGACTCTCCCTTGAGGTCAACGCTTACGGCGTAACGTCCCCATCTCGGCTCGTTCTGCGGATTTCGCATTAATCAGAGCCACCCCCTGACGTAGGGCCTCAACCCGAGATTCAAACACCTTCTCCCGAGTCAACGCCGCCAAGACGTCCATGCGATCGAGCCGTTCAAGGACTCGTCCATGGGCCCCCACCAAAAAGACATCGCGGCGATTCTGGTTGGCCTCCAAGACCATCGTTTCAATGGCTAACGAGGCCGTCACCCCCAAGCGGGGAACATTGGACAAATCCAACACTAACAGATCATAATCATTCACCATCGTGATTTGCTGCGAAATCGCCTTTGCCGAGCCAAAACTCATCGGACCACTAATGGCAAAGAGCATCAAGCGGCCCTTAACTTGTTCCAATAGGTCTTGCTCTTCCTGATTGAGAGATTCATCACTGGGGTTAACAATGGCTTTAACCTGTTTCGCCTGTAACTCGCTTAAGCCCTTAATCGTCAACAAGTTGGCGAAGAATACACCCACCGCCACGGCTGTAATCAAGTCCACAAACACCGTCAGGAATAAGACCCCATACATCAAACCCGTGGCCTTCAGAGAAATGCGATGGGCCCGTCTTAAAAAGCTCCAGTCAATAATATTGATACCAACTTTAATTAAAATTCCCGCCAACACGGCATGGGGAATGGGTTCTGTGAAGCGACCGGCTCCCAACATCACCACCAGTAAACAGAGACTATGCACCACCCCAGAAAAGGGTGTGCGTCCTCCCCCCTGCACATTAACCACCGTTCGCATGGTGGCCCCCGCACCGGGTAAACCGCCAAACAGTCCCGCCACTACGTTACCCAGGCCTTGACCAATCAATTCCCGGTTGGGGTCATGTTCGGTGTGGGTGATGTTATCGGCCACCAGGGAGGTGAGTAAGGAATCGATCGCCCCCAAGGTCGCTAACATCAGACCATAGCCGGTCATAGTTCTCAGGGCCTCCCATTCAAACTCCGGTAAGCGAAGTTCAGGCAGGCCGCTGGGAATCTCACCAATGACTGGTAACTCAGTCTCCCCGAAAAATAGCAGTCCCATCACTGTTCCCACCACCAAAGCCAGCAGCGGCGAGGGAAGGATCCGGTTCAGCCGTCGTGGCCAAGTGAAGACAATGACCAGGGTTACCGTTCCTAGAATCACAGCGGGCCCATTGGGGTCCCTCAGATAACTCGGCAAATCCCGCATCGCCTCAATGACACTCGCTGAGGCGGTATGACCTAAAAAGGGGCCCAGTTGCAAGGCTACAATAATAACACCAATCCCCGACATAAAGCCAGAAATGACCGTATAGGGCATCATCGTGACGTAGGTTCCCAGTTGCAGGGCCCCAAAGATGATTTGAAATAGCCCCCCCAACATGACCACCGTAAAGGACATGGTCAATCCTTCCTCGACCCCATATTGAGCTGTCAGGCCAGTAAACACCGACGCCATGACCACCGTCATCGGCCCAGTGGGACCAGAAATTTGTGAGGGAGTGCCGCCAAAAATGGCCGCAAAGATACCCACAAAAATAGCCCCATATAACCCTGTAATGGCTCCCGCACCGGAGGAGACGCCGAAGGCCAAGGCCAGGGGCAGAGCGACAATCGAAACCGTTAATCCCCCAAGGAAATCTCCCTTGAGGTTACGCAAGTGGAGGTTTGGAAACCACCGTTTAAGTGTGTAGAGCATTGATAACTTCCGATAACATTCAAAAAAGAATCAGGCATTGTGGACAAGTTGAAAACAGCAGACTTAACGGTAGAGCAGCACAGGAATGTCACTCGCCCGTAACATTTGAGCGGTAGTACTGCCGATGACTAAATGGCGAATCCGACTATGGCCATAAGCCCCCATGACTAATAGATGAATACTGTGGTCGTCAACATAAAATTCATAAAAGCAGTCGACGAGAAATCCGGTTTTGTGAATCAGGTTGATGGCTTGTAGACCAGTATTACTCAAGATTTTCTCGGCTTTCTCTAAAATGAACTTAGCCCGTTGATTATTGATTTTAGCTTTTTCATGTTCTAAGTCCACTAGCTTGTTGAGCAGATCTTGGGAGGAGCCAATGCCGATACTGCCGCTAAGGTTGCCGGTTGAGACTACTTTTTGGCTGTGAATGTCGGTGACAAACAAGACACTTACTTCAGCGGATAAGCGGTGTGCCAACCAACTGCAATAGTAATAGCTTTTTTCTGCAAACGATGAACCATCGGTACAGACAAGGGTTTTTTTCATAGTGTTTTCATGAGGTTTAGGTTAGGGGCGAAACAGTCATGAGAGCATCATTAGGTGTTACTGTTGCTCCACTAAATTGGGGTTGTCTTGCACCGTTAATTTATCTAGGAGGGTGGCACTGGCTTCATTTAAACCCAGTAGCTCAACATCAGCCCCATTACGACGGAACTTGAGAACCACTTTGTCAATGGCCGCCACGGCCCCCTGGTCCCAAAGGTGAGCGTAGGTCAGATCAAGGGTGATGCGATCTACCCGTTCACTGAAATCAAAGGAATCTAGGAATTCTTCGATCGAAACAAAGAAGATCTGACTGGCGACTTTATAAATACGGTGGCTGCCATCTTCACTCAAGACTTTATCCACAAAGACCAACTGGGCAATTTTACGCGAGAAGAAGACGGTACTCATGATGATGCCAGTGGCTACCCCCAGGGCAAAATTGCGGGTGGCGATCGTCAGTAACATGGTGGTTAGCATGACGACGGTTTCACTACGCGGAATGCGGGTGATGGTTTGAATGGAAGTCCAGCGGAAGGTGCCAATGGAGACCATAATCATCACAGCCACTAGGGTGGCCATGGGGATTTGTTGCACCCAATCACTTAGGGCAAGAATCACAAAGAGTAGGAAAATCCCAGCCGCAAAGGTTGAGAGTCGTCCTCGGCCTCCCGATTGTACGTTAATCACCGATTGGCCAATCATGCCACAGCCTGCCATACCGCCAAAGAAAGAGGTGATGATGTTAGCTACTCCTTGCCCTTTGGCTTCTTGGTTCTTATCACTGGGGGTGTTCGTGAGGTCATCAACCAGGGTAGCCGTGAGGAAAGAGGCCAATAATCCTACAATAGCCATGGTTAGGGACGTGGGCAAGATAATTTGTAGGGTTTCTAGGGTTAAAGGAACATCGGCCAGGCTAAAAACCGGTAAAGCTGTGGGGAGTTCTCCCATATCGCCCACGGTAGGAACATCGAGATCCCAGATGATATTGGCAAAGGTCATCACGGCGATCGCCACCAGAGGGGAGGGGAAGGCTTGGGTAAACCGGGGCAGAATATAGATAATGCCCAAGGATAGGGCCGCAATCACGTACACCGCTGGGGGAACGTTGGTTAGTTGTGGCAATTGTGCCAGGAAAATCAAGACGGCTAAGGCGTTGATGTATCCCGTGACCACAGACCTGGGTACGTATTTCATTTGTCGACCCAGTTTCAGGAAGCCAAAGATGACTTGGAAAATACCGGTCAGTAGGGTGGCCGCGAGCAGGTAGTCGAGTCCATGATCTCGGACTAAATCGATCATTAGCAAGGCCATAGCCCCGGTGGCGGCGGAGATGGAACCGGGGCGTCCCCCGAGAACGGCGGTGACCACAGCAATGATAAAAGATGCGTAGAGTCCTACTTTGGGGTCAACGCCCGCAATAATGGAGAAGGCGATCGCCTCGGGAATTAAGGCCAGGCCCACCACGGCCCCGGCTAAAATGTCGCCTTTAACATTCGAGAACCAGTCTCGTTTTAGGACATCAGGATTTAAGTTCATAGGGAGTTGAAAACACTGTAGTTGCGTGGCTTTGTCAGAAAAATACCACAACAAGGCAGTTACGTCTTACGGGCGACGGCTCGGACATCGAACATAGATCACAACTGTTGAGTCCTCTGACTCAAGAACAAGCAAACGAACTCACGCTTCCCAAGGTTGAAATTTCATGGGTTTTGCGGACGTTGGAGAGTTTAAGGAGCCTCACCCAGGGAGCAACGACTCACCGGACTCAAGATGTGCGGCAATGATTCTCCCAAAGAACGGCGATCGCGGCCCCGGCCGCTTCTGCTAAAACACTAATCAGGCGATAAAAGGTGACGGCGGCTAACACCGTACCCATCGGGAAACGGGTCCCCAAGACTGACACGGCGGTGGCTTCGAGAACTCCAACCCCTCCCGGGGCCCCAGGGACGACTAATCCCAGTAGCCAGGCTAAGCTAAAGCCGCCAAACAACAGAGGCAAATCTGAGGGGGATATGGGGGCGATCGCCCACCAAGCCAACAGAAAGCCACTGGTTCGCAATCCCACAAACAACAACTCCCCCAACAGAGGACGCAGGGGATAGCGGCGAATGCGAAACTCTTTTGTCCCCGAGGGACTCGCCGCCGCCTCAGTCTCGGGGAGAGATTTCCCCTTGAGTTTCATGCGGGCGACTCGTTCCAAAACCGGGTTCAACAACCGGGGATGAATCCCCACACAGACGGCGACGAACGCCAACCCCCCCAGCCAACCGCGAGCTTCCCCCACCGCCAATAAGACCACCGGTAGAGTCGCCGCCGCCATCAGCAGGGGTTCAAGCAGAACACTGGCCGTCACCGCTACCCCCGATAACTCTGCCTTTTGCCCTTCGCGAATCCGTCCGTAAAAATGCCAGATATTGCCAGGGAGATATTTGGCAATGTTGGTTTTCAGGAACACACGAGTCGCCCAGGGTTGGGATACCGGTTGGTTAAACTCCCGCAAAATCCAACCCCACACCCATCCAGACCAGGTATGAGCTAGTAAGGTGACCATTAATGAGACGATGAGCCAAGTTCCGCCCTGAGGAGTGAGGCGAATCTGACTCACCTCACTCCAATGCCGATAGAGGGTTTGTAGGAGAAAGAAGAGGGTCGCCCCTACGATACACCAGCGCAGATAGGGTTTGAGGCGGCGTAGGAGTGATTTCACGTAAACCTCTTGCTCGCGTGGAAGCCCCGTGTCTTTAGACCGGGGAGGAAACGCGACCGGGGGACTTTAGTCCCCGTCAATCTTTCAAGCATAGGCGTAACCATCCTTCCTGTGAATCGGTTTGCAGTATTTGTGGCTGATGCCTGCCACCCGTACAGAAGCGGTGGTAATATCAAAACTACCAGACGCACGGCAGAGAACCCGTCCCACGTAGGAACCAATTTTCTTGCCTTCGGTAACCGTGGCGGCCACGATGTCGCCAGTCCGAAAGCCCTTGTGAACCTGAATCCGTGAGCGGTGACGAGTCGGGAATCCGTACTTATTCGTCCCGCACATCTGACGGGTTCCATGCCCCTTGGCTAAAATCAGCAACGGTTTTGACGTCAGAACTTCCAGTGATTCGACGGGTCCAACACAGGCAGCATCAAGCCAGTGAGCTTTAGGTAGGTTGAGCCTCAGTCGATTGAACTTCGTTTGTCCCCCCGTTCCTGTAGTGACTGGGAGTCCTGTTGCTTTGAGAGCCTTGAACAAGGCCCATCGGGTCGAGTTAACGGCCGCCGCATCTTTAAGGGGTGATTTTGCCTGCCCCAGAAGACGACTCAGGACATCAGGCTGGCCCGATAAAAAATCCCGAATGTCCCCATGGCCTTTGGCTTGATTGCATGAGTGGCAAGCCAGGGTCAGGTTAGACACCCGGTCAGAGCCCCCCTTAGACCGAGGCTGGATATGCTCAACTTCAAGTGGTACATTTTGAGCCCCACAGTAAGCACAGGTTCGGCCCCACTTCTCCAACAGGTATTCCCTGACTTCATAGCCTTGTAATACTCCCTGCTGATACTCTATGCCTGAGATTTCAGGGTTTTCCATCAATTGCAGGTCGAACCGTACTAGCTCTTGAGCTATGCTGCCAACTGGGGCAAGTCTGCGGAATCGGTTAACCCAGGTCATTAGAGTATCTACTCGATGCTGCAAGCTGGGAGCTAACCAACCTTCGGGACGAGTCCGATTCAAGAACCGAGCTGGTCGATATCGGGTCTTGCGGTTTCGTCGAGAACGTCGGAGTTGACGACGGGACAGCAGTGCTTCCTTAATCTGCTGTCCTCGGTGCTGCAACTCGGCAGCAAAGATAATATGATTCCCTTGCTTCAAGGCAATTCCAGTGACTTTAGAGCCTGGGTCTAGTTTGAGTTCGAGGGGTTCAGGATTAGCGTCAACCTCCTTGTTGAGAATAATGGTGAATGGGTAGCGTCGAAATACCGATGCTTTCCCCGCTTTGAGTAGTGACCGTGCTACCCCGGGCTGGCAGGGTGTCAGGGGCTTGCGGTTGCTATCTAAAACGAAAACATGGTTAGACATTGTTGCGTCTCTTCTGATTGCTCGTAACGTTTGCCTCGCCAAGGTTCAGAGTCGGTACTTTCCCAATCGCACTGTCTTAACCCCTTAGGACTGTTTAACGATTCGGTTCTAGAGCCGGGAACTGGCACGCATTCCCGGGTAGGAACTTTAACTCTTGCTCTGTTCGCGCAGCGTTCCGAAGGAAACGTAGCCAGTTAAGGCTTAAGCTGGTCAGCTACCTGAAGGGGAGGGCACGAAGCCCCCGCGCTTCAGCCGGGGGTGCTGACGGGGTTAAAATGACATACATGAGGAGGGGTTACAGTTCCTCGTTGTCTGTAGAGGGAAGTGGATCATGGGACTATCTAATCTAGCTCGGTTTGATGGGGGTCAGGGAAGCCAAGGGATGGACTTGGATTCTATCCTCCATCATGCCCTAGCCGGAGCGGCCATCAGTGAGGCCGAGGGGGTAACGCTCCTGCAACACACGGATGCTGGGGCGATCGCCGCCATCCGCCAGGCCGCCGACGAGTTACGACGGCAACAGGTGGGAGATACGGTCACCTATATCATTAACCGTAATCTTAACTTCACCAATATCTGCGAGCAACATTGTAGTTTCTGTGCCTTTCGTCGCGATGCGGGCCAGGAGGGGGCCTATTGGCTCGATTTAGAGGTGATGCTGCACAAGGCCCAGGAAGCCGTTGAGCGGGGGGCTACGGAACTTTGTATGCAGGGAGGCTTGAACCCGGAGGCGACACAAGATGGGTCTTCCTTGGCGTATTATCTGAATCTGGTTCGTGAATTGAAACAGGCCGCTCCTCAATTACATCTTCATGCCTTTTCCCCTCAAGAGATTCAATTCATTGCCCGTGAGGATGACGTGAGTTATGCCGCCGTGATTACCGCCTTACAAGAGGCAGGCGTGGGGTCGATGCCAGGAACGGCGGCGGAAGTGTTAGATGATAGGGTGCGCCGCATCTTATGCCCGGAGAAAACCAACACCGCCACTTGGTTAGAGATTGTCGAAACCGCTCACCGCCTGGGGATGCCTACCACCAGTACGATGCTATCGGGCCATATCGAAACTCCTCAGCAACAGATGGGGCATTTGGGTAAGTTGCGATCGCTGCAACAGCGGGCGGGCGATCGCAATTATCCGGCTCGCATCACGGAATTTATTTTACTGCCCTTTATCGGTCAAGAAGCCCCGGCCCCCCTGCGGCAGCGAGTGGGACGAGATCAGCCCATTTTAGAGGATGCCTTGTTATTAACCGCCGTGGCCCGTTTATTCCTGGGACAATGGATTCCCAACCATCAACCCAGTTGGGTGAAACTCGGTTTAGCCGGCGCTACCACTGCCCTCTCCTGGGGCTGCAATGATATTGGTGGCACCTTGATGGAGGAACATATTACCTCCATGGCCGGCGCTCAGGGGGGAACCTGTATGGAACCGGAAACCCTACAAAGGGCTATCCGTTCTCTGGGGCGAATCCCGCAACAACGGGATACTCTGTATCAATCCGTTGAGGTGGCGATCGCCATTTAACTTTATCTAGAATTAGATTTCGGGGAGTTCACTGTAGCCAACGATGGAGCGATCAGCAAAACTACACCGCAGTTCAGGAAACGCCTCAAACTCTCCCTCCAGGCCATTAATCCAGGACAACAATCGTCCCTGTAAGCGGCTATGTTGAAGTCCAGGCATGGTTTTTTGTAAGGGCATTCCATCGAACAATTCCCAAGCCGGAGACTCATCAATCTCCGGCCGTCCCAAAAACTCATCCAGCGTTAATCGGTCTTGAACCTCTACCGCCATAGCACTCACCTCTAACTCAACACCCCCAGTCCAGCCTAAACCCTCCCTGGGAGTTAATTCGCCATCAAGGCCTCAGTCGCCGCTTTTATTGTAGCGGTGGCTGGTTGAGATGAATGCGATCGCCTAGCTTATCTGCCGGCATTGACGTACGGCAATATGCCGGATATACTCAAAGTGTCAGCCTATCCTATTCCCCAGATCTAATCCCATGACGTCTCCCACCCAGCGAACAGCCCCGGCCCGGCTAGAAGCCCGCATTAACCCAGAAACGAAAGCCTTGATTCAGAAAGCAGCAGATCTGCAAGGACGAACCCTGACAGATTTTGTGATTGCCAGTGTTCAGGCTGAAGCCTACAAAGTGATTGAGCGTCACCAAAGCCTACAACTGAGTTGTGAAGATAGCGAAGCCTTTATAGAGGCATTGCTCAATCCCCCTCAACCGAATGACGCATTAAAATCAGCGGCTTCACGATACAAGCAAATCATCGCGGATTGATGAGTTTTAAAATTACACACCTTGCTTCTAAAAAGCATCTCCGCTCAAATTTTTGCTGTGGACAAGATAGCTTAGATACTTATCTCAAAAAACAAGCCTCTCAAGATATCAAAAAACGAGTCTCCACGGTCTTTGTTTTAATTGATGATCCTGACCTAACAGTTCTGGGCTACTACACCCTCTCGTCCTACACGGTCAAGGTGAAAAACTTAGAAGAACGCTTTGCCCAGAAGTTACCCCGCTATCCAGAACTGCCTGCAACCCTATTAGGCCGTCTTGCGGTTGATCAGGCTCACAAAGGTCGAGGGTTAGGGGCCCTCTTACTCATAGATGCCCTCAAAAAGTCTTGGGAAGCCTCTCAGGAGGTTGGCTCTTTGGCAGTCATTGTAGAAGCTTTAGACCAAACAGCCTTGAATTTTTATCTCAAGTATGGGTTTGAACCTTTTAGGCAAGAACCAATGAAGCTCTATTTACCCATGAATTCCATCAAGATGCTTATAGATTAACCAACATCCAAACCTTGAGTCAACAGGTCTTGGCTTCCCGAAGTCTGAGACTTAATCCCTCACCAAATCCTCGATCGCCCCCGCCTGAGTGGGTAACGCCGCCGTCAACACCTCCGCCCCATCCGGCGTCACCAACACATCATCCTCAATGCGAATCCCCCGCACATCCGCAAAGTCCCCCAGACGCTGCCAATTCACCATCTCCCGGTACGTCTGCCGATTGCCCGCATCATTGAGAATCCCCGGAACCTGATAAAACCCCGGTTCAATGGTGACCAACATCGAAGGCTTCAGGGGACGATGCAGACGCAAAAAGCCCAAGCCAAAGCGACGACTGCGGGCCCGTCCCTTCTCATAGCCCGCATAATCCCCCAAATCTTCCATATCATGGACATCCAACCCCAACAGATGACCAATCCCATGGGGGAAAAACAGGGCATGGGCATCGGCTTCCACTAAATCCTCGGGCCGTCCCCGTAAAATCCCCAACTCCACTAACCCCTCAGCCATCACTTGGGCCGCCAACAGGTGAATATGGCGATATTCCACCCCCGGCTTCACCGCCTCAATACAGCGGTCATGAGCCGCTAAAACCACCTCGTAAATCGCCCGCTGACTGGGGGAAAACGTCCCCTTCGCCGGCCAGGTTCGGGTGACATCGGCGGCCCAACCCGATGGGGCTTCCGCCCCCACATCCGCCAAGATTAAATCATCAGCATTGATGGCATGATGATACTGCTCGTTATGGAGAACTTCCCCATGAACGGTGACAATACTGTTGTAGGCGCAACTCATGTTGTGGGCCAGAATCACCCCCTCCATGGCCCCGCGCACTTCTGCCTCTAAGTTAGCCGTTGGGGTGGCGGCCATGCCCGCTTTGTGGGCTTCTACGGTGACCGCCGCCGCGTGACGCAGTTCCACCAAAGCCCCCGCATCATGAGTCAGGCGCACTTGCACGATCGCCCGCACCAGTTGGCGGTCAATCCCCTGTAAATTATCCAGAGGCGAGAGCGATCGCCCCAACACCCCCGCCTGAAGACTGCGCACATCGTCGTTTTGCACCGGAATCGTCGCCGCACCCGCTGCTTGGGCCGGCAATTCCGAGAGGGGAAAGGCCGCATCGGCACCGATGGTACTGGCAATTTGGTGACGTTTGGGCTGTTCCCCATGCCAGAGGGCCCCACTGGGGTCTGGGTCATCATAGAACAGGTGCAAACGCCCGGATTCCAGACGAATCGCCGCGTTCTCTAGGGGTAACCCGGCAAAATAGAGAAAATGACTACTGGGGCGAAAAGGATATTTGTTAGCCGGGAAATTACGGGACTTGCTGCGCCCGGACCAGAGAATCACCGGGAAATCTACCAACTGGGCCAACCGTTGTCGCCGTTCGTGGAGGATGGTTTCTAGGGTGCGATCGCGCAGGACAGAAGACGGATAATTACTACCAAGGAGCATAGACAGATTCCCGAGGCTTGAGCGTTAGTCTCTCTGTATCCTAGCGTTTAACCCAGACTCATTTCTAAGGGCAAGACCCCCAGTAAAATCCGGGCAATGGTGAAATAGGTCAGAACCCCCAACACATCGACACAGGTGGTAATAAAAGGCGCTGACATCAACGCCGGGTCAAAGCCGAGGGACTTAAAGAGAATCGGCAAGGCCGCCCCGGAGGTCGAGGCCAACATGGCAATGACAATCAGGCTAGACCCAGCCGACAGAGCCACAATCAGATTCCCTTGCAGGAGATAAGCCCCCACCGCCACCAAAAGACCCAACATAGTCCCTAACATCAACCCAGCGATCGCTTCCCGACGAATCAAGCGCCAAGCTCCCCCAGTCTGGATTTTATCGATATTCAGACCGCGAATAATCACCGTCGAGGACTGGGTTCCCACATTCCCCCCAGTCCCAATCAGGAGAGGAATAAACATGGCTAAGCTCACCAGTTGGCTTAAGACTCCCTCGTTAGCACGAATAACTGCACTTGTCAAGACATTGGTCACCAATAAAATCAGCAACCAGGACACCCGCTGACGGGAGACCCGAAACAGGCTCATCTGGAAATAGTTTTCACCGTCAGACTGGACACCCCCTAAAGCATAGATATCTTCCGTCGTTTCCCGCTCGAAGACATCAATCACATCATCAACGGTGACAATCCCCACCAGCCGCTGTTCACTATCCACCACGGGAACCGCCAGGAAATCGTAACGCTGGATGACGCGAGCTACGTCTTCCTGGTCTGTATCCGTATGGACAAAGACGGCATCCCGGGTCAGAATCTCGCCGATGGTTTGCTCCGGCTGAGCGACGACTAAGTCCCGCAGGGAGAGGATTCCCGTAAGATGACGGGCCGCATCGGTGACATAGAGAGCATAAACTGTTTCCGTGACCTCCGCCAGATGACGAATGCGCTCTAGGGCGGCACTGACCGTTAGATGCTCCTTAAGGGAGATGTATTCTGGGGTCATGATGCGCCCCGCCGTGTCCGGTTGATAGCCTAGCAGCAGTGACGTGGCTTCCCGTTCCGTGGGGCTGAGGTTGGGGAGCAGTTGACGCACGACTTTAGCGGGGAGTTCGTCAAAGAGACGGGCCCGGTCATCGGGGGACATCTGCTCGACTAAATCGCGAATCTCCTGATTTTTGAAGTCTTGCAGTAGGGATTGCTGGACGCTGCGATCGAGATATTCGTAAACTTCGGTGGCTTCGTCTTTGGGGAGCAGTCGGAAGGCGATCGCATGGAGTTTTTCCGGGAGTTCTCCAATCACGTCAGCCACATCGACCGCTTGAACCGGGACGAGTAGGAGTTTCGCTTCTTGAAGCTGTCCCTGTTCCAGAAAAGTTTGTAGCTGCGATCGCACCAACTCCCGCAACTCCCGCCGCGATGAAATGGGTTGTTCTATATCTTGACTTTGTACCAAAGTGACCCCTCCCTAAGTGTTTCAAATCAAATGTAGTGAATGACGTTCAGCAACTGGCTAGTAGTCCAGAACATCAGCCTTAAAAAGCTACCAAGGCTCGTGCCACATAAAAGTAAATTAACACCCCCAACACATCTACAAAGGTGGTAATAAAGGGGGCGGACATCAAAGCTGGATCGAACCCCAGGGACTTAAACAGCAGTGGTAGAGCCGCCCCCGAGGTGGACGCGAGGGTCGCAATCGCCCATAAACTCAACCCTACGGTTAACGCCACCGGCCAATCTTGCAGAAAGACATAAGCCACTAATATGACAATGATACCCATCATCAAGCCTAGCAAAATCCCCACCAGGGCCTCCCGGCGGATTATCTGCCAAGCCAAGCGGGTGCGGATTTTATCCATGTTCAGGCCCCGGATAATCACCGTCGAGGACTGAGTGCCTACATTCCCCCCAGTATCCACCAACAGGGGGATAAACATGGCTAAGCTCACCACCTGTTCGAGCATATCCTCATTCGCTGCAATCACCCCACCGGTAAAGATATTCGTCACCAATAGCACTAATAACCAGGTCACCCGTCGCCGGGAAATGCGAAACAGGTTCATCTGGAAGTAATTTTCCCGGTCCGCCTGTAAGCCCCCAAGGGCGTAGATATCTTCTGTGGTTTCCCGTTCAATGACATCAAGGACATCATCGACGGTGACAATCCCCACCAGCCTCTGTTCACTGTCCACCACGGGAACCGCCAAGAAGTCATAGCGTTGAATCGTGCGGGCCACCTCTTCTTGGTCCATGCTGGTGTGAACAGAGACCACATCTCGGGTCATGATTTCACCGATGGTCTGTTCCGGTTCGGCGGTGACGAGATCTCGCAAGGAGAGAATCCCTGTGAGATGGCGGGTTCCATCGGTGACATAGAGAGCGTAAATGGTCTCGGTAATGTTGGCCAGGTTGCGAATGCGATCAAAGGCTTGGCTGACGGTGAAATGCTCTTTGAGGGAGACATATTCCGGGGTCATGATGCGCCCGGCGGTGTTGGGTTCGTACCCGAGGAGGAGCGAGGTGGCCTGTCGCTCGCTCGAACTGAGTTGCTTGAGTAATCGTCGCACTAAGTCCGCCGGGAGTTCGTCGAGGAGTCGTACCCGGTCATCGGGGGACATGCGATCGATTAGCTCTTGTAATTCCTGATTTTTGAACTCTTCGATCAGGGTTTGCTGCACCGTTGAGTCCAGATGTTCGTAGATTTCGCTGGACTTATCTTTGGGAAGCAGGCGAAAGGCGATGGCGTGAAGTTCGGGGGGCAATCGTTCAATTGCATGGGCCGCATCTGCTGGCTGAACGGGGACTAATAGGGTTTTTGCCCCTTGGAAGTTCTCCTGTTCCAGGAACATTTGCAGTTGCGATCGCACTAACTCCCGTAATTCATCACGGGAGGCAAGCTCCTCCGCTGATGTTATATTTTGGCTCTCTGCCATAACGACCCCTTTCGTTTCCGATAACAACCCAACAGCAAAATGTCACAGTATACTGACATCTGTTGGCAACACATAACTTAGTGTAAAGGCTGTTGGTCAAACGAGAGGCGATCGCCCGGTGAAAATCAACCACCCAGCCACAAAGACCCCAAACTTAGCGGGGTTACCCATCGAGGGACTGTGGGGGAACAGGGGAGAACCGTCCGAGACTGGGTCATTGCCACTCGGGACACCGTCGGCCAGGTTGAACTGGCCAATTCCGACGCCGAGGGGAGATGAAACACGCCAAGCTCAAAGGCAGCATACAGCACAATCATCAGACTCAAGAGTAGGCGATGCCTAACGAGTCCAGTCTCCTCCATCGAGGATAGGGGGGGATTCTGGGAGCGTCTCATGATTCTGACCTCTACTTCGGCAGTTCGTAGATGGTTATGCCCTGAACAGCGAGCCGTTGGTTACGGCTAGGGTATCCCACAAGTATGAGAATACCCCATCTAAAAGAGGATTCAGGAAAGTACTACCCCTTCGGAATAATTGGACTCCTAATAGTCCTTGAAAGTTCCAGACTCTCCCCAACAGGATTCACCCACCCAAGATGAACTCCCCAGAGAACGATCGGGACGGGAGACCCCCCTAGACCAGCTCCGTTCTCGCAGATGGATTTCTCTCTAATCCATACCTGTCCGATTGAGTTGAGATCACAGTTGTTGGGATAAAAACCCGTGTTTTTACTGAAGAGTAACAGGAATAAGGGTCAGTGAACCAGAGATTGGTCGTAAACCTTACAGGGAAAATTGGCGTTAACACCACGTATCCTGATCCGACCTCCCTGTCATTGTAAAGGCTTATTTAAAACTTTGTGATTGTACGTCAACAATGTTAACAAACTGAGATAAATAGTTTAGAGCCGAGAGGGTCAGGTTCCCAGAGGGGTCAAAGAGGAGCCATTGGGCAATAAATTGTTTTTTTAGTCAACATCAACACCTCTAGAACATAGCCTAGTGACTGGAGGCACGGATACACTACATATAGGTATTCAATAGGAGTTTAATCCACTAAAAACACTATATACTGGATCGAGTCTTGGGAAATGGAAGTGACATCATTCCTCCTTAAGTTCCCTGAGACGATTCAAACCACTGTGAGTAGAGCTAGCACAGCACTTATGACGACAGTCCCCATGCACTCAACCTTAGAACTCAATGCCATTGCCACCCAAGCTGCCAAGATTTCCGTGATTCGTCGGGATGGTTCGCCGGCCCCGCTCGATGTCACGAAAATCCGGCGTGTGGTCAACTGGGCCTGTGAAGGACTTGAGGCTAGTCCCATTGCCCTAGAAGCTGGACTCACCGCTCGACTGCGGACTGGGGTGACAACACGAGACCTTCAAAACAACCTCATCAGCTGCGCCTTAGAAATGTGTTCTCCCGGGGAGCCGGATTGGCGCTATGTGGCGGGACGACTCCATATCTGGAGCCTGTGGAAAGATACCCTCGTCAGTCGGGGCTATCAGTATGGTGACTATGCTCGTACCGTGTTCGCGAAGGTGCAATGCCAACAGTATGACTCTCGTATTCTGACGTACACCCTGGATGAACTGCAAGCGGCCTCAGAGTGGATTAACCCAGACTGGGACATGGACTACGACTATGCTGGGGCAGTCTTGCTGACGAAACGCTATCTGTTGCCCGACGAACTGCCCCAGGAAGCCCTACTCACCTGTGCCTTGTTGTTGGCCTCCGTCGAGGCTCCGGGTGAGCGTCTGAAGTGGGCCAAACGCTTCTATGAAGCCATTGCCACCCGTAAGGTTTCTCTCGCCACCCCGATTTTAGCGAATCTTCGAGTTCCCGGCGGCTCCCTGTCCTCCTGTTTCATCGCCGCCATGGATGACAACCTCGAAAGCATTTTTGAAACCATCACCGACACGGCCCGCATTTCCAAAAATGGCGGTGGGGTTGGAGTCAACGTCAGCCGCATCCGCGCCACCGGCTCTTGGGTGATGGGCAAACCCAACGCTTCGGGTGGGGTGATTCCTTGGATTAAACTCCTCAACGATACGGCGATCGCAGTCAATCAGGGTGGTCGCCGAGCCGGCGCAGTCACGGTAAGCCTAGATAGTTGGCACTTAGACATTCCTGAATTTCTCGAATGTCAAACAGAGAATGGTTAATGTTTAGCCCGTTATGTCAGTAATGGCATAATTGCACCCCCTGAATTGCTGGGAACCCCTAAAGCTGTCCTAACCACAACATAGCTAGAAATAGCAAGTGTGACGGTCGAAAATAGAGCAGATGTAACAATGGGCAATCAGCAGCCGAGGTTCTCTAAGATGAATCAGGTTCAACGACTATTCCGTCAGGAAGTACATTCAAGCGAATGGAAGTAGGGGGAATCCTAGATCTAGGATTAAGATATAGTCTGGTCTTACGCGAAAGTGTGAGTCGTCCAAAATGGACAGTCTTGACGTAGCGAATCAAGATGAACACAAACGGATCAACGACGCAAAGCTTACGATATTTTTCCTCAATTTGTCATCAGTGATGAGTTTATGCGGCGGGTTGTCAAAGCGGAAACCTGGACGTTGGTTGACCCCTATGAAGTGCGGGATAAACTTGGCATTGAACTGGCTGAATTATGGGGAGAAGCATTTGAAGCAGCTTACCGGGATATCGAAGCCAGCTTAGGAGACACCATTACGCTTTACAAACAAGTCAAGGCGCGGGACTTGTTTAAGCACATCATGCGGACTCAAGTCGAAACCGGGATGCCCTATCTCTGGTTCAAAGACACCGCCAACCGCGCCAATCCAAATAAACACGAGGGTTATATTCCGGGAGGAAATTTATGTCAGGAATCCTGGTCCAATGTCAAACCGGGGACAGAGGCCCATTGTTGCAATCTCGATAGCCTGAATCTCGCCAACATTGACGCCAAGGAACTCCCCGAGATTTGTGAAATTGCCGTTCGCATTCTCGACAACACCATCGAGATTACCCAAACCCCCTTCGCTGCCAGCGAAACTCACAATGATAAATATCGCACTATTGGTGTTGGGGCCATGGGATTAGCCGATTGGCTTGCCAAACGGAAACTCTCCTATAGCCATATCGAGGAGATTGACCATCTCTTTGAAGATATCGGTTATTATTGCACCGAAGCCTCCATGAAACTGGCACGGGAACGAGGCGCCTATGCGGCATTTTCTGGGAGTGAATGGAGTCGGGGACATCTGATTGGGGCCAAACCGGTGTCCTGGTTTGATGAGCATTCTCGTCATCCCCAACGTTGGCGACAGCTTTCCCAGGATATTCAACGCCATGGGATTCGTAACTCTCATATTACGGCGATCGCCCCCAACACCTCCTCCTCCCTGGTTCAAGGCTGCACCGCCAGCATTCTCCCCACCTACAGCCGCTTTTTCTACGACAAATGGGCCAAAGGAACCGTTCCCATTGCGCCGCCTTATATTAAGGATCGCTTCTGGTACTACACGGAAAACAAATCCATCCCTCAAACCCAAGTGGTGAAAGCTGTTGCCACGATGCAGCAATGGATTGATACAGGGATTTCCATGGAGTTGATGTTTAACCTTAATGCTGGGGTTTATTTCCCGGATGAGCCGGAGCGCAGTATTAAAGCTAAGGATATTTTTGAAACCTTAGTCTTGGCTTGGGAGTCCGGTTGTAAGGCGATTTACTACATTCGTACCGTTCAGAAGGATAGTTTCAAGGAGTCTGGAGATGGCTGTGTCTCTTGTGCCAATTAAGTTGCGAGTCTAGCTGAATTGTCTAAGGCGTACTTCGGTACGTCTTTTTTTGTGAGGACTGCCAGAATCAATAAACCGAAATAAATGGGTCTTCAGGATATCGGCTGAAATTGGTTGCATGGGATACCAAATTGTAGGGGCGAAAAATTTTTCGCCCCTACCGCAACGGATGTAATCTGCCATAAATCCTCCTTATCACCCTAAACCCAGAAGACCCAAATAAATAAAAAATTAAGGGTCTTGTTTTTTAGGAAAATTTGTTATAATCTGAATCGTCAAATGCACTCATTTTTGTACTTGTATGACCTCCAGTCCAAGCACAACACATCCATCTCGGATGCCAGTCAACCCAATTTTCAATCCTCAAGGAAATGATGACCCAGAACATCGGAGTATTTGGTTTGGGGACACCACCAACCTGATGCAACTGAACGATGTTCGCTACAACTGGGCTGTTGGCTTATATCGCCAAATGCGGGAAAACTTCTGGGTTGCTGAAAAGCTCGATATTACCCAGGATGTCACCGACTACGTGAATCTCACTCTCGATGAACGGCGAGCTTTTGATGGGATTTTGTCCTATCTTACCTTTTTGGATTCTGTACAAACGGTGAATTTACCTCAGCTGAAGGTGAGTATTACCGCGCCTGAAGTCTCCATGTGTATGGCAGAGCAAATCAGTCAAGAAGCTCTCCATAACCAGAGTTAAACCAATAGCTCCTTCCGTCAGCAATGGCGGTAGCAAACCCCTCTAATTGCTGGAAAGTCTCAGTAATATGTTAACACGTTTCCGTTCATCATGTTATGTTATAACTGAGACAATCAGCAGCCAAGGAGCTTAAACCGTGAAACAACTACCTAGCGCCCCGGAACACTCAATATCTATTAATGGGATAGTCAAAAAGGGAACCCGAGTTCTCAAGGTCAACACCAAAGGATGTATCAGAGTTTGTATCCGACGTAAAATGCGCCTTCTAGCCGAGCTATTAGCCGAAACTTACTTAGGGATGCCGTTGGATAGGCAGCACACCGTTTGCTACCTGGATGGCGACAACACAAACCTTTCTTTAGAAAACCTCTATTGGGTTGATCCTTGGTTTAACCAAATCCCTCAACAGACTACTCGATTTGAAGGTCAAGAGTTTTTCCGAATGAACTGGTTGGAGACCAGGCAGTATTTTATCAGCAAATTTGGTGATATACTCAATTTTTCAACCCAGAAGTTAGTTGTTCCCCAAAAAGACTCTACAGGCTATCTGCGGTTCACTTACTACATTTTTGAAAAGGGAAAACGAAATAGGCAAACCATTGCAGTACATCTCGCATGCTACAAAACCTTTAATCCAGATTTTGACTTTTCCTGTCAAGAAATCAATCACAAAAACGGTGTAAAAACTGATAACCGGATTGATAACCTCGAAGCCGTCAGTCACAGAGAAAACATGAGACATGCTTTTGATACTGGTTTGAGACAGGTTAAATATAGTCGTGAGGTAGCGAGTGATATTGCATCAAAGGTTCTTTCTGGTAAATCCTGGACTGATATTTATCGGGAATATCTAGAACCAGAGTTGGGTTTAACCAAACAGCAATCTTTCTCCCTGATTAACGCAGTTGTGAACAACCAAGATGCCTATATGGATGTCAAACAAAAATACGGTTTAACTCAAGGTTCAACGACTATCTCGAAAGAGAGTACAGTGCAAGCCAATGGCACTGGAAACGGGGGGACTCCCTAAAGCAGATTAGAAACGGGAGTATGATATAGTCTGACCTACCTGGTGACAGGTAGCAGTTGCTGAAAGGCGACGGGTTGAGGAGTTGCGCCCTTAACTGAACATATGTGTATCAATACATGATTGAGACCATTATTCCCAGCGATCGCCGCTCAGCGGTTTACGATTTTTGGCGCACCGATAAGGTGTTAAAAGACCGTTGTGAGTTCATTGCTGGGCAATATCAACGCTATGTTGATAACCCAACCGTGGAAAACTACTTCATGTCCTTGGTGACCGACTATATTCTGGAAGGATTATATTTCTATAACGGATTTATTGCCTTCTACAATTTTGCCTCCCGGATGTTAATGCCGGGAAGTGCCGACATCTTCAAGATGATCAACCGTTAACCTTGGCGGCTTCTATCGGAAACGATAGTCGAAAACCCCTTGAACTCAGGGAACCTCTCATTTGTGAGAAAACCCTGATCCAAGTTGTTAGACAAGCTTCAACATGGTATAAAAGAACTATCAAAAATTTTTATAGTTCTTTTATTAGCAATGTCCGACACCGGAAAACCTGGAAAGATGCTTGGGACTTGTTTAACAAAAGGAGCAACGACCATCCCGAAAGGGAGTAGATACCAAGCGGTATCGAAGCGGGGGGGATCCTGTAAAGGATTATGATATGGTCTGTTCTACTCGGTGACGGGTAGCGGTGGTTAAGCAAACGTAAATCACGGGTTAGGGTTAGCGCCCCTAGCTGAACACAAAGGACGAACTCAGTCATGTGCGGCTGTTCCAAAAACTCATTCCCGAAGCCATGGCCATCTTTCCCCATTCCCAAGATGCGATCTATGACATGATGGACACCGCCGTTCGACATGAATGTAAGTGGACGAATCACATCGTGGGGAATAACATCCTCGGGATTACGGAACACAGCACCGAACAATACACCAAATACCTGGCCAATATCCGTCTCAAAGCCATCGGCTTGAAACCTCTTTATCCCGAACCCCGCTATCAAAAGAGTCCTTACACTCACCTAGAGCGGTTCTCGGACACCAAAGCCGAAGGCCATACCAAGGCCAACTTCTTTGAAGCACAAGTCACCAGTTATGTGATGTCCTCTGGCGTGGGAGGTTGGGACGAAATTTAATTAAGCCACTCGACTGGGGTAAACTGCATCGGTTTACCCCTTTTCTTCCTCTCCAGGATAGTCCCCAACATTTAAGGCTCAAGGTTTTTTTGCCAACCTAAAATAGCCTCTTTAAACTCATGTAAAGAAATAGTTTCGATGGGTTCATCCTCTATAATTAAATTTTCGATGGTAACCGTTTGAGGCAATAAGCTCACATAATACGCATTTCCAGAACAGACACAATCTGAGATTTTGCCCGCTTCTAAGGCGTTAATTTGGTTCCATAAATGGGTAAGATAGTCAAGGTTATCTTGAACATCTAAGGTTAAAAATTCCAAGACTCGACGGTGGGCCTGACTTTTGCGTCCCCACTCTGACCCGTCCCAATTGTCTGACATACTCATCTTGACGTTCTTAGGGGAAATCCGGTATTAATTCTACCCTCTGAACGGTTAGCCCCAGCAATGAGATATGAGCTACCATCATCCCCATGACAAAACCGAGCATCTCCTGCATTACCTGGGCTATTGGGGCCACACCAAGCCCAATTAGGGGCATTCGCAGGGCATGATACGGTATTGGCGGCTGCGTGACCAATGGAGTTAATCACCTGAGATGCGCTACAGGAGTCGGGAAACATGGTTGAAAACTTGGTTTCCTGGGACCTCCCTTGATAAGTCCATTCCCCAGCATAAATTCCCTGACGATTGGGGGATTGGGTCATAGTAAATCCAGCCACAGTTGAGGGATTTCTGCCCCCAGGACGGGAATGAAATCCCACCAGCCGCCCCCGTTGATTCAACTCTCCACAAAAAATATGGGCATGATTAATTTGCTGATTATTATAGGCAGTCACCCAAGCGGAAGACCCTAAACAGTTGCCCGCACTACTAGGGTCATAGCCAATAGACCACAGGACTGCTCCGGTTGCGATACATACTCCTAGTAGACTGCCAAGTTTACTCGATTTTGGCTTCCGTCGTTTTGATGTCATGATAACCTCAACTAAGCGGATAGAGTAACTGTTAAAGTTCTTTCTCGTACACCCGGTAGGTTTTGCCAATCACCCCACCGGAAGCTTCCGTAATGCGGCGAGAGGGGTGGTTATCTTCCCAAATCCAGGACAATTCCGCCCGCTGATAGCCCCGTTTCTCCCCCCCTTTCATGGTGAGATAGACCAACGCTAGGGGAACCATTTTTCGGCGGTATTCAGGCAACGCACAGAGGGTAATCATCCGCGCTTGCTTAATTTGGCGGCGATACCAGAGAAACTTGAGCAATCCCCAAATATTTAGGGTTCCGTTGACGTGCTTTAAGGCGATGTTGTAGTCTGGGAGACCCATAAAAAAGCCCACCATCTCGCCGTTATCCTCAGCAATGGGAAAAATGTCAGGGTCAACTAGGCTTTTAAGCTGTTGGGCCTCCTCCAAGAAATCGGCTTCTGTGCGGGGGGTGGAACTCCAATTATTGGCGAAGGCTTGGGTAAAGAGGCGGTACAAACTGCGCACATCCTCGTCAAACCCTTCCCCTTTAGTGCGAATGGGGCGGAAGGTGATGCCGGATTTGAGGGCGATGCGATAGGCCTTCTCGAATTTGTCCGATAATGGCTCCATGGGGAAGTCATAGGCGTAAGCATCTTTGGCCTTCACCCAACCCATCTCCTCTAGCCATTGGGGATAGTAGGGGGGGTTATAGGGCATCATCATCATCGGGGGGCGCTCAAACCCCTCGACGAGAAAGAGACAGTTATTATGGGTTGAGAGGTTAATGGGGCCACGGACCACCTCGATTTGCCGATCGCCCAACCAAGACAGAGCCGCCTCCAACAACTGCTGGCCGGCGGCGAAGTCCTCAATACATTCAAAATAGCCAAACAGACCCACCCGCCGACCTTCACGCTCAATCAACCGCTGATTAATCGCGGCCACGACACGTCCGATCGCCCGTCCCTGGTCATCAAAGGCCAAAAACCCTTGGAACTCCCCATAGCCGAGAAACGGGTTATCCTCGGGAGACAGTTGAGCAGCAATCGAGGCCTTAAGAGGAGGAACCCAGTTGGGGTCATGGCGATAGACCCACTGGGGAACCTCTAAAAACTGCTGGCGATCGCCCTCACTGGTCACCGGTCGAACCGTGATTTGAGCCATCTTGACTGGTTATGCGCTAACGGTTGCCGTCGAGGATACCATAGCGGCTCGGGTTTCCACCATCGCCTCAACCAGACGATCCATCTCCTCCTTCGTATGCAAAGCATTGGCCGTAATCCGCATCCGAGGTTTAGCGATGAACCAAATCGGCGAAATCCAAATCCCATAGCGGTCCATCATATGACGCGCAAAGTATTTGGGATTAATCTCAGGCGACAGAATCACCGGAATCACGTTGGTTTCACCAATTACCTGGAACTCATGTTCAATGAGGCGCGATCGCAGATAGCGGGTATTCGCCTGTAGAGTTTGCACCAACTCAGGATGCTGCCGAACCTGACGAATACTCTCCAAGGCCGCCGCCGTAATCGGGGGAGGTAGAGAAATCGTGCCAATCGACGTTGGCGACACCGTCAGCAAGTCATTCAATTCAGGACTGGGGCTACTCAACGCCGCCCCGGCTGACGCCGCAAACTTCGAGAAGGTGGTCATGATAATCGGAACCATACCCCGGCGGATCACATCCTGGGGAGAAATCCCGAAATGGTCATAAATTCCCCGTCCCGAGGCTCCAATCGAACCACTAGCGTGGGCCTCATCCATGACAATGACACTGCCCGGATACTGCTCCATCACATCTAGAAACTCCGGCAACGGTGCGATATCCCCATCCATCGAGAACACCGCATCAGAAATCAACATGATGCGATCACCCGGTTGAGCATAGCGTCGCAGTTTGCGGGCCAAATCATTCACATCATTGTGGCGATAGGCCTTCACCCGCACCCGGGGGCTTTGACTAAACACCTTACCCGAGCGATTATTCGAGTTCGCGATGGCCGAGATGATGCAGCCATGATTGAGAACATCACTGAGAATCAGCGTCTCGCGGGTATGCTGAAATCCAGAAATCGGGATGGCCAGATGGCAGAACGCATCCATTAGAGCTTGTAACGCCATCCAAGCATTCACAAACAAATGGGTATGGCCTAAATCCTTAAACTCAGAGATTTCCCGTTCCAGTTGACGGTGTAAATCAATGCGGCCACTCAACGCCTCACAAGAACTGTTAGACGTCCCATATTGAACAATGGCATCAATCGCCGCTTGTTTCACCTGAGGATTCTGCACCAGTCCGAGGACATCATTCGTACAGAAGGTTAACACCTTGAGCCGTCTTTGACTCACCGGTTCCTCGATATCAATCAGATTGCCCTCTTTGCCGTGACAGATGTACTCATCAGGATAAAACCCGTGTGCGTGTAACTTCTGCACGTATTCTTGGATAACTTGCACTAGCTTTCTCCCCTCACCGTTGGTCTTGATAGCCGATGGGCTGCCGTTTCTAACATCTCAGTTTAATTTCCTAGATAAGATACCTGTTATCCTCACTGACAGGCAAGACCACTGGCACGTTGCCGCGATCGCCATTTGCAACTCCCCGCTAAAATGAGGGGTTTCATCGGCCACGACCTCCAGAGAACCGCCTCAGAGCCAGGCAAAATGACATAACCCATAGATTTTTCGATGAATTGCCCCCGAATGGGATCGGTTAAGGTACAGCGATGATAGCAGGATTTTATCCCCGATACCTATCATGACCCCAAGGACAGTTGAGATTGTGCCTAGAGTTCATTGTAGGCTAGCCGCCATCTACTCCAAAATAGGAGTCTGGGGCCTGATGTGCAATGATATAGCACTTTCTTTGCAAGCTGTGGAGGTAATATGACGGATTGGGTTCGAAAATTTAGCCGCGAGACGCTCAGAGTGCCGGTGATCTTGGGGGCAGGTTCCCTCACGACCATGGCTGGGGGGGCGATCGCCCCAGTCCTGCCCGATCTGATGCAAGAACTCAACATCGACTTAGCCTGGGGAGGAACCCTCGCCAGTTTCCACTGTTTGACCTTAGCCCTCTCCAGTCCCCTCCTGGGCCTACTTGCCGACAAAATCGGGCCGTCGCGAGTTCTCTTCCCCGCCATGACCTTCTACGGCATTTTCGGCGTAGTCGGGGCTTGGATGCCCAATTTTTGGTCTCTACTGGTCGTGCGGGGGCTACTGGGAATTGCCTGTGGAGGGTTAGCCGCCTCCTGTTTAGGGGTCTTAGGACGACTCTATGAAGGAGAGGAACGAACCCGGATGCTCGGCTTTGCCACCGCTGTCCTCACTATCACCGGAATTGTCTATCCCTTACTGGGGGGATTGGTGGGCAATAATGATTGGCAATATGCCTTCTATCTCAACGGTATCGCCTTCCCCCTAGGCCTTCTCGGACTCTACGCCTTCAACACTTCCTCATCCTTCAGCTCCAAATCTAGCCCATCCCAGGGCTTAGGAGGGAAACTCACCCGAGAACTCTCCCGTCTCGTCACCGCTCGTTTGCTAGTCACCATGGGACTGTCTTCCATCGCCATGTATGCGGTGGTGATTTATGCGCCCATTTACCTGGATCAGGCCCTGGGACTCACCCCAAAACTCAACGGAATGGTTCTGGCCTCCCGGGCCATTGGGGCGGCGTTCATTTCCGCCTTTGGGGCCAAACCCCTGGCTAAAATGATTGGCTTAAACCAATCCACCGCTCTAGGGTTTGGCATCATGGCCGCCACCCTAGCACCAATTCCCTGGATTACGGAATTATGGGGAGTCTTACTCGCCGCAGCTCTCTTTGGCCTTGGCTTTGGTATCGTACTCCCCAACTTGTATAACGCCCTAGCTAACCTGTCCCCCTTTGAACTTCGGGCCAGCATTCTCGCCGTAGGAACGGGGATTAGCTTTCTCGGACAATTCGCCTCACCGGTGTTGCTCGGAGTCGTCCTCAACATCTGGGACTTAGCGACGGTATTTTATGCCGCCTCCATCCTGACCATTTTGGCTGGCCTGCTCCTATTTGCCCCCTTGCCTCAGTCCCAGTCTTAAGGGAGCCTCTAGGCAGAGATAATCGCTCCTTCGCGTTGCAAGCGGGCCTGTAACTCAGGGGTTAAACCAATCGCATGGGCAAATTGAGCCGATCGCACCTGAGCCTCCGTGATTTCAGCATCATTGAGGTTGGCCCATTTCAAATCGGCCCCGGTGAAATTGGTATGGTCCAGTTTGGCATTCACCAGACTGGCCCGCATGAGATTACTGCGGGTTAAATTGGCATAGCTGAGATTCGCGAGGCTAAAATCAACCCCACCCAAGTCCGCCGCCGTTAAATCGGCCCCACTGAAATCCGCTCCTTCACAGTTAGCACAGGTGAGATTAGCCCCACTGAGGTCGGCCCCACTAAGATTCGCACAGTAGAGGTTCGCCCCAATCAAGGTAGCATTATAAAAGGTCACGCCGATTAGATTGGCACGGAAGAGATTAGCACTAAACAGATTAGCCCGGAAAAAACTGGCCCCACTCAAATCCGCTCCATTGAGGTCAGCGCGAAATAGATCGAGATCCCGGAAGTTACGCTCGCCAGCGGTATAGCGTTCGAGGAGTTGTTCTACAGCGTTCATAATGAGTTTTGATATCAGGTGAATCGTGCTCTAATTTCTATTGTGACGGAGCGATCGCCCCAGAAGAAAGACTTGTTATCTTTCGTTAAGATTCTCCCAAGCCCCTCACCTCGTCTCGGGAGGCACAAGTCTCATGGCCTCCCTGAGGTCTGGTTAGCTGGCTGGCTGCATCCTAACTCCAGAACGCTACTCCTGGGTGGTTACAATGAAGGGAGAATCCACCCCCAACACCGGTCAAAAGACGTCACCCAGCCGATGAATCTTACACGCCAGAATCGAGACCTTACCCCCAAGCCAAACGGACGTCAGTCAGCCGTCACGCCCAGTTCAACATCTCAGGGTAGCTGGGCCGATCTCGTCACTCGCAGTGCCTTGCGGATTCGTCAATCTCTACAACTCAATGAGATTCTGCAAACTACCGTCGATGAGGTCCAGGGGTTACTGGGGTGCGATCGCGTGTTGTTCTATCAGATTCATGACCAAGAGTGGGGTGAAGTGGTCGTCGAGGCCGTCTCCGATCCGATCTGGTCTCTGCAAAAGCGGAGGATTCAAGATCTCTGCTTTCAAAAACGAAATAATTTGGAGACTCAGGATACCCTACGGGCGATCGCTGATGTGGAGCAAAGCAATTTAGATCCCTGCTATCTCGACTTCCTTCGCCACCTCCAGACCAAAGCCACCTTGGTCATTCTCCTCTTACAAGACGATCAAGTTTGGGGATTACTCTCAGCTCATCACTGTTGTGCGACCCGAGATTGGCACGCTTCAGAAATTGAGGGATTTCGGCAAATTGCGATTCACAGTGAAGTTGCCCTTAACCATGCTAATCTTCTCCAAAAATTAGAATCTACCAAGGCACAGTTAGAAGTTGAAGTCTCCAAAAACAACGTTACTATTACCACGGTTAATCAACAATTAAAGCAAAAAAATAAAGCTCTCCAGCATACAGTTGAAGGCATCGCTTATCTCAATCCTGAAGGATACTATCAGACCGTAAACCCAGCCTATGCCCGCATTTGTGGCTGTGCCCCCGAGCAGCTCATTGGTCACTCTTGGGAGCCAACGGTTCATCCGGATGATCTTCCTCTTGTAAAAGCGTCCTATCAAAAAATGTTGAGGACGGGAAAAGTCGAACTCGAAGTTCGAGGATTGCGCTGGGATAAATCTATATTTTACAAGCATCTTTATTTAGTTGCAGATTATAACCAAGATGGTAACTTTTCTGGACATTATTGCTTTATCAAAGATATTACTGAACGGAAGAAATATGAACTACAACTACAAGCCAAAACCGAAGAATTAGATCGCTTTTTCTCCGTAGCCCTTGATTTGCTCTGTATTGCCAACACCCGAGGGGAATTTGTCCGCCTCAACAGCCAGTGGCAAAAAACCCTCGGCTATCCTCTCGAATACTTAGAGGGCCAGAATTTTCTTCAATATATTCACCCTGAGGATTTAGACAAAACCCGCAGCCAACTTTCGCGATTAGCCAATCAAGAGCAGATCCTGAACTTTGTCAATCGCTATCGCTGTCAGGATGGCTCCTATCGCTACCTAGAATGGCGCTCTGTTCCCGTAGGAGACCTCATCTATGCTGCCGCTCGTGATATCACAGAAACCCTCGACTCCCAAACTCAACTCGAAGCCCTATCTACCCGTCTCAATTTAGCCTTGGATGCCGGTCAAATTGGGACCTGGGATTGGACATTTGGCGATGTGACCTATTGGGATCAACGAATGTACGATTTGCTGGGAGTCTCTAACTTAGAAGGAGATCCCAGCTATGAGGATTGGATCGATCTCGTGGAGCCGGAAGATCGCCCCCGCTTTGAAACCGCCATGAACGCCGCCTTACAACAGGGAACTCCCATTGATATCGAATTTCGGATTCGCCGGCCTGACGGGGAACAGCGATGGCTTCGGGAGGCGGCTCTGATTCAACGAGATAGTCAAGGAGTTCCCATCCGCATGACGGGAATTGACTACGATATTACCGATCGCAAACAGGCAGAGTTAGCCCTACAAGCAAGCGAGGCCAAATACCGAACGATCATCGAAACCACCCTAGAAGGCGTCTGGGTCTTAGATCCCCAAAATAAGACTTGCTTCGTCAATCAACAACTGGCTACCATGCTGGGCTATTCCCTCACCGATCTGCTGGGGACGCCTTTTGAGGCTTATCTGCTCCAGGAACAAGACGGATTAGGTCAATCTCATGTTAGTGGGATCTCCCAACAATGTCGAGCTGCCCTATCGCGGCGGGATGGAACCCCCCTTTGGGTTCTGATCTCCAGTACCGCCCAAGTGAATGCCCAGGGAGAGTATGACGGCTGTATTAAACTGCTCAGTGATATTACGCCGATGGTCGAGATTGAAGCCCACTTGCGGGAGTCTGAGTCTCAGTTAAGTGGGGTTCTCAATAGCTCCCTCGATGGCATTATGGCCTTTGAAGCCTTGCGGGATACTCAGGGGACGATTGTCGATTTTATCTGGCTGTTGAGTAATCCTCGGGCGGGGGAACTGGTGGGGCGATCGCCCGAAGACCTCCTGGGGAAAAGGCTCCTAGAAGAAATGCCCGGTAATAAAACCGACGGACTCTTTGATGCCTATGTTCAGGTGGTGGAATCGGCAGAGCCGTTTGTTAAAGAGTTCCATTATCAACATGAGGGACTTGACTGTTGGTTTGAGACCATCGCCGTCAAACTTGGAGATGGCTTTACCGTGACCTTCCGGGACATCACCCAAGGCAAGCTGTCGGAAAAAGCGCTGCAACAGGCCAATCAAGACTTAGAACAACACCTGACAGACCTCAGAGAACGCCATCAGGAGATGCTAATCCTAAGTCAAATCAATGAGTTCCTACAAGCCTGTCTAACCGTTGACGAAGTCTATCAAACCCTCAGCGGCTTCATTGCGTCCCTCTTTCCCCATTGTCGTGGGGCATTATTTGAGGTGAATCCCTCGAAGTCACGCATCGAGAAGGTTGCCCAGTGGGGAGGGGCCATCGAGTCTCAGGAGCAGTTCCCCATTGAGGACTGCTGGGCATTGCGGCGAGGTCGTCCTTACTACCGTCATAGGGATAGTGCCAGCCCCTACTGTAATCACCTGCATGATGCAGTGCATTTAGCAGTGACCTTTTGTCTTCCCATTATTGCTCAGGGAGAGACCCTGGGTTTATTGTATCTAGAAACCCAAACCGAGAGTGCCCTAAGGGAGACCAAGCAACAACTAGCGCAAACTCTATCAGAACAACTCGGGTTAGCCATCGCCAACCTGAATCTACGAGAAACCCTACATCGTCAAAGTATCCGTGATCCCCTAACGGGGTTATTTAACCGTCGCTATTTGCAAGAAAGCTTTGAACAGGCGATCGCCCGCAGTCAGCGCACAAAAGAGCCAATTGGGGTCATCCTCTTGGATATCGACCACTTTAAGAGCTTCAACGACACTTATGGTCATGAGTTTGGCGATCAAGTTTTACAGCGGATTAGCGACCTCTTGACGCGCCACTGTCGAGCCTCGGATGTTCCCTGTCGCTATGGGGGTGAGGAAATGATGCTACTTTTGCCCGGTTGTTCCCTCGACATTACCAGCGATCGCGCTGAGGCCTTGCGGGTCGCCATTACCCAGGAGGCTCTACACTATCAAGGCCAGACCATCAGCTCCATCAGTGCCTCCTTTGGGGTCGCCGCCTTTCCCCAGCAGGGAACGACAGCATCAGCCGTCATTCAGAGCGCCGATGCTGCCCTCTATCGTGCCAAGGCCGCCGGACGTAACTGCGTCATAACGGCCTTGTGAGTTGGGTTCCCTCCTCAGCTGACTCAGTCCCTAGCCTGACGTTGTCACCAGAGACTTCGAGGGGGTGGGGGAGGCGTCAACCATGGGCGCACTCAGAGCCTCCTCCAAGTCCGCACGGCCGAGCCGTTCCTCTAAAATATCCATCACCTCCCGGCCAAAATCATTACCATTGCGTTGCCAGGCCTCCAGACAAACCTCGCCAAAAAAGGAGCCGAGGGGTTCTGGATTCCACAGAAGTTTTCGAGCCGTCCAAGGCATCAAACTCATGGGGTTATAATTGGGTTTCAACACCTCTTTCTCTAAGGCATAGTCTTCCAAATGAGTGTGGGGTTGCAGGCCAATAAAGAAAATCGCCGGTTCAACCTTGTCGCGCCCGAAAATCGCTTCGAGTTCCCGGTGATAGGCGATGGTTTGGCGAATGGTTTCATAGGTCTCGTCAATGACGTTAAACGAATAGTTAACCGAGACCAAATCATTAAACCCAGCCGCTTTGAGATCGCGACAGTTTTCCAACACTACCCGCAGGTTATACCCCATGCGCATCTTACGAACTAACTCCTGAGAGCCGCTGGTGATACCAATTTCAAAGTAATTCATCCCCGTTTTGACCATCAGATCACACAGTTGCGGGTTCAAGTTGTCTGCACGGATATAGGCCGCCCAATGAATGTCGTCCATTCCCGAGTCCAGAATTTTTTGTAGGAGTTCGATGGCATCCTGGATATAGCGACGGGCGGGGATAAACTGAGCATCGGTAAACCAGAAATTACGAATGCCGCGACGATAGAGTTGGCGCATTTCAGCCACCACTTCATCGGCGGGGTTAATACGGACTTGTTTGCCTTCAATGACCGTATAGACACAGTAACAGCAGTTATGGGGACAGCCCCGTTTGGTTTGCACCCCGAGATAAAAGTCTTGATCGAGGAAGTAATAGTTAAATTGGTTCCAGATGCTGGCGATGTAATCGTAGTTGCAGGCGCTTTTCTCGATGGGAGCGGGGGTTTCATGAATCAGCCGCTCTCGGGGTTGGGTTTCCCCGACAATGTAGCAACGTTCATCCTGGAACTCCTGTCCTCGCAGCAGCTTTTCTAACAGGGCCTCCCCTTCACCCACGGAGATAATACTGCCCTTGGGAAGACTACGACCGAGTTGTTCGTAAAAGACACTCACAGCCCCACCTCCAACGACTACCCGGGCTTCTGGGTGATAGCGCCGGGCCCGTTTTAAGCCGCGACGAATCAGACCTTGATTACGCCATAACTCGCCATAGTACGACCCCGCCAGGCGTAATCCCCCTAACGCACCCCGTAATTTGACGAAAGGGTTGGTGGCGTAGTAAAACTCAAAGGCATTCTGCAAGGGATTGCCACCTCGACCCCCAACTGGGGCGTAGATCTGAATATCCCGCCAGGAAAAGACCAGTAGCTGAGGTTGGAACTCATCAACGCATTCGTCTAGGGCCCCGTTGAAATCCAATGGGGGGATAGCCCCAAGGTCGAAAATTCGCTGTTGGATGTCGGGGAAGAGTTTATGCAGATGATCCGCTAGGTACACAACCCCAATGGGAAAGATGGGGTTGCAGGGAAGGCGGACATAGAGCACACGATCGATGTTCGTCGCCATAAAAATGCTTCATATATCTTTAACTTTCACCATAACACTTGTGCTGAAAGCTTGCTTAACCCAGCCGTGAGGGGTAATCCTGAGGGGGATTGAGGGAAAAATCTAAAAAAAACAAAAAAATTTAGCCCCGAGACTCCCCATTTAAAATGGGCGCTTCAGGGCGTAAACTCGCCTGTTCCCATCCAGGAGGACGTGGGGGAGTTGTTTTGTAACGATCGCCTACAAATTAGGAGGGAGGGCCCCAGAAGCAGCGGAATCCAGCCACCCTGGTCTCAATGGAAAAAAATCAATTTTCCCATTTTTATGGAGTTGGTATTCGCTTTTACAGCTACCTGGGATCGCAAGGTGTTAGTCTTCAGATATAACAATCGCTTTAGATTTTAACTAGACTAAGACGCTGAAACGTTATGGCTCAAATACTCGATCCCTTACCGAAGGACAGTTCAGACCCGATCCTTTGTTGCTACATCAACGCAACCAGCCAGATCCAGGTCGCCCGCATCACCAATATCCAAAACTGGTACTTCGAGCGGGTTGTATTTCCCGGACAGCGGCTTGTGTTTGAGGCCATGCCTCAGGCACAACTCGAGATCCACACCGGCATGATGGCTAGTGCCATTCTTTCCGATACCATTTCCTGCCAACGGCTCAAGGTGACCACTGAGGCTGAAGCAGAACCAGAACCGGAACAACAAGTGAGCGGTGACAGTGATTCTACCGTAAAAGGGGATCGCCAAAATGTAAAGAATCATGAACCTCTGCCTCGCCCGAGTCCGAGACCGGTAGCAGAGGCTCACAAAGCCCCAGCCTTGGCTTCCGTAGACTAGGGAACCATCCGAGAGGGATTGCCATAACAGCTAACTCTCCTCCTGGGGGCGATCGCCGCGATTGGGGCTTGCGATCGTCCCCCTTCGCGGGGCCCTGGGTCAGGATAGGATCGGAAGCGACATCACTGTTAAGGAACATACGATCGTGGATCTTCCCTCCTTCCTCTGGCTATGGCGTTTTGCCGCCTGGTCCATGGGACTGTCCCTGACAGCCTACGGATTACTGGCTATCAGTGGGCTTATCCTGTGGAGCGATCGCCGTCGTCAACAGCCTCGTCCCCCCGGGTTAGCCCCCCTGCACCGAGCCTTAGGGATCAGCCTCTTAGTTTTGGTGTTGTTTTTGCTAACTATTGGTCTAATTGGCACCCTGGGCCATTACGGGAGTCTGGGTCATTCCTGGCATTTGCTAGCTGGGTTAGTTGTCGTGCTCCTAGTTCTGACCTCTGCCTGGAGTGGCTGGCGGATTGGGCCGAAACAGCCCCAGATGCGGCGGATTCATATCACCAGTAATCTACTTCTCGCTTTGGGCTTCCTGGCGGTATCGTGGAGTGGTTGGACTGTTGTGCAAAAATACCTGCCGCCGCGATCATGACTTCCTCTCACCCTTCCATCTTTCGGATTTCCCCCTTAATTCGCATCACCCTATTGGCCTTGTATTTGGCCCTAACCCTGCCCCTACCGGTTCTCGCGGAAGCCACCGAAGCCCCAGTCAACCCCATTTGGCTTTGGCTGGCCCTCGTCCTAGGCTGGCTGGCCCTGTATGGTGCCTTAAGTGAGCGCGTCTTACTGGATGAGGCGGGGATTCGGGTGACCTATCCCCGTTGGTTTGCTTCCCTCTTCCGCAAAGGCTGGTTTTTACCCTGGGATCAGGTGAAAGCCTTGAAACCTAAAACCACTGGCCAGGGGGGATTAGTCTATTATTTCCTCAGTCACAGCGGGGAAGGCTACCTACTGCCGATGCGAGTGGCGGGGTTCTCCCGACTGGTGCAGAACGTAGAAGCCAAAACTGGGATTGATACTCAGGATGTCCGTCCCCTAGCCCAACCTTGGATGTATATAATTTTGCTGGGATTTACCCTGCTGTTGGGCGTAGTGGACTTATGGGCGATCGCCAATCGCGGCAACCTGCCCCCCTCCCTATAGACTTCACTCCTTGAGATCCTCAAGTTGGGCCCGGATCTCGGGGTTATACAGACGCAGATAGTTCCAATAATTTCCCATCACAGAACTAATATAGCCCTGTGTTTCCGGGAAGGGAATTTGGGAAACAAAGACATCGGGATCACTGAAACCGAAACGCGCAATCCAATTATCGACACTGCCGGGACCCGCATTGTAACTGGCTAAGGCAAACAGAGTATTGTTATCGTACTCATTGTGGGTGAAGTCCAGATAGAGCGTTCCCAAACGGATATTATCATCGGGATCTCTCAAATCTCTGGGGGGATCTTCGTCCTTTCGAGCCGCGATCCAATCGGCCGTTTCCGGCAACACCTGCATCAGACCGATCGCATTGGCCACCGAGCGAATCCCAGGCATAAACCGGGACTCCTGGCGAATCAGAGCCAGGGTGAGCAGGGGGTCGATCTGGCGGGCCGCTGACCAGCGTACAATCGGCTCCCGAAATGGGAAAGGATAGAGACTATACCAATAGGCCCGTTCGGCCTTAAACGCCTCATACTCTGCCAACTCCTCGGGGTCATCGCGCCAACCCAGACTTGACAGCATAAACAAACTGTCGATATACTCGCCAATCACCTGGAGCATCAGAGCCTCAGTGTATTGTTCTGCCACTGTGGGATTCATGGGGTCAGGAAACTCCATTTGCCAACGTCGCCAAGCCGCCGCCTCAAAGCCAAGAGCATAGAGTTCCCCAGTCAAATCAGAGCCGGCGGGGAGTAACGGCCGTTCCGCCACATGATCCACTGTGGGGGTCAGCAATCGCACCGTGGTAAACGTTCCCACATTCCAGCCTAGTAGGGACGCCGCCCGCCAGGCATAATAGGACTCTGGATAGCGTTGTAGCACCGCTGTAAACGCGGCCTCCGCATCCTCAGGACGATTCAGTTGTTGGGCCCATTTGCCAATCCAGAAGGCGGCTTGAGGTGCCTCATCACTCTCCGGGTTCTCCGTGACCAGTTGCTTGGCCCAATCCCAGGCTTGAGGGACATTACCCATTGCACTGGCCTGCTGTGCATTCTGCCAGCGAATCTCCGCTGCTGTATCCGAGTCACTATACTGAGTCAGAATCGACTGACGGGCTTGCTGTGCCGATTCAACACTATTGAGTTGGGTCAACACCTGCGATCGCAGCCATAGCGCTTCTGGGGCCCGCTCAGGAAAATTGGCCATGAGCTGATCCAACAGGGGAAGCGCCTCCCGAGGTGACTCCACCAAACGCGCTAACCGCAACAACGCCTCACCGGTTTCCTCGGCCTGCGGGAAGGCTTGAATCAGAACCCGATAACTGTCACGAGCACGGCGTGCGTCTCCTCCTAACTGTTGTCCTCGGGCAGTGCGGTAAAGATTGCGGGGGGTATTGGCCGCCTGAGCGTAGGCGTCTCCCGCTGAGCCATAGACCATTCTTTCCCAATAGCCAAAGGCAATGATTTCCCAATCCTCTGGAGTCAAGACTTGACCATGTTCATTGACTAGGCGATCGAGCAGCTCCGTAAAATTGCTCAAATACAAATGAGTGGAGAGGACTCGCAGCAAATTCAGGTCATTGGGTTGACTCTCCAGCCGTTGCAAGGCAATCGTTGCCGCACGAGGATGACGGGGAAACTCAGCCAGGGCTTGATCCCAAAACTTGGGGTCTTGCTGACCTAACGCATACAGCGCCTCAGCCGCCACCGGATCCTCGGGAAAGTCACGGAGAATGTGTTCATACAAGTCCTGAGCTTGGCCCTCATTTCCCGCCTGGGCCTGGGCTTGAGCCTGGGTTAGCAAAACATAGCCCCCAAGATGAGACGATTGGGAGTCCAAGGGATTGAGGAGAGATAAGGCCTGGGCGGCTTGACCGTTCTCCAGGGCCTGAACTGCCAAAATATAAGCCGCGCGATCGCGCTCCGCTGACGCCGGCCCCTGAGCCAAACGTTGCAGTTCCTGCTGCTGTTGTGACTCGGGCAGGGATAGGGCCGCCACGGTCTCCGACTCCTCCGCCCTAGGGGGTAACTCCTCGGGGCCACGACGACCGGCTAGGAACATTCCGGCCAGCAGCGCCACCGTTCCCAGACCGAGCAGTAGGAGCAGTTGCAGAAGGGGAACGTGATGGTGCAGTCTCTTTTGCATCGTGGTTGAGTGAAGAAAAAAACGGATGGAAGCCGGGCAGAGACGTTAGGTTCATCAGAACTCAAGCAAGCCTCTGGGGCCGTTCGTGAATCTCCAAGAATTTTAACAAGGGGCTAGCCGATCGGTGAGGGGGGTTAGCCTCTTGGGGCGATCGTCACAGGTCGCGTTAATTCTAGTACATTAGACAGGGTAGATGCTGCTGAAGACCTTTTGTTATTGATTCACAATGACCATTACACCCTCATTGAATGTTCTAATCGACCCCGGCGGCTTCCGGACTCTTCTGGCCACAGCGGCGGAGGTTGAAGCTGATGGAGCAACCGTCTTAGGCGGCGTCCTCCTGAGCTTAATTGTGATTTACCTCGCGAGTAAGCTTGGGGGAGAAATTTGTGCTCGCATTAACCTACCCCCCGTTTTGGGAGATCTCGTGGGTGGGGTTGTCGTCGGCATTTCCGTCCTAAATCTGATTGTCTTCCCCGAAACTGGGGCTCAAGCCAGTGACTCGTTAATTTTTCGCTTTATTGAAGCCACAGGCTCCTTAACACCGGAAACCTTAGCCGCCTCATTCTCCGCTGAGAGTGAGGTAATTAATATCCTCTCAGAACTGGGGGTGATCATCCTCCTGTTTGAGATTGGTCTAGAGTCGGAACTGGGAGAACTGATTAAATATGGCCCCCAAGCCGCCATTGTTGCTGTGGTGGGGGTGGTTGCCCCCTTCGCGATGGGAACCGTTGGCCTGATTTACCTCTTTGGGACTCCGGTCATTCCAGCCATTTTCGCCGGCGCGGCCCTGACGGCTACCAGTATTGGCATTACCGCCAAGGTGCTAGCAGAAATCAACAAACTCAGTTCTAAGGAAGGACAAATCATCATCGGTGCAGCTGTCCTCGATGACATCCTGGGCATTGTCGTCCTAGCGGTGGTCGCCAGTTTGGTGAAAACCGGTGAAGTCCAGGTGACCAATATTCTTTTCTTGAGCGTTAGTGCCGGGGCCTTCCTGATTGGTACGATTCTGGTGGGCCGTTTGCTGGCCCCTTATTATGTAGGCTTGGTGGCACAACTGAAAACCCGTGGCCCATTACTGATTGTCTCACTGATTGTCATGTTCCTACTGTCCTATGTGGCAGCAGCAATTCAACTTGAGGCGATTCTTGGGGCCTTTGCAGCTGGTCTAATTCTTGGCGAAACGGAAAAACACCATGAGTTAGAGGAACAAGTCATTCCTATTGCGGATATGTTGGTGCCCGTTTTCTTTGTTGTGGTGGGTGCGCGCACGGACTTAGCCGTCCTGAATCCGGCGGTTCCCAGCAACCGAGAGGGGTTGATTATTGCCACTTTCTTAATCGTGGTGGCGATTATCGGTAAAGTGATCACCGGCTTTACCATCTTCGGTCAACCCGATACAAACCGTTTGGCCATTGGCGTCGGCATGGTCCCCCGGGGTGAAGTGGGTTTGGTGTTTGCCGGTGTTGGTGCCGCCAGTGGTGTTCTCTCGGAATCCTTAGAAGCGGCTATTATTGTTATGGTGATTGTCACCACCTTTGTGGCACCGCCGCTCTTGCGGTTGGTCCTTGAACGAGGTGCGCAGACGAGTTCCTCCACTGAGGAAGCCTAGCGGGGAGGGGTTCCTCCTCAATCCCACAAGTTCTACGGCTGAGGCCGGGTTTGGGCCAAGAGAGAGAGGCCGTTGGGTATCTCTCTCTTGGCCGACGGCTTAGGATTCGACGTCAACCTCACGGGTATCGACGTCGCTCGCGCCTTCGACGCCCTTGGCAATGGTGACAAGCCGGTCGAGATCCTTCTGGCTCGGAACTTTCCCTTTGAGCACCACCTGGGTTCCAAGCTGTGCAACCCAGATGGTTTCAATATCGTCTGTATCCGGGTTGTCATCAAAGGCCCGAACGACCCGCTTTGCTAACCCGCTTTGATCATATTTACCGTCCAAGCCAACCCGTTCAGGCGGAATTGGCTCACCCTTGCTAGCCGCTTCAGGGGAGGTGGCGCCCGATGCCGCTGCTGCGACTTTACCTCCGGCTTTCTCAACGGCTTCTTTAATGGGCATGGGCGGAAACTCTTGGGCTTTTTTCTCTTCGTCTTTGCCAAAGATTCGGCTTAACCAACTCATAGATAGATTTCCCTTTATTTTTACAGTTTTGAGCCGTTTCTATGATACAAGTAACGATGGGTTGCCCAGGATATTCTTAAGAAAAAACACACAATGAAACATACGCTCTCGGTTTTGGTAGAAGACGAGGCGGGGGTGCTGACTCGCATCGCGGCACTGTTTGCCCGTCGTGGTTTTAATATTGAAAGTTTGGCCGTGGGAACGGGGGAACAGGGGGGTGTCTCCCGGGTCACGATGGTGGTCAATGGCAATGATCAGGTGATCGAACAAATTGTCAAGCAATTGTATAAACTGATCAATGTCCTCAAAGTGCAGGATATTACGGAAATTCCCTGTGTGGAACGGGAACTGATGTTGGTCAAGGTCAGTGCGACGAGTAGCACCCGCTCGGAAATTGTGGAGTTAGCCCAGATTTTTCGCTCCCGGGTGGTGGATGTGGCTGATGATTCCCTGATTCTTGAGGTGGTGGGAGACCCAGGTAAGATGGTAGCATTTGCCCAGGTCTTACAAAAGTTTGGGATTCGTGAGATTGCCCGAACCGGTAAGATTGCCCTAACCCGCGAGTCGGGTGTCAATACAGAGTTTCTGCGTCTGTTGGAAACCAAATTGTAATCCTCGGTGCCCTACTGGTCACTGAGCAAGCCGCTTGAGGGGACTGGCTCGCTGGAGTTGACGAAGGAGAAACTCCGGCTTGCTCCCCCTGGGCGGGTTTGGATGCACTCATAGAATCACGATGGAACGATTATGAAAAAACTACTGAAGGGTCTGCGGCAATTTAAGTCTAATTATTTTAGTACTCATCAAGAATTGTTTGAACAGCTCTCCCATGGACAAAAGCCAAGAGTTCTGTTTATTACTTGTTCGGATTCCCGCATTGACCCCAATTTAATCACGAATGCTGAGGTGGGAGAGTTGTTCGTGATTCGTAATGCGGGTAATATCATTCCTCCCTTCGGGGCTGCCAATGGTGGGGAGGGCGCAGCGGTGGAGTATGCGGTACAGGCGTTGGGGGTTGAACATATTATTGTCTGTGGCCATTCCCATTGTGGGGCCATGAAGGGACTGCTCAAGCGCAGCAGCCTGGAGGATGAAATGCCTTTGGTGTATGAGTGGCTACGTCATGCGGAGGCTACCCGTCAATTACTGAAGGAAAACTATACGCACCTGGAGGGGGAAACGTTGCTGGAGGTAGCGGTGGCGGAGAATGTACTGACGCAAATTGAGAATTTACGGACGTATCCGGTGATTCACTCGAAGCTGTATCGTAATAAGCTTCATTTACATGCCTGGATTTACCATATTGAGACGGGAGAGGTGCTGGAGTACGACAGTATCCGTCACGATTTTGTCACCCCGGATGAGAATGCCATGCTGGAAGCCTATCCGGTTCAATGTGTTCTATCCTTACCGGAGGATGTGGAGGATTTGCTGCCGGGCCATCGCCAATCCCAAACTCAACCTGAGGTAGCGGAGGCTGAGCGGGATGTGATGATGCCTTGGCTGTCGTCGGACCAGGTGGCTCGCATTCGTAGTGGTTCCAATGGTCGTCGCTAGGGGATAATGACACAGGATTCTGTAACGATTAAACTCGACCAATTCCTCAAATGGGTGGGGGCGGTGAATACGGGGGGTGAGGCGAAGCTGTTGATTCAGGATGGGGAGGTTCTGGTTAATGGTGCGGTGGAAACCCGTCGCGGTCGTAAGTTAGGGGTGGGAGATGTGGTGCGGGTTCGGGGCCAGTCCTATGAGGTGGCGGAGGATGGGGAGGCCTGAAGGGGCGATCGCACGATAGCGGCCAGTTGAGAGAGGTCGCCATCAAGACTACTACTGGGATTGAGTTCTGTTGGTGGCATGAGGATAACGGGGATACAGGCGGCTTGACAGAGGTCGAGAATTTTTTGGCAGGCTCGGCTACGGTCAGATAGATGGCCGTTGGGGCTGAGGCTGGGGGGAATGGCAATGCCAAAGGGATAGCGTCCAGCCCCGCGCACGATTAGCTCGGGGAGTTGCTCTATGTCAATGTCTGGATCTAGGCTGACAATGATGCTAGGGCAAGGTTGGTCAGGGCCAAGCTGCCGTTGGATGGCGTAGTGGAGAGAATCTAAGAGCTTTGGCTCGGTGGGCTGCTTTAGTTCAATAATGTCAGCGGCGTCGAGAACTTGGATGAGTTGAGGGGCAGGGGTCGTATGACCGTTGAGGTGAGCTTTGGCACTGAGGCGATCGCCCTCTAGGTCTTCTGGATCGAGGGTTAGCCAAAGTTTCCAGGGCTTCGGGGAACGGCTGCTGGCTGGGGAGGACAACTGGGTTAATTGGGCGATCGCGGCCTGAGCCTGGTCGATATGGTCTCGCATATCAAGGCGTAAGGCACTGGCCCCCTGCCGTTGTAGTTGGTCGAACCATTGGGGTTCTAGGGGGGAGTCAGGATAAGAGATAATCCAATGATGGCTGTGGTGGCGATCGCCAAACAGTTCATGGGTATGACGTTTTAAGAGCCGTTCGCCCCGGAAGAACGCCCGAGGTGAGGGATGTTGGGGCAATAGGGTCGGGTTAATGCGGCAGACTGCCCCCAGAGAGGCAATGGTCCCGTCGAGATGGGGCAGAACACTGCTAATACCGCTATTGAGTGAGGATAATCCCCAAGGCATGAGGGCCCGTTCAAGTTTCTGAATGTCTCGTCGTTGTAGGGCCCGGTAATAGGCTAGGTTCCAGGCCGCAGTGCGGAAACTGGTACGCCGGATCAAGGGCCGCCAGTGTTCAAAATAGCTAGCGGCATCCCGCATGACCGCTTTACGAAGTTCAATGAGTTGCGCCAGTAATGTTTCTGGAGGCAAGAAATCGACGACCATAGCCTAATCCTTATCTATCATCAAATGTGTATGACTATTGGCTAGCGTCCATCTACAGACTCTCTCTGATCTGTGATGACGTCAATAGTAGGCAGTCAAAATAAGACATTTCAGATTAAACCTGTAACGACCGAATGTTCTGGATTACTGAAAAGTAGCGTCTTACTGAATCCATCTTTTCAACTCATTTAATTTTGGAAAAACCTCACCCTTCTAAATAGAAGGATGAGGGATTCAGGTTTAAATTGGATTGAGAAGCGCGATCTGACTGTAGTTTATCGACATTCAGGTCAGGGTAACCTCTATCTGGGGACAGAGTTCTTAAGAGTCAGGGGATAGATAGGGTCGCAGCAGTAATTCTAATGTGTCTTTGGTCTTTTGAGACACCGTGTTCCAAGGGGTTAAGACCGCAAATTTGAGGGCGGAGTGAGCTTCACTGACAAAGGGGGCATTATGGAGCCGGCGTACGGTTTCACGAATCACCTGTTGGGCGTTATGAGCATTGAGATGCAGGTTATTGACCACCATCTCAACGGTGACGCTGTCATGATCCGGATGCCAACAGTCGTAGTCAGTGACCAGGGCCAGAGTGGCGTAGGCGATTTCGGCTTCCCGGGCCAATTTGGCTTCTGTGAGATTCGTCATGCCAATCACACTAGCCCCCCAACTGCGATAGAGATGGGATTCAGCCCGGGTGGAGAAGGCGGGGCCTTCCATGCAGATATAGGTTCCCCCATGATGAACATCAACTCCCTCGAACGAGAGATGACTTGCACTGTCGGCAATGAGAGCCGCCAGTTGGGGACAGACGGGATCTGCGAAGCCAATATGAGCCACAATCCCCTCACCGAAGAAACTGGCGATGCGATGTTGGGTGCGATCGATGAATTGGTCGGGAACCACCATATCGAGAGGTTTGATGGCTTCGGTCAAGGACCCCACCGCTGAGGCGGAGATGAGATACTGCACACCCAACTGTTTGAAGGCATGGATGTTAGCTCGGAAGGGCAGTTCTGAGGGTAGCAGATGATGATGGCGTCCATGTCGGGCTAAGAAAACAACGGGAACCCCTTGCAGGGTTCCGCTGACTAGGACATCGGAGGGGGGACCAAAGGGGGTATCAAGCTGATGCTCTTGGCGATTCTCCAGGTCATCCATTTGGTAGAGTCCACTACCGCCAATGATGCCAATGGCAATATCCGTCATAGTTGTTAAGGATGGGATTAGGGGCGTTTTGCAGAATAGGGGTTATTTGGCGGTGATGGCAATGGCGATCGCCCCGGTCAGCAGTCCTAGGGCAGCGGCAAAGGCCATGAGGGTTCCCAGGGGAATGGGCACGGAGGTAAACATGAGAAGCTGCACCGAGGCGGCGGTGGCGTTTTGGACCGCGAGGATGGCGATCGCCACCACCCAGAGTGCGGTCACACCAGAGATGAATAGTAGAGGAAAACGGGGCATAGGTGTCGAGGAATCGGGTTACGCCTGAGGTTCCAGAATCAGGAGAGGGTCATCCCCCTGTCCTTGTAAGCGATCAATCTCTTCTTGCCGTTGCTCATCGCGATCCCTCGGCTGTAGCCACTCAGGCCACAAACCGATTAGGAACGTCCTCGTCTCAAAACTTGCATTGCGCATCGGTTGTGGGAGAAACTCCCAGCGATCGCCATCCAAAATAAAGAAGATGATAATCAAGATTGTGGCCCAGAAACCCACTTTTTTTGCGTTCATAGCCAGTCAGGGGGGGCTTGACATCCCGCCGATTGTACTGCGTCTTTAGCTTACCGGTTCAGGTGGACGATGTTGAGTCCAACCCTGACATTTTTCCAGTTGTGCCGCCAGGTGTAACACCTGAGCATCAGCACCCGGTTTCCCTACCAATTGTACACTGATGGGTAAGCCCCGGGAGTCAAAGCCGGCGGGGACAGAAATCGCGGGTTGGCCAGTGGCGTTGAAGGGGGGACAGGGGATGACCCATTCGCTGACAGCTTTGAAGGCGGCTTCGGGAGCGTGAGAAGACCATTGCCCCACTTTAATGATGGGATGGGCATAGGTGGGCAGGAGGAGGATGTCCCAGTTGTCAAAGAAACGGACAATCTGGCGAGAGATAAACCGCAATTGGCCAATCGCCTGCCAGAGTTCAGCGGCGGTTCCGGCCTGTTCCATCAGCCAACGGTTCATAGGACTGAGGGCTTCTGGGGGAACGCCAGTGGCGGCGATGGCCCCGGCAAAGATTTTTTGAAAGGGTTCTTCTAATCCTGAAAAGTCAGGACAGCCTATTCCGAGGTCATGGCCAAGTTTTTCCAGATGGGTAGCGGTCTGTTGTACGGCGGCCTGACATTCGGGGTGTATGGGCCAATTGGGAATCTCAGTAGCTACGGCAATCTTGAGCGGGGGGCACTCGTCATTCAGTTGGTCTAAGAAGGATGTCTCGGGATTGGGGAGCCAGTAGGGATCGCCCACCACATAGCCCGACATGATATCCAGAAGGGCCGCTGCATCAGCTACGGTTCGCGTCAGGGGACCGGGTGTGGCTAGGCCCATGAGATGTTCCCCTTCGGGAGCCTGAGAAATTCGTCCTCGGGAGGGTTTGAAGCCCACTAAACCACAACATCCTGCCGGCCCCCGCACCGAGCCGCCACCATCGGAGCCATGGGCCAGGGGAGCTAGTCCAGCGGCCACGGCGGCGGCGGCCCCGCCACTGGAGCCACCGGGGGTGTACTCAAGATTCCAGGGATTACGAGCGGTGGGAAGGCCCATGGGTTCGGTGAAGGGCATGGAGCCTAATTCTGAGGTGGAGGTTTTTCCCAGGAGGTTGAACCCGGCCGCTTCAATGGCTTGGATATGGGCGGGGGTATACTCGGCAATGCGATCGCGCAGGGCGGCCAAGCCACGCATACAAGGCAACCCGGCCACGGGGGCCAGGTCTTTAATGGGCATGGGAACGCCGAAGAAGGGGGGAAGAGTGGTGCGATCGCCCTGATGCCACTGTTCGGTTTGTTGCTTGGCGGTGCTAATGGCCCGTTCTTCGGCGACGGTGATATAGGCCCCGAGGCGATCGTTGTGTTGGGCAATGCGATCAAGATACACCTGGGTTAATTCTAGGGGAGAAATATCTCCGGTGCGAATGAGGCGGGCTTGATCGAGGGCAGAGGAAAAGGCTAAATCCGTAGGGTTCATAAGCAGGTGATGCAAGGGAACGGCAAGGGAACAACTGCCATCAGTCTATGCTCCCCTAGGTTGGCTTTACCTCAACCCTCTGATACAGTTTCACCGCTGTCCCGTTTACACTGAAAGGTATCCCCGCAAATGTCATCTTAACCCTGCCCTAAGGTCAGACAGTTGAAAATCTGTCACATACTTAGCTTGTCAAATGACATCAAATAAGAGTGCCTTTGCTAGAGTGAGATGGGGACTCCTCCCATATTTTCCAGACAAACACTATGAAACGAACTGTTTTGCTCTCAATTGCGGCGATCGCCATCGTCGGACTGCCAGAACGCGCTCTATCCCAAGAATTTGAAGGCTGCTTTTTCATTGATGGTCATGGTCAGTTGATTAATTTAGATAATCTCTGTCCCCGTCCATCTAACCAGGGAACAGCGGACAGTTCAATGCCGGCGAGGGTTGCTCCAGGAGAGCGATCGCGAGCGGCGAATCTTGTGGAAGTGCCCATACGACGCCGGGTCGCAGGGATTCCCGTGGTAGAGGTCATGTTTAATGGTCGTCGCTCCTATGAGATGCTTCTAGACACCGGCGCTAGCGGCACAGTGATTACGGCACAAATGGCTCAGGAGTTAAATATCACCCCAGCGGGAACGGCAACGATCGATACGGCCAGCGAGCGTGGGGTCCAAATGGATATTGGCTATGTGTCGTCCATGGAAATCAATGGCATTGCCTTACGCAATACTCCCGTCACCATCGGCTCGGAGGCGTTACAACTGGGGTTGCTGGGGCAGGATTTTCTCAGTGGTTATGATGTGACGATTCGGGAGAATAGCCTGGAGTTTTCACGACGCAATTAAGGCTTGGGCGTTAACTCCAGTCGTCTTCGTCAGCTTTGCGAGTGCCGACGTTGAAGACACGGGTCTGGCTGTGGAGTTCGCGGGTTTTCTTGAATAGGTCGTCTTCGCTGAGTTGCCAACGTTTCAGCAAGGTATCCAGGTCATTTTGGATATCTCTAGCACCGGGGAAGCCATTGTAGCGAACCCGCAAGCGAGCCAGTTCAGCGAGGTTGAGGTCGTCGGGTTCGGCGGCTAAGAGACTGTTGATGGCCATGCGATCGATTTTGGCTTGGGGATGTTGTTGGTCTTTCATGGCACTGAATTAAGGGACGATAGGTCAGGGACAATCAATCAGAGTCGGGTCTCGTAAAACCTGCCGAGTTGCCAAGCTATCGACCCAAACGAGAGGCCTCCTCCAGTTTACCGGATTCACCCGTCTCTTGAACGGATCGGCGATCGCCCCCTGGGGTGTCCTGTCCGAGAAATGATGCTCTATAATTTGGGGAAGTAACTGATCGACCCTCAAACCTAACGTCATGTCGGATAACCGCTCCATGTCTATGCCAACCGACCAACGCGATCGCCCAACCACCCCCCACGGTCAAGCTGATGCTGATCGCCTCTTAAACGAGGTATTCCGAGACGTCGATCAGATGCTTGATCGCGCCCAGGAACTCCCCCAAGAACCGGCGAACCACAAACCCATCGCCCTAAAACCTCTGCAAGTTCCCCCCATCGTCGTGCAGCCGCTGGTGGCCCCGGCGATGCAGCCCTCAGCCGTTGAGCCTGCTTCCGTAGAGGTTGCCATTAACTCCCAGGGAAGACGGGCTGAAGACAAAAGCCTGCTCTGGTTTGATCGCCTCCTCCTTGGCGGTGCATTCCTCTCCCTCGCCGTCATCTTGGGCTTATGGCTCTTCAATCGTGGGTATTTCAGTCAATGGTTTGGTGGAGAGTCTACCCCAACGGAAACCACGAGCAGCCCCAGTGTTCCGGTTACCGAAAATCCCGGACGTGCCGTGGATGAAGACTTTATCGCCTATATGGGCCAGGCCCTAGATCGCATCGAAAATCGTCAAGCCTTGCCCGACACCCTAGACCCCCCCGCCCCAGTGTCCCCCTCTGATACTGGAACTCTCAATATTCCCGTTGACACCACCTCTCCTGACGCGGTGGCTCAATCCCTAAGTCGTATTGCCAACGCCTTAGAACGAGTTTCGACGACCCCAGTCCCCCTCCCCGATCTTCCCAGTGAGGAGGCTTCCGCCGCCGCATCTAATGGGAACGGGAGTGAGACCGTGGTGCAAGTCCCCGAAATTCCCCCAGTCCTGCGAGACTTGCCCCCTGCACCCTCCCGTGCTGCGACAGCCACCCCCTCCCCAGCCGAAACGGAACAGACCCCTTCCCAAGAGCCATCCACCCCACAACGCACAGCTGCTGCTCCAGCGGGAATTTATGCCCTAGTGGGGACGTTGGAACGGGGGGAAGGTCAACGGCCTGCCGCCTTATTTGAGGTGAATGGTTCCCCCCGCTGGATTGATATTGGTCAACCCGTGGGCGATAGCGGTTGGACCTTAACAGAAGTCACGGGCGATCGCGTCTCCGTGCGCCGCAACGGTGAAACCCGCACCATCTACGTCGGACAGCAGTTTTAAAGGATAGTATCGTGGGTTTATTTGAAGACCTCAGCCAATTTTTAGAAACTCGTTTAGAGGAATTTTTAGCCGCACATCCCCATCTGGAATTGCAGGCGATCGAGGAGCAATTGCGGGAACAAGAAGAAGATACCCTGCGCCTAATTGCCAACCTGCAAGCCCAGGAAAAAAAGCTTGAAGAAGACATCCTAAGCACCGCCCAAGATATCCAACGTTGGCATGGTCGCATCCAGAAAGCCCAAGCTGCCGGACGGGACGACCTCGTCAAACCCGCCCAAGAACGAGAAGCCTTGCTCTTACGGCAGGGGAATCAGCTTTGGGGACAGCGCCAAGGGGTGCAAGAGCGGCTCAGTCAGGCCAAAACTCTCAAAGAGACGATTCAGTCCCGCCGCCAAGAAGTCCATGCCAAAGCGGCTCAATGGCGTGCTCAACAGGCGCAACCTAGCAGCGAGCGGGTGTCCGGTTGGGACAATCCCAGCCAGACCCGCTTTCCCAAAACCGCCGTCGATCCCCTAGAACAAGTCTTTAGTGATTGGGAAACCGAAGACGAGTTAAACCAACTAAAACGCCAAATGGGTCAATAGAGCCGCCTCAAGCGGCAACGGCTCCCTAGTCTAAATAGCCCATGAGCGCGTCAATATCTGCCGTAGCATTGGCTGCAACAGGACGGTTACCCATAATGCTCACCGTGTCGCTAATGACCAGGGTGCTTGCTGAAACGGGGCGGATTCCTGAAGATTGAATCGTGGAACTGACCTTCATGCCACTGGCCGAGATCGGACGATTGCCCATGGTGTTATAGGTTTCGCTGATGGCCAGGGTACTGGCAGAAATCGGACGGACACCGGAGGCTTTCATCGTTTGGGTAAAATTGACATCATTGGAAAAAATTGGACGTAACCCACCCACGGCAGAGAAGGTATCCACAATTTCTCGATGGCTCACTCCCACCGGACGATTCCCGGGGAGATAATCTGCCGGCTTAAGATCCAGGGCCTTACGAGCTTCTCCTCCCTGAACCGTCAGAGCAGAACCTTGCTCCGGTTCCATCTGATTTTTCGTCTCTTCCGGTTTGCTAGAACTGGTGCTACGAGTTCTCGCGGTGCGAGTTTTGGCGCTACTGGTGCGGCTGGTGGACTTATCGGCGGGTTGATCGGTGGTGCTCATTTGTAAAATTCTCTGATTTGACAACACATTGGGGTCATTTGCAGGGGCATCCCCCAACTTCAGATGGGCGATCGCCAGTCACCTGCCTCTAAGACCCATTCTCGTTTGAGGGAATCCAGTTAATGGGACAATTCCGACTGACGTGCAGAACGCCCAGGGTTAAATCGGTTTTGGCTACGAGTTTAGAATTGCTTAAGCATTCCTGTAAAGGACTCTTAAATCTATGATACATAGTCCTTGTCAGGCTGCGATCGCCCCAAGCCACTAGAAAAGCTAATCATCCGCTTTATCGGCGGTTATCAGTCCCCCCCCACAGCCAGGGCCACCGGCCCCAAGTTCATCCCCAACCGGCGCTCTCCAACCCACTCAAAACGGGAAAGAGATTTCCACACCGGCCATGAGATTCAGGCAATCCCGCAGCCATAAAGCTTTTGCGCCCCATGCTCACCAGCCAGTTTACCTGATAAATAGACCAATTTAGTCCTGAGTCGATTGTCGATTACCAACAATCGGATATATGGTTGAGATCAAAGCCCCTTAGGATTGAGATCTCCTCAACCCTGCCGAGTCACGCTAACGTCACTGGTCGAAGTAAAACCTCCATGTCAACCCTGGTCATCGTCGAATCCCCCACCAAAGCGCGCACCATTCGCAAATATCTCCCTAACGACTACCAGGTCGAAGCCTCCATGGGACATATTCGCGATCTGCCCCAATCTGCCAGCGAAATTCCCGCTGCGGTCAAAAAAGAGAAATGGTCGCAACTAGGTGTGAACGTTGAGGCGGACTTCGAGCCGATTTACGTTGTCCCCAAGGATAAGAAAAAAGTCGTCAAGACCCTCAAAGATGCCTTAAAGAACGCCACAGAACTGGTTTTGGCCACTGACGAAGACCGGGAGGGAGAAAGTATTAGTTGGCACTTGCTGCAAGTCCTCAAGCCCAAAGTGCCTACCAAGCGCATGGTCTTCCATGAAATCACGGAAGAGGCCATCCAAAACGCCCTCCATCACTGTCGAGACCTCAACGAACAGCTCGTTCACGCCCAAGAAACCCGGCGCATTCTCGATCGCCTCGTCGGCTATACCCTCTCCCCCCTCCTCTGGAAGAAAATCGCCCCCAAACTCTCCGCCGGCCGAGTTCAGTCCGTGGCCGTGCGGCTGATTGTGATGCGGGAACGGGAACGGCGAGCCTTCCGTATGGGGTCTTACTGGGACTTAAAAGCTCATCTGAGCAAAGATAACACGCCCTTCGATGCCAAACTCATCAGCGTCGATGGCACAAAGGTGGCCACGGGGAGCGACTTCGACGAGAACACTGGACAAATTAAAGCCGGCCGCAATGTTCAACTGCTGAACGAAGCGGACGCCAACGCCCTGAAAGAGCGGTTATTGGGCAAACCCTGGAACGTCAGTAACTTTGAGGAACGGCAGAACCGGCGTAAACCCGCCCCTCCCTTCACCACCTCAACCCTGCAACAAGAAGCCAACCGGAAATTACGGCTGTCAGCCCGCGATACCATGCGCGTGGCTCAGAGTCTGTATGAAAACGGCTACATTACCTATATGCGGACCGACTCCGTACATTTATCGGAACAGGCGATCGCCGCCGCCCGAGAATGCGTCACCCAGATGTACGGGCCAGACTACCTCAGCCCCCAACCCCGGCAATATGCCACCAAAAGCAAAGGGGCCCAGGAAGCCCACGAAGCCATCCGCCCCGCCGGAAACCGCTTCCGGACTCCCCGTGAAACCGGACTCAAAGACCGAGAACTGGCCCTCTATGACCTCATCTGGAAACGTACCGTCGCCTCCCAGATGGCTGAAGTGCGGCAAACCTCCCTCTCCGTTGATTTAAGCGTGGAGAATGCTCTCTTCCGGGCCAATGGCAAGCGGATTGACTTTCCCGGCTTCTTCCGCGCCTATGTGGAAGGCTCAGATGACCCAGATGCGGCCCTAGAGAACCGTGAGGCGATTCTACCGGCCTTGGCCGTGGGCGATCGCCCCGACTGCCAAGACATCGAAGCCGTCGGCCATGAAACCCAGCCCCCCGCCCGATTCACCGAAGCCTCCCTCGTCAAAACCCTGGAAAGTGAAGGAATCGGCCGCCCGAGTACCTACGCCAGCATCATCGGGACCATCATCGATCGCGGCTACGCCCAGATGCAGAACAACGCCCTAGTTCCCAGCTTTACCGCCTTCGCCGTCTGTAGCCTGCTGGAAAACTACTTCCCAGACTTAGTGGACTTACATTTCACCGCCAAAATGGAGGCCACCCTCGATCGCATCTCTACCGGAGACGTGGAGTGGATTCCCTATTTACGAGAGTTTTACTCTGGCGACAAGGGCCTAGACACCCAAGTTCGGCAACAGGAAGACCAAATCGAACCCACCGAAGCCAAAACCATTGTCTTAGAGAATCTGCCAGTCAACGTTCGCATTGGCAAATTCGGCCCCTACCTAGAAACTGAGAAAGACGGCGAAACCATCACCGCCTCCATTCCCCAAAACCTCACCCCCTCCGACTTAGACTCTGAACAAGTCGAAGTCTTGTTACGGCAAAAAACCGAGGGTCCCGACAAACTGGGAATGCACCCCGAGACGGGGGAACCGATTTACATCCTCATCGGGAGTTACGGCCCCTACGTCCAACTCGGGGAAGTCAGCGACGAGAACCCCAAACCGAAACGGGCCTCCCTCCCCAAAGGTCAGACCCCGGAAACCATTACCCTAGAAACCGCCGTCGGCTTATTGTCCCTCCCCCGACTGTTGGGCGTCCATCCAGAAAGCGGCAATAAAATCCAAGCCGGTTTAGGTCGTTTTGGTCCTTATATCGTCCATAAGAAGGGAGGCGAAGATGGCAAAGATGATTATCGCTCCATTAGAGCCTCTTCTGAGGATGATGTGTTGACGATTCCCCTAGAGCGGGCTTTAGAAATGTTAGCCGAACCCAAACGAGGTCGGGGTCGTCGAGGCAGTAAGAAGAAGCCGATGCGGGAATTAGGAGACCATCCCACCGACAAGGAACCGCTGAACATTTACGATGGTCCTTATGGTCCCTATATCAAGTACAAACGCAAGAACATCTCGATTCCCGATGGCGATTCAGCGGAAGAGTTAACCTTAGAACGGGCAGTGGAGTTAATCGCTGCCAAGTCGTCATCTCGTAAAACCTCAACCGCTAAACGCAAAACCACCTCAAAGAAAACCTCAACCGCTAAACGCAAAACCACCTCAAAGAAAACCTCCAACTCAGACAGCTAATCGAGAGGTGATGCCGTAGCCCTAAGAGACCGAGTTTCTTTAAGAAACCCGGTCTCTGCTCTTCGACCGAGGTTGTCAAAAATTTGAGGTTATCTCACATTTTACTGTCAAACCATGACAGCCAACCTACAACTGCGACGACCAATTTCCATCCCTTAAGTCTCGCAAATCTGGCAAATCTAACTGAGCCGTTGTAAACGCCTGGGTTTCCCCAAAAATATCCTCAAGGCTCAGGATATGAGTTGTCAACGTTCGAGCCTTAACCCCCCCAGCAAATTCCTGTCATCCCTCATAAAATGACTGAAGACGAGTCTCGTATCCCGGGGTGCAGCCTACCCCGGACAGCAGAACACCCACATCAGCCTTATGGATGACCAAGTTTCCGCAGAAATCCGCCGCAAATGAGGCATCTAGCCGCTTCCTATAGAGCTTGCATTGAAAGTAAATGCGGCGTTGGTTCAACATTCCCCAGCCATCAACTCCCCCATCAGCTCCTACATTTCCTGGCTCCAACCCCAAACGCAGGGCAAACCGTCGTCCTAAATCCTGCTTCACCGCTGAGTCAGAATTGAGAATCCCGGTAACTAAGGCATCTATTTTCAAAAAGTCCATGGTGATTGACGTTAGTTTAATTCATCCGGGAATTGAGCCACCTTTGCTACCAGTTGATCATAGAGAAGGGCAACACCTAAATAGACGGATTTTCCAATCTCATCTGCCATGTTGAGTTGGTTTAATTTGTCCAAAATTTCTCCATCTAACTCTAAATTCCTGTTATATCTTTTTTGACGAATTGCGTCATCTTGGGGAATCTCTCCCAGCGCGTCTAACTCCCGTAAATACTCTTCTGTCTTGCGTGTTTTCCAGTTTTCCCAGTCGTGACTATCCGGTTCATGACTCTCAGTTGCAGAAGTCTGCTGTCCTGAGTCAAGATGCTTTTGCATCTCATTGTTAACAAAGCTCAAATAGTGAATAGCTCGACGTGGGACATCCTGAATACTGAGCCTTAAAGCTTCATTGACTTTTGCCATGTTTTGTACTTCGTTTTCAGTTAAACGATACGTCGCTGTTTTAGGTTGGCTTTGCTGTTTTTTAAACTCCTCAGATCCCTCTCTTATCGCATCTTCTACTAGAAAATCATTGCCACCTTTTGATTTAGTTTGAGAACTGCTTGTCATTGTTTTTAACTCCCTCTAAAGGTTTACAGGATTTGATTTTTTGCAGCTATAATTTTTCTCAATATATATCAATTACTAAGATGTTAGAAGCGCGTCAAAGTAACTGGATATCTGTAAATACTCCCCTTCATAACTCCAGATGCACCTGTAGTCCCTATAAATCGCCTCTTGCATCTTCTCCTGTAAATTGGACAAGGCGGGTGCTGTTCGGCAGTTTTTCGGTTTATTTTCAGATTCTATCTGATTGACGACATTCTTGACAGAATCTCCGGATACACCTAGGGGGACTACAACAACTCTAGGATTAACCCCTGTGTTTTTGCCAATATCTGACATCACACTCAGCGTCCGAGGTAAATTGCGGAGTGCCTTATCTTTTTGAGATGTATTAATGGGGACCAAGACCAAATCTGGCTGACTCCCAATAATAACCTGGACGGTATGAGCTAAGGGGGTATCTATATCTAAGACAACATGATTGTATTCCTCCGGCTTTGCAATATCTTTGACAGATTCTCGTTTTTTATTCCAAACAACGATGCTGTCTCCAAGACGGTGATAATCTTTATTTTTTTCTGGCTGCTTACCACGGGCAAAAAACTGCCAAAAGTCTGCTTGCTCATCACAGTCAATCATTAGCACGTCACTACCTTGTTCGAGTAACAAACCAGCGATATGAACGGCAAGAGTCGTTTTTCCGACTCCACCATTGTTATGGGTACATAGAACTTTCAATTTTTGTTAAACCCTTTGAGGTTAACACTCTAGCCCACATGATACACCATCAACCATCGAGAATGCCAACAGTCAACTTGAAGATGTCGATCATGAAATACAGGTTGAGGACATTAAAACAGGTTTAGAACCACTTAACTCTAAAAATCCGCAAAATCGAGGGAATAGAGCAGTCATCCCCTATTCCCTGAAACCCCTAACTCAACGCCTCCACTAACTGCGATTTCGCCGCCTCCAAGGCCGCCGGTAACTGACTCGCATCCCGTCCTCCCGCTTGAGCGAGATTAGGACGACCGCCACCACCACCGCCGCAGAGTTTGGCAATTCCACCGATGAATTTGCCCGCTTGCACCCCTTTCTGGTTCACCCCTGGACTAAAGGCGGCCACGAGACTCACCTTCCCTTCACTGGGAATCCCCCCTAACACCACCGCTGCGTCGCCGAGTTTCTGTTGTAGCCGTTCAGCGGCCGTTTGTAAGGCCTTACTATCCGCACTTCCGAGGTTGGCCACGAGAATCTTGAAGTCCCCCACGGCTTCAGCTTCTGAGAGGAGTTGGTCTGATTTCGCGATCGCCAATTCACCATTGAGGGCCGCTAGTTGTTTCTGGGCCGCTTTGAGTTCCTCTTGTAAACTGGTGACGCGATCGCCCACTTCTTCTGGCTTCACCTTAAAGCGATCGCACAACTCCTTCACCACCCCATCCCGGCTATTGAGATAATCCAACACCGCCGGCCCGGACACCGCCTCAATACGCCGTACCCCCGAGGAAATTCCCGACTCGGAGATAATCTTAAAGGCGCCAATCTCAGCGGTATTACTCACATGAGTCCCGCCGCAGAGTTCCATGGACACCCCCGGAAAGTCAATCACCCGCACCACATCAGCATATTTCTCGCCAAACATAGCCACGGCCCCCTTCCCTTTAGCTTCCTCTAAGGGCATTTCCGCCACTTGGGCCCCATGGGCCTCAGCAATCCAGGTGTTGACTAAATCTTCCACCTGCTGCACCTCCTCGGGGCTGAGGGCCCGGGGACAGTTGAAGTCAAAGCGGAGGCGGTCAAAGGCCACCAGAGACCCCGCTTGAGACACCGAGTCATCCACCAGTTGCTTCAGGGCCGCTTGCAGCAGGTGGGTGGCGCTATGGTTGGCTTGGGCGCGACGACGACAGGCGCGATCAATTTGCGCGGTTACGGTGTCACCGAGATTGAGGGTTCCCCGTTCAATGCGTCCGAAGTGGATGAAAATGTCCCCTTCTTTTTTCACATCTTCAATGCGAACAACCAGGGTTTCTCCCGAGAGATAACCGCGATCGCCAATTTGTCCCCCAGACTCGGCATAGAAGGGGGTGCGATCGAGAATCACTTGCACCGTCTCCCCCGCCTCCGCTGACTCGACTCGATGGCCCTCGACTAGCACGGCTGTCACCTGGGCGTTGGCCTGATTGTCGGTATAGCCTAAAAACGAGGTGGGATGGAGCTGTTCCGCCAATTCATCTAAACTGCCCTGAACCGTCAAATCAATGGTTTCATGGGCGGCCCGGGCGCGATCGCGCTGCCGTTCCATCTCCACCTCGAAGCCATCCACATCGACTCCAAGGCCCTGTTCTTCAGCAATTTCTTGGGTCAACTCTAGGGGGAAGCCATAGGTGTCATAGAGGGTAAAGGCATCTTCCCCAGAAATTTGCTCTGGGTTGCTGGCTAGAATCTCCCCGAGGAGTTTTTCGCCCCGTTCCAAGGTTTTCAGGAATTGGGCTTCTTCCCGGGCTAACTCCGTCTCAATCACCCCTTGCCGTTCCCGCAAATTGGTATAGGCAGCTTCCGAAACCTCAATTGCCGTTTCCGCCACTTGGCTAATAAACGGGCCCTCAATGCCAATTAAGCGGCCATGACGCACCACCCGGCGAATGAGGCGACGCAAGACATAGCCCCGGCCGATATTGGAGGCGCGCACCCCATCGGCAATCAAATGGACAACGGCACGCACATGGTCGCCGATGACTTTCAGGGAAACCTGGGTTTTGTCATCGGCCTTGTCGTAGTCAATCTGAGCAATCTCCGCCGCTCGTTTGATGATCGGGAAAATGAGGTCCGTTTCGTAGTTATTGGGGACTGTTTGCAGCACTTGGGCCATGCGTTCGAGTCCCATCCCCGTATCAATGTTTTTGTTTTGTAGGGGGGTGAGGCTCCCGTCGCTGTCCCGGTTAAACTGCATAAAGACGAGGTTATACAGTTCGATGAAGCGGCTGTCGTCTTCTAAGTCGATGTGGTCATCGCCGAGTTCGGGGTGGAAGTCATAGTAAATCTCAGAACAGGGACCGCAGGGACCTGTGGGACCGGATTTCCAGAAGTTGTCCTCTTCTCCCATCCGTTGAATGCGATGTTTGGGGATGCCGATGTTTTGATGCCAAATCTCGAAGGCTTCGTCATCTTCCCGGAAGACACTGACGATGAGGCGTTCTGGGGGGAGGCCATAAACTTGGGTCATCAGTTCCCACCCCCAGGCGATCGCCTCGGGTTTAAAGTAATCCCCAAAACTGAAGTTCCCCAACATCTCGAAAAATGTATGATGTCGCGCTGTTCGGCCCACGTTTTCGATGTCGTTGGTGCGGATACATTTCTGAGAACTGGTGGCCCGAGGATAGTCCCGTTCCCGCTGGCCTAGGAAGATGGGTTTGAAGGGGAGCATCCCGGCGATGGTCAGCAGAACGGTGGGGTCTTCAGGAACCAGTGAGGCGCTGGGGAGGCGTTGATGTTGGCGCGCTTCAAAGAATTGCAGGAATTTTTCGCGGATTTGGCGACCACTTAGGAACTCAGGGGTGAAAGACATCGTGGGTTAGACTGCGGTGAACGGTTAGCAAGGGGGATTTTACCCCGTCCTCTGCCTCTATTGTAGGGTTCTGTGGCAGGGAACCGGGGCAAGTCGGCACGAAAAACTATTCACCGCGACAAGGGAGTGAGTCAGAGGGAGTTTGGGGTCTTGCCCGAATCACTGCTGTGGCAATGTTGACGAGCAGATAGACACACCCGTTGGCGAATACGGTCAGATGACGTTACCCCTTCGGACGAGGGAGAAACCCGCCATCTGGATACGTCATCTGGATATACGAGAGCTGGTAGGTGGAGTTAGCTGGATTGCTCCAATAACTCCCGCGATTCCTGACGGACTTTTCCTGCCATAGCCGCATCCTGAAGTTTCAGTACAGCCTGAAAATCTTCAAAATCATACTTCGTCGCTAACCGCTGACGGAGTTGGTTTTCGGCTTCAAGAGATAAATACCCGCTGGCGATCGCCTCCTGTACCAGTTCACGAATGGAAACCATGAGTTGGCTAGTCATAGAACACTACGATAACTCGGAACGCTACAAGTATGAGGGGCCTAACCCCTCAATGGAGTGATTCACCTTAGGATAGCTGGTGAGATTTCCGGCAAGTTGGTGCGATCGCAATCACAAAACGAAAGATTACGATCGCCTCTATCGGCCGAGTCTCTGGGCGATCGCAGGTTAAGTCGATCCCTCAGGACGATCAGATTGACCTGACCCCTCTTTGGCCTCTGACTCAGATGTTGGGCTAGAAGTTCCCTCAACGGACTCCGATACCTCAGAAGGGGTAGAGTCTTCATCCTTTGGCTCAGTCTCCGCCTCAGCAGGACTGGGGTGAGTTTCCTCCTCTTTCAGGGGCTCGGGTTCTGACTCACTTTCAGAAGCGATATTATCCGTCTCCGAGGCATCAGACTCTAGCTCCTGAGTGGGCGGCTCCTGACTGTCTAGCTCCTGAGTGGGAACCTCCACCGGGGCCGGCGGCTCAACCAACGCTGGCGCTTCGATAGTGTCCTGAGACTCACGAGTCTCCACCCCGTCCTCAATCTCATCAAAATCAAACTCATCGGCGGCCGACGTTTCTGAGGTGGGGGGAGTTGTACTTGGGGTGTTTTTAGGTTTGCGCCGTAATAAACGTCCCACTTGAACAAAAATTCCCGTTTGCCAGAACTTGCCCTTAGCCTTGTTGGCCGCGTTGGGTGAGACCCTCTCTTGAGCCTGAGTGGGGGTCTCGTTTAAATCAGACTCAGAGGGGTCTGAGGCTCTCTCTGCTTCCGTTTCAGGGGACGGCTGGCCTGCCCATGGAGCTGATGCAGCGCTGGCGATCGCCTCCTCTGAGGGGTCTGCTTCGGCGGCGGCGGCTGGGAGACTATCTGGGGTCGTTTGCTCCTCGAACTTGGACTCTAAGGAAGTCTCAGCGGCGGCTTCACGGTCTGCTTCCGTGGCAGCTTCGTGGCTCGGTTCGGCCATCTCCTCGTCCGATGGCTCCGGGGTGTCATCATCAGTTAGTGCGACTGGGGAAGATTGAGTTGTCTTGCCTTTGAACCATCCCTTGGCGCCTGTTTGCGCGATCGCCTCCGTTGAAGTTTGTTGCCCTTGCGGGGTAACATCCCGTCGTAACCGTAGCGTTTGCCAGCCCAGCCAGCCAATCAAGGCCACACTGGCGGACTGTCCCAATAAAATGGCTCCTGTGAAGCGTCCCGCGCAAAACCAAAGCACTAAGGCATAGAAAAAGCCCACACCGCTCCAGATAAAATCTCCTTTGCGGTAAACCTCTGGAAAGAAGAACGCCGCCATGAACAGCACGAAGCTCCCTAATCCGACGGCAATGGCAAGAAAGTAGGCAAGCATGTCCTCGGTATCCCCCGAATCGTTCTACTGCCCTATTCTACAGGTCCTCTGTCCCCTGATGGTCAATCTGTCGGTGTGTTGCAGCACAGTTTTGCTCATTAAGCTGTCTTAAGGTCTTCTTCCAGGACATCTTCTAGGGATCAAGCTACCCTAACAGATGAACCGTAACTAAACTGTCTGCATACAGTTAAACAAACCCTCAACGTAACGGATAGATATATGGCATTACAAAATTTTGGTGTAATTGGACTGGCTGTTATGGGGGAAAACCTTGCCCTCAATGTTGAAAGCAAGGGCTTCTCCGTCGCCGTCTACAACCGCACCAGCGCCACCACAGAAGCGTTCATGGAAAAGCGGGCCCAGGGCAAGAACGTCAAAGCCACCTATTCGATGGAAGAGTTCGTCGGTGCGTTGGAACGTCCTCGGCGCATCCTACTGATGGTGAAGGCTGGGGGGCCGGTGGATGCGGTGATTGAACAACTCAAGCCCCTCCTGGAACCTGGGGATATGATTATCGATGGGGGGAACTCCCTCTATGAAGATACCGATCGCCGGGTGGACTATCTCGAAGCAGCGGATTTACGCTTTATCGGCATGGGAGTGAGTGGAGGCGAAGAAGGCGCACTCTATGGCCCGAGTCTCATGCCCGGAGGAACCAAGGCCGCCTATGATGAGATTGAAGCTATTGTCACGAAAATCGCGGCCCAGGTGGATGATGGCCCCTGTGTCACTTATATTGGTCCCAAAGGTGCCGGTCACTATGTGAAAATGGTCCACAATGGCATCGAGTATGGTGATATGCAGCTGATTGCTGAAGCCTATGACCTGCTCAAGAATGTCCTGGGCTTAAGTAATGAGCAACTCCATGAGGTCTTTAGCCAATGGAATCAAACCGAGGAACTAGACTCGTTCCTGATTGATATTACCGCTGATATCTTTACGCAAAAGGATGATCAAGGGGATGGGTTCCTGATTGATAAAATCTTGGATGCGGCGGGACAAAAGGGAACTGGACGCTGGACGGTGGTGAGTTCTCTGGAATTGGGCGTGGCCATTCCCACCATTGGCGCAGCGGTGAACGCCCGGATTTTATCGTCCATTAAGGAGGAACGGACCGCCGCCTCGAAAGAATTGGCCGCGCCGGTGGGCAAGTTTGATGGGGATACGGAGTCGTTTGTGGACAAAGTCCGTGATGCGCTCTATTGCTCTAAGATGTGTTCCTATGCCCAGGGGATGGCTCTGTTAGGCAAGGCGTCGGAACAGTTCGGCTATGATTTGGATTTGGGTGAAATTGCCCGAATTTGGAAGGGCGGTTGTATTATCAAGGCTGGCTTTTTGAATAAAATCAAACGGGCATTTGATGAGAATCCTAACCTACCTAATTTGCTCTTGGCGCCGGAGTTTAAGCAGACGATTCTCGATCGCCAGGGGGCCTGGCGGGAAGTGCTGATGACGGCGAGTGCGTTGGGGATTCCCGTTCCGGCGTTTAGTGCCTCCCTGGACTATTTTGATAGCTATCGGCGCGATCGCCTGCCGCAAAACCTGACGCAAGCGCAACGGGATTACTTCGGCGCTCATACCTATGAGCGAACCGATACTCCTCGGGGTGAATTCTTCCACGCTGATTGGTCGAGTTAGGTCTAAAAAAGCGGGGAGGTTCTGATGACAGAATCCTCCCCGCTTTTGACTTAGACCAAAAATGTCAACTTATCGTCAACATCAACCTAAGCGTCTTTTTCAATGTAAATAAATAGCAGTCCCATGGTCACCACCGGCATCAGCCAGCAGACCACCGGAATCAGAATCCAGGGCAGGTAGGAAGCAGCGTAATCACCAGTCATGTCTATAAGGCTCCGATTTCAAAAAGTTTCAGGTTAACAGTGTCAAGAATCAACGGGCAAACGGCCGAAGATTAGTTATTTACCAAGCCGCGAAGAATGGCATCAACTGCACCGAAGTTTTCTAACAAGAAAAAGGCTAAGAAGGCACTCCCCATGCCACCAATGAAAAATCCGGCCGTGAACTGACTCCAGCCCTCGGAGGTTTGCAGGGAATCGCTGCTATCGCTTTGGCTGCCTTGAAAGGTAACCAAGCCGTAGGCGGCTAAACAGGCGGTGGCGATGAGCAAGAGGGTTCCGCCACAAATTAAGCCGTTGAGGTTAGCAAACTCTGTACCCCGTTGGGTTCCGAATTTAACCCAGGGATTGCCGATGAAGTAGCCGTGAGCCATGCCGATCTCAAGGCCGCGCAGTAGGGGGGACAAACCGGGCCGGTAGGCAGGAAGGTTCCCGATGAAGGTGCGGGTGAAGGCAGAGTCGCTAATGGGGGTGGACAGATGACCCATTTGAGGGTCGCCCTGATAAGGCTTCACCATCTGATTGCTGGTGGAAGTCGTCATGGAAATTTCTCCTATTCTCTAAAATTCTTGATGAAGAACTTTAAGCTAACATTCTAAGGAAGTGTGGGCGATTTCGTCCCGAAAGCGTTAAATAACTTTAGAAAAGTTCATTAAAACTCCAAGGCTAGACGGGCGGCGGGCCGCCCATTCCTGAAAAATCATCCTGATCTCCTCGCTCAAGCGCCGCAAAAAACCAAGGTGTTCTACAATCTTAAGCCCCTCATGAATCCCCTTTCTCTTGCCCTAGCGTTAGGGACGTTGCCGCTTCTGGCCCAGCTAACGCCCCCGTCTCTCCCCCATCTTCTCAACAGTGAGGTGGTGGTTTCTGAGTCAGGAACGGCGGTCACTCCCCCAGCGCCGCCTAGGGCCCGCCGAGTTCCCAACACCACGGCCCAACTTTATCAACAACGTCTAGCGGCCCTGGAGGCGGGACAACTCTATACTCGCCTACCCCGTCACAGTTTCCAGGAGTTGTGGGAAACGGCGCGGCAGAATCCTACCTATGAGCAATGGACGGCCCTCCTCTGGGAAGAAGCCAAGGCCACGGCGGCGGGCCAGGCGGATAATCGCCTCTGTGTGACGATTGGTGATTCGCTGACGCAATGGCTCCCTCCAGGAATCTTTGTGGGCGATCGCCTCTGGCTCAATCAGGGCATTAGTGGCGATAATACGGCTCGCATTCGTCAGCGGCTTGGCTTGTTGGAGGGAACGCGCCCCAGTACGATTTTTCTCATGGCGGGGGTGAATGATTTGATTGCGGGCCGCTCAGTGGAGGAAGTGCTGTTTAATCAGCAGGATATTATCTATCAGTTGCGATCGCGCTATCCCCAGGCTCAGGTGGTGGTGCAGTCGATTCTCCCGACGAACCACCAAGCGGTGAACAATGAGGATATCCGAGCCGTGAATCGTGAGTTGGCTCAGATTGCCCGTCGTGAGGGAGCGGTGTTTTTGGACCTCTATCCCCATTTCAGTGACGAGGTGGGGCGGATGCAGCCGGAGTTTAGCACTGATGGGATTCACCTGAGCGATCGCGGGTATGCACTCTGGCAAACCTTTTTACAGCAGGTGGAAGACCAATTAGCCCGAGATCCCTCGGTCTTTAACCGCATCTAAATTTAACCGCATCTAGGACCCAGATGCCGAGAGGGGTTTGCTAAAGCTATCGTTAAAATCCAGGAGTTTGATTAACACCAAGGCCGTGAGTGCATTGGCATGGAGGCCATCGGTGGAGAAGACTCGTTTAAGATAGCCCTGATGGTCGGTGATGTAGGGATTGAGGTCTAAAAAGCGAATCTGGGGATGTTGGGCTAACAGATGGGCCAGGTTGCGGTTGAGGCGGCGCACCTGGCTGTTGTCGACTCGGGCCATGTGCGGCTGTGTCAGTTCGTCACGGCGCGATCGCGGTAAGACGGAGACTAGGGTGATGGGAACCTGGGGATAGGTGTGGCGTAAGGCTTCGAGAACCTCTAGGGTATCCTGTTGAATCGCCTCGATGGACTCCTCTTTCAGCAGTTCCGGGGTTCCGGCACCAAAGAGGATAATCTGTTGGGGTTCGGCGCGGCGATCGAGGCCTTGGACTTGGTTGAGGAGATCCTCTAAATGGGCGGCGGGGATGCCTAGGTTAACATCGTCGTCGTGGAGTAATTCGTCGGGGATGCCGAGGGCGATGGAACTGCCTAGGATTAAGCGTCGGATGGGTTGTTGTTGGCTGAGAATTTGCTGATACTCGCTTTCTTTGAGGCTGAGATAGTCGGCTTTGCTGGGATAACGTCCGGGATTGGCGGCGAGGGTTTCCCGGCGTTGGCGGCTTTCTGGGCTGAGATAGCTGTAGAGGACTCGGGATTGTTCTAAATACCACTGTCGCCCATCCCAACGGCGATCGCCCACGTCGTTGAGGATAGCTCGCTCGGCTCGGGAGAGGTTGAGAAGGGCGATGGGGGAGGGGGGTTGAGGGGTAGCCGCCAGGGGAGGACTGGCGACTGGGGTCGGCTGCTGGGGCGCGTAACGCTCTTGGGGGGAGCGATTGAGCAGTAGGGTAGACCCTTGGCCGATGAGCAGCATGAGACCGCTGCTGGCGACGGCGAGGTAGAGAAGCATCGCCGGGGAGATGGTCTCAAGGCCGAGATGAGCGAGTACGCGGGATAGGGGAGTCCAATGGGGCGATCGCACGGTAGACGCATCCTTTAACTCGATGGGGAGGCAAATTCGGAGCGAATCGTCTCGATGCGCTGACGATTCACGCCTAAGTCAGATTCCCCTAAACGGGAGGCGGAGCGAACTTGAATGACGTTGTTGTCAGGGTCGGCCCAAAATTCAACGTCATCGACAAATCCCATAATCCTAGAGGTAAATTCTCCATAGAGATAGTTGGGTTCGGCGCTGATAATCTCGGCGTTATCTTGCTGTTGCAAAATCTCTTGCAGACGTTGGATGGCGGCGGTGGGACTCTCGTTAATGGGGAAGGGGGCGATTTGATGGTCGGGGTCTGAACTTTGACTGGAGACACAGTTGGGTGAACTGGGACAAGGGGCCAGTTCTCCTGAGGTCACCCCTAGGTTATCGGGACGAGTGCCGGAAAAGTTAAAGAGACTAGCCAGGGGGAGGCCGGGATTGGAGAATCCTGGACTGGGTGCGGCTTGGGCTACTAATCCGGGGGGCAGGCTTAGGGAAACGATAAAACTCAACAGGGTGGAGAGGGTGAGTTTAAGGGTGCGTTTGAACATGGTATTCGAGAGCAGACGTTAGAACAAACTGGGCCGTCAGGGGTTGGGAGGGTCAGGATTGCGTCTTGAGGGACGTTCCCAAATCCTCGATTTGCTTGAGACGAGTATCGCCGGCGAGATAGCCGATTCCTCGATGGAGATGTAGCAGAAATTGCTGGGCCTGGGTTTCCAGGTCCGTGGGGAGGTTGTCCTGATGACAGCGTTGTTTGAGGGCGATCGCATAGGCGTCGCCGTCATCCCCGGCAAAGACACGCCAGGTCATTTCGACGTTACTGTCGGTGCTAATTTTGACGGGGGAGGGGGGACTGGGTTCGGCGAGGGAACGGCAGAGGGCCCAACGACAGAGAACATTCCAGCGGTCAATCCGGGTTTGACGTTTGAGTTTGGTCAATTGGTCTTTGGCGGTTTGAGAGAGTCGCACCCGTTCAACAGGAGGTTCAATCATGGTGCAGCGTTAGGCTTCGGGGCTATCGTTGGGGGCAAAGAAGAGGCGATAGCCCATATAGCCGACGACGGCGATGACAGCCAGACTAATGCCTAGGGTGACCAGACGCATCACGGTTTGGAGAACCGAGAGGCTGAGAACCACGGTGCCGATTCCCACGGCCACTTGGCCAATGGTGGGGAGGGTTTGGAACCAAGTTTTGGCTTGGTGGTAGAGGGAGGAGATGGTGGTTTGTGTCTGTTCCGGGAGGGGGGTGGTGTTAAAGGTTTCTTGGCTTTGGCTGCGATCGCCGAGTTTGCGATCGATATCCTGTTCGAGTTCTTGGAGTTTGCGTTGCCAGTCGGGTTGAGAAGCCATAGGAGGGTTGCTGAAGAGGGTGATCTTGCGGTTCCATGATGATGCTTGCATTCTAGCGAATCGCTGTAACCGCTTCCAAGGGCATGGGAGGCGAAAAGCCCGAACCTCTGCTGGTTGAGAGATTGGCGATTCCCGGAGTTTTCAGCAACAACCGTCTTGGGAACTGTCATAGGGACGGTCCTAGACCCCAAACCTGGGGGTGACAATAGTAGGGTAACGAGGACACCCAAGTGATTGATGTATCCAGGGGCCGGGATAACGGTCTTTGGTTCTTGGGGAGTTGAGGAGGCCAACGACGATGAAAGGCAATGCACTAAAACAACTGATGGCGATCGCCCTGGGACTGGTGATGGCCACTCCGAGTTTAGCCCAAACGGTGCAAACGGAGGCTCAGGACGAGGTCTTAGAACTGGCGCCTGGTTTTGGGGAGATGACCCTGAATGGCAACTCTGGGGGCAGTAGTCGTAATCTTGATTGCGGGTATACGGCGGAGACGGCGAATCATGAGATTACCTTACGGCAAGATTTCAGCTATCTACGCTTGCAGGTGGAGGCGGAGGGAAGTCCGACGCTGTTGGTGATTGGTCCAACCAGTGGCGATCGCTTCTGCGCCCGCAGTTTGCCCCAGCAATCGGGGTATTGGCAGGCGGGGACCTATCGTATCTATGTGGGCGATCGCGAGGGGAACAGCCAACCCTACCGCCTTTCGATTTCAGAAAATCCCTAGGTTGCTCTATGATAGGGGTTAGCAGTTTTCTGGTCTGTTATTAAGAAACTATGGATATTTTGAGTGCTGGCTGGGCGGGACTTCTCGCGACCTTTACCTTTTCGATCGCGCTGGTGGTCTGGGGCCGTCGCGGCTTCTAGTCTCCGCCGAGGCGTTGTGGCTTGATTGAACCCGGTGATGTTTCTCCCTGAGAACTCACCGGGTTTTTGTTTGAACTCTCCGGTGATGACCCGGCGATGGGGTTAGGGGGAGTCTCGTCCATGCACCCCTGTTTGGATGCCGAGTTAAGATTTATTCCGTTGAAACTCTAGGTACTGTTGATACCAGTCTGGATGATCTCGCTTCACCCAATCGGGAACGGCTTTGGCGGGGTCTTGTGGGAGTTGGCGATTGAGCAAATCGATGATGTCCTCCATTTCGTCAGCTAAATCAAACACAAAAATGTTGTTTTTGTTCTGGGAAAGATTGAAATCTAAGTCCAAGAAGGGTTTCACATTACTTTTTACATCATCTCCCACGCCAATCATAATTATTTTTATATATTCTTCATTCTCAACCTCCTCTGAAAGGTTGCGAATTTTCTTCTCAAAGTTGGGGCGATCATCTAACATCCCATCTGTATAAATTAGGATAAAGGCTCCATTTTTATTGGCTTCTGTTTTGGGTTTTTGCTTCCAGTCTTGGATGCAGGCTTCCAGTGTTTTAGCAATAAAAGTATTCGCATCCGGAAAGTTTTCGTCAAATACATTTGCCTTAAGGTCTGCATTGGCATCAATCTCGAATTTCCTGCCTTGGCGATCCCGACTAAACAGATACAAAGTTATGTCATCACAGACTTTGTGACCATTGCGATCGCGCATCAAGTTGTTGACATCTCCCTGCACATTTGCTGCTAGGAGTTCCCAGCGACTGGCTGACGTTCCTGGATCGACTTTTTCCATGGTTGCACTTTGGTCAATCAGGATATAAACATCACGGTTAAACATTTTAGCACTCGGCATATAGTCACCTCTTTTTCTTGATTACAACTCCTGAATTTTAAAAGCCTAACTCAAAAATAAGTCAAACTAATTTTTAATTTGTTAACTTGATATTTATGCCTTCGAAAGCTTTGCAATAAAAATGCCTATCATTTCGTATCTAAGAATCCACATTTTTATTGTATTTTTCAAGATAGTTTCTCCCACAGTCTTTACACTTAAGTCTTTGCTTTCTTTCATTTTTGTTCACTAAATATCCATTCTTGATAGAGTTTTGACTTCCACATCTTGGACACTTATGGATTTTCTGTTTATTCCTTGATATTGACTTGCTGTGTTCAGGATTAGGCTGGTTGTATTGACGACATAGATCCGGATATCTATTGCGAATCCACTGAGGGATAAAGTCTCCCGTTGTGATATTGATGCTTGTTTCAAGCAAATCTATAATACCAGTCATTTGACTTGTTGACTCAAAAAAGAACACGTAACTTTTTTTCTGCGAGAAATATAGTTTTAACATACTTGAAATAACATGTGATTCTTCAAAATCCCCCCCAACTCCAATCACAATAATCTTTATTGCATCGGAATCACCAAAATTATTGTTGAGTTCAAGAACCCGTTTGTTGAATTTTTTAAAGTCATCAAAAATGCCGCTAGTGTAAATCACGATAAAAGCTTTCTCTGCATATTTTTTTTGTTGAGATCGCTGCTGCCAATCTTGCAAGCAAGACTCCAGGGTTCTAGTTATAAATCGATTAGTATCTGGATAGTTCTCTTCTATAACATTTCTCCGAAAACTTGAGTGTTTATCTACAGTTATTTTTCGTCCTACACGATTTCGACTAAACAAATAAATAGAAAATTCATCACAGACCTTGTGACCAGCTCGGTCTCTCATCATATTATTCATATCACCTTGAACATTTTCTGCAATCAGTTCCCAGCGACTTAATGACTTTCCTGGATCGGTTTTGTCCATGCCAGATCCTTGATCAATCAAGATATACACTTGACGATTATAAATGCTATGGCAAGTTGTTTTTTTCATTTCAGAAATCATTTAGTTTTTGTTAAATAATTCTAAATGGACAAACCAGAAAAAACCAGATTATTCAACTATTATGATACCGGGTTAAGATTTATTCCGTTGAAACTCCTGGTACTGTTGATACCAGTCTGGGTGATCTCGCTTCACCCACTCAGGAACGGCTTCGGCAGGGTCTTGTGAGAGTTGGCGATCTAATAATTCAAAGATGTCCTCTATTTCATCAACTAAATCAAACACGAAGACATTGTTCTTGTTTTGGGATAGATTAAAGTCTAAATTCAGGAAAGGTTGAATATTACTTTTTACATCATCTCCCACGCCAATCATGAAAATTTTGAGATATCCCGAATCCTCTAATTCCTCTGAAATTCGGCGAATTTGCTTCTCAAAATTGGGGCGATCATCTAACATCCCATCTGTATAAATTAGGATAAAGGCTCCATTATTATTGGCTTCTGTTTTGGGTTTTTGCTTCCAGTCTTGGAGGCAGGCTTCCAGTGTTTTAGAAATAAAGGTATTCGCATCCGGAAAGTTTTCATCAAATACAGTTGCCTTCAGGTCTGAATTGGCATCAATCTCGAATTTCCTGCCTTGGCGGTCGCGGCTAAACAGATACAAAGTTATGGCATCACAGACTTTGCGACCATTGCGATCGCGCATCAAGTTCCTGACATCCCCTTGCACATTTTCTGCTAGGAGATCCCAGCGACTAGCCGACTTTCCTGGATCGACTTTGTCCATCGTGGCACTTTGGTCAATCAGGATATAAACATCACGGTTTAAAACTTTAGCACTCGGCATAAAATCCCCCTCCAGGTTTTTAAGATAAGCTTGAGTCGTTTCGATCCAGTCCGAATCGAAGACCTGTTCGTAAATTCGGTTGGCAACCACCAACATCCCATCCCGTTTTTCCGCCAAACCAGAGACGATGAGGCTAAAATCTTCGGGACAGTGACTAAACGGCTCTGGCTTGCGCCGCTTGAGCAGGCCTGAGTATAGTTTAAGGGTTTTTTGGCGGTCTTGCACCCCAGTGTAGCCATTCTTAAACCAGCGTTCAATTTCTTGGAAGTGAGATTGGCGATCGCGTTTCCGCCAATCCTCCACTAAATGAGTGTTGACTAAATGTTCAATTTTGCCTGGAAGCTCGTCTGGCTGGACATTCCGGAGTTCCTGGGCGGCGAAATCACAGAGTAACTGAGTCAGAAATGGTTTTCCCCCAGTCCAACTTAAAATTTCTTGTAGGACGGCGTCAGGGTGTTCACTGACATTCTGTAACCCCTTCAGCAGAGGAGAACAGTCGCCACTTAACCCCTTCAGTTCCACAGGATAAGCCGCATTGAAGGCAAATTGACTGTCCGTGAGGATATCTGGGGGACGGGCCACCCCCAAGACGACAAACTTCACTTGTGCAAAGATGGGGTCACCGGCGATCGCCTTCAGGAAGCCGAGAAAGCTATTTTGCAACTTCCAATAGATGAGTTGTTGAATCTCATCCAGGAAAATCACCAGGGTTTGAAACTCTTCTACGGCTTCAGTCAATAAAAACTGTAACCCCTCGCGAAATCTTAGTCCTGGAGCAACTTCCATAGGAACTTCAGCTAGAAACGCTTTCAGGTCCTGTCGAATTGAGCGTCCTAGATGGGGTTGCAAGGACTTTTCAATCTCCCAAAGCAAGCTGGGATAGAGCTGCTCAGGACTGCCATTTTGCTCTAAACCTAACTGCTGGAGATTGACCTGAACCGCAATCATGCCATCCTGCTCCAGACGGCTGGCGACCCGCACCATAAGACTGGACTTTCCCATCTGTCGCGCCGCTAGGACATGAGCTACATTGGAGCGAGAATGACAAAAGTTATATAACTCCTCATCGGACTCTCGCTTAACATAGGTGGCCGCCTCCAGAGGTAGGGTTCCACCGTGAATGCCTTGATAGTAAGTATCCATAAGCTCCTTATAGTTCATCCTAACTCTCCGTATCAGCCGCAAGAGCACGTTTAAAATACTTTTCATATAATTTAAATCGAGGTCGGGGTTTATTGTCGCTGCTATCGACATCAATCAAGCCACACTTGTCGAGTTGAAAAATAGCAAACTCATCTTGAGCGGGTTTACCCCTGAGGATGTTAATAAAGCAAGATTTGAGAGAAGGGTGCTCTTGGAGCAACATCAAATACTCTTGCAGATACGTATTAAATTCACTCCCAGGCTGGGTCGCTGATTCGAGAAAATCCTCCAAAGACCGATTCTCTATCCGCATGGCATAGAGCGATCGATTGAGGAGTTCAGGATGACCGCCAATCCAATCCATCAGGAGTTTCACTTGCTTCTCATCGTTATGCCAGGGCAAACCATACAGTTTTATTAACTTCTGAACTTGTGATTGATTAAACTCCGTCAGTTCAATGGGTAGGCCCACATTATCGAGAGGAGATCCTGCCATCTCATAGGCGGCATAGGGGTCTGTGGAATAGGCAATCACCACATTAGACCAGACCACCGGGTCCTGACTCACCCGTTTCATTTTGCGCTCATTCCAGGATCGCAGCCAATCTAAAAAGGGTCCCTGAACGTTTCGCTGACCTAGGAGAGAGTCAATGCCATCAATGATGAGGGTCAAGGGTTGAGAGGGGGTTAAAGTTTTGATTGGCTTAAAGACCTGTTGCTCTAGGTAGTCCATGCAGTTAACTCCCGGAGCCAACTCTTCTCGCCAATGGTCTTGTAAAGCGTCGAGTTGATGCTGAGGGGGTAACGCGGGGGCGAACTCTCGGGCCACACTACGGGTAAAGAACTTGATCAGATTGGGGAAGTCATCCAGATTTCCCAAGGTTCCTTCTGCCAAATCTACCCAGCCGACGTGATGATGTAACTCTTGTTCCAGGAAATTTTGCAGTCTCACCAACAAGGAGGACTTACCCAAACCTCGGGCGCTGCGGAGGCGACAGAAGACAAGACGCTCATCATTTTGGCAACTGCGGAATGCCTGTTTGATGATCTCATCCTCACTACGCTCAATATAGAAGGGAGAGTTCAGGGGGACGATGCCAGTGAGTCGCTCAACTCGGTTTAGGCGCTGCTCGGAGTTGACCCAATCGGGTTGGTACTGGCTAAACAATGCCACTAAAAGCGTTTTTTTCTGTCTCTGACCCCCAATCTCGAACTTTGCGTAGACATTAGAGATGTGCTTACGAGCTGTCCCCTCCTTAATGCCCCGAGTCTCAGCCGTTTGCTTCCAATTGCCGCCATTACGCAGAAACTCTCTTAAAAGCTCGTATGTCTTTGGGCTTTCTGCTTTTAGCGCCTGTAAGTGCTGTTGGAAGGTTTGGGCGTTCATGGGTGACGACTAGACCATCATGGTACGGCTCTAGGAAGACAATAGCACATTTGTCGGTGTTAGAAGCCGCTTTATTTGGATCATAGTACGCAAAATTGCATTTAGAATACGCAAACTCTTGACACTTAGGGGACTCAAAATTTATAATGTCTTGTATTCATCAAACCGAATCGGGCCAAAACCCATGGTCTGAGCCCAATCACATTGCGTTCAGATTGTCTGACATCCCTATCTATGCCAGATGGCCGCTGGTGGTAGGGACGCTTAAGTTACCAAATCTTCATCATGAAACAGAATAACCAAGATTACACTCCAGTGGGACCAACCCATCTGGGAGTGACAACCCTGTCCAAGCGTTCGAAGCAAGAAGGGAATCCGAATGTTGCACTCCATGAGGAGCTGAAATGTTTGGGCCGGCAGCTTCGACAAGCCTCATCCGCCAAACAACGTCGAGGTCTCCATCGCAAGATCATGACGGTGATGCTGTCGGCTCCCCAACGCTGCTATTGGCCAGGAGAGCCACCCCATTATCGACATGACCCCCGGTATATCCAAGCCGCCGACATTGCCTGGGACTACATTGAACGGAAGCTCAAGGGAGATGTGCGCGGCGGTCAGGCGTATGATCCGGACCAAGGGAATGCCAGCCCGATAACGCTTTGGAATATGCGCTGTAAAGGCGCTTACAAAGATATCTGGAAACGTGAATCTCGACGAGTTCGGGGTTTCGGTGATTCCCAAACTCTAAACTGTGACCTCCTCCCACAGCCTGAAGCAGAAACCCCTGACCTCCAAAAAGTCCGTGACATCTTGGAAACCGATCCCACCGGTGAGTTAAGTGGGACTTGGGTTTGTCGCACGGCTACCACACAGGTCACAGTCCAGGAGGTCTTGCTAGAGATTTACGATCGCGCCTCTCGCGGTGAAAAATGGACTAATGCGCTCCTAGCTGAGCATTTCCAGATTCCTGCTGGAACCATGAATGGTGCCTGGAGCCGCAAGCTGAAGCCAGCACTACGCAAAATTGGCGACCTGATTGCGGAAGCCGCGCTCACCAACCAATAAGTCGTTTAGGGTTGAATGACCGACCTAGATTGTGTTTCTAGAGTCGGTCACCACTTGCGTTCAGATTGTCTTCAAATCCCTATCCGAGATGGCCGTCCGGGATAGGGACGCTTAAGTTACACAATCTTCATCATGAAACAGAATAACAAATATCAAGCGATCGCTCCAGTGGGACAAACCGATCTGGAGCTGAAATCTCTTTGCGATCGCCTCCAACGGGAAGAGAATCCGCTAGTACGCCGGAAACTGGGCCGCCGATTGATGGGAAATCTCGTCAAACAGCTCAACGAGCCACCAGCCGGGCAAGATGACCCTCGCCATTTAGAGGCCATCGACAGAGCATGGTCCGCTCTGGAAGAGGCGGTGTATCACAATCCTGAACAGCTTAAGGATATGTGTCCGATGGCGTTCTGGGAAATGATGTATCACGAGGCACTCTCTAAATAGTCCCCCCACTCGCTCCGGCTCGTTGCGGGTCGGGGCGCTATTTTGCTCTGAATTAGAGGTGTGCCACCATGACTTTATCTTCCGTCCGGCCCTGTCCAGACGACTTCAATCCCTGTGCCTCGATGTTTCCCCTAAAAACTCGACGCACTCTCCTCAAACCGTTTACCCACAACGATTTGCCCCATTTAAGCCAACTGTACAGCAAGCCGGAGGTGATGCAATTTCTGGGGGGCGTGAAATCCGAATCGCAAACGCGAGAGATTCTGCAAGACTACATCAGCCAAGGGGAAACTCCCATCTGTCCCCTGGCTATCTTCACCCATGACGGCCAATTCATTGGACGCTCAGGCTTACGTTGTTCCTGTAGCCCTGAGGTTTTGCAACTCTATCGGCCCAATGGGGAGATCATCCCCCATCGACTTAACCGACTCATTCAAGTCGGCTATGTCATTGATGTACCCTTCCAAAAGCAAGGACTCGCCACTGAAGTCACCAAAACGGTCTTGCAATGGGGACTTCAGCAGTTGCAACTCCCCCAAATCGTCGCCCTGATTCACCCGGATAACTACGGTTCTGTCCGCATTGCACGGGACAAATCGGGGATGAACCTAGAGGGGTGTTTCCTCTGGAATGGACTCCCCTGGCAGTTCTTCCGTCGCAGCTAACTCTCTCTGGGGGCGATCGCCCCTAGCCGAACCCGGCAATTCAGTCCCCTGTTCTGGGGGTTGAGGCGATGCCCCCCATAATGGCTCACCTCCCATATCCATCCTCGTCGTTGCCTGGCGGTCGGGAGTTGAGCCGATCTCCATCGTTTGGGAGAGTGCTGATGCTAAACGTTATCGTTAGAATAGTCCCAGGCGGTCGGCTTTTCCGTTTGATAAATTAGCACGACATAATTTACCACAAACTATAAAATTTGTCAACTGTTACCTGTTTTTTGTAGTCCAAAAAGCCAAGGCGACTGCTAACTTGACGTTTAGGGAGATTCTCCTATGAGTAACGACAACCTGCAAAAACTCGCCGAGTACGGTCAAAGCATCTGGATGGACAATCTCAACCGGTCTGCGATCGAATCCGGTGAGCTGAAATCTCAGATTGAAAGTTTGAATTTACGGGGAATTACCTCGAATCCCAGCATTTTTGAGAAAGCCATTATCGGCAACCAAGTCTATGACGGCGACATCCGAGCCGGAGTTGAGGCAGAGAAATCCCCAGAACAGATTTATGAATCCCTGATTTTTGAAGATATCCGCAACGCCTGTGATATTTTCCGCCCCATTTATGATGAGACGAATGGGAAAGACGGTTATATCAGCATCGAGGTGTCACCCCATCTGGCGCGGAATATGAAGGACACTTTGGCGGAGGCGCGGCGGTTTAATAACGCGGTCGATCGCCCCAATGTGATGATTAAGATTCCCGGAACCCTAGAGGGGTTTGCGGCCATTGAACAGGCGATCGCCGAAGGTATCAATGTCAACGTCACCCTGCTGTTTGCAGTGGAAGATTACCAACAAGCGGCCTGGGCCTACATTCGCGGCTTAGAGAACCGAGTCCGCAACGGACAGCCGGTGGACAACATCGCCTCGGTGGCCAGTTTCTTCCTCAGCCGCATTGATAGTAAAGTTGATGATGCGTTGGATAAACGCCTCGAAGCCGGTGCGGATGCTGAGTTGGTTAACTCTATTAAGGGTAAGGTGGCGATCGCCAATGCCAAGATTGCCTATCAAGCCTATGAGGAGATTTTCGGCAGCGATCGCTGGCAGGCCCTCGCCGACAAAGGAGCCAGTCCTCAACGACTCCTCTGGGCCAGTACCAGCACCAAGAACCCCGACTACAGCGATGTCATGTATGTTGAGGAACTGGTGGCGGACAACACGGTTAACACCATTCCTCCCAGTACCCTAGAGGCCTTTGCCGACCACGGTCAACCGCAAGCGGATACAATTCATCGAAATGTGAAAGGGGCCTATCAGGTGATTGAACATCTCAACCACCCGGATATTCAGATTAACCTGGACTCGGTGATGGCGGAGTTGATTGAGGAAGGGATTGACAAGTTTATTCAACCCTATGAATCCTTGATGAGTTCCATTGAGGAGAAAACCAAAGCCGTCTCAGAGACACCGGAACAAGTCGCAAGTTAGCAACTTGTAGGGGTGAACGGCCGTTCGCCCTCCCCCAATGTTAATGTCTAGCAAAGTCGTCGAGAAATCTTGCTGCTGTTCTAGACGATTACCTCTGGGATTGGCTCTAACATGAGAGCGATCGCATCCTTAAGCTGTGCGATCGCCTCGTCACGACTTTCTCCAAACGACGAGACAAAGTTTAACTCTGGACAAGTTGCCGAATATAACTGAGAGACTTCATCCCACTCAATAATCGCTCTAACATTCATGGTTAACCCTCTCAAAGTGACAAACTTTACCAATTCATTAACCCAAATGCCCCTAGTGACGCACTTATCCCTAGGGGCATCCTTCGCCATACGGTAACTATTGAACCGTCGTAAACTCTTCCGCTTGTTCAAACAACTTCGGCAATTCCTCATCAGTCCGATGGGGCAGGCCATAGAGATCCCGATAGAGATTATCATAAGCCACCGCCGACTTGCGCCAACTAAAGTCTTGACGCATCGCCCGTTGTTGTAACTTGCGCCAGTCGTTCTTATAGCGGAACGACTCCCAAGCGCGAGCCAAACAGGTATATAAATCGAGAGCCTCGTAGCGGTCAAAACAGAACCCAGTTCCCGCCTCTTTCATGGGATCATGGTGGGAAACCGTATCCACTAACCCCCCTGTACGGCGGACAATGGGGAGACAGCCATACCGCATCGCTAACATTTGGCTAATCCCACAGGGTTCAAAGCGACTCGGCATCATGAAAGCATCGGTTCCGGCATAGATGCGGCGGGCCAATTGGTCATTATAGAGAAGATAACTAGCCATGCGTCCAGGATAGCGGGTGCTGAGTTGCCACATCTGGGTTTCGTAGTAGCGATCGCCCGTTCCCAAGAGAACAAACTGACAATCACTATAGGCCATAAAGCGATCGAGGATTTGCAGCAGTAAATCAATCCCCTTCTGTTCCACCAACCGCGTCACCATACCAATCATGAAGGTATCGGCATTCACCTCTAAGCCCAACTCTTCCTGGAGAGCCACCTTATTAGCAGCACGTTTTTCGATGGTGTCAGCCGTGTAATTTTGCTTCAGGGCTGTATCCGTTTCCGGGTCATAACTCTCGGTATCAATGCCATTGAGGATACCACTGAGTTTGCCACTAATGAATGAGAGCAACCCCTCAATTTTTTCCCCATATTCAGCGGTTTTAATCTGTTCCGCGTAGGTGGGGGAGACCGTATTCACCTTGTTGGCGAACTGTACCGCAGCGGCCATGGTGTTATGGCCTTGCATATACCAAGGACACCAGGTAATGCGATCGAGATACCACCGCCAGGGACCTTGATAGGCCAAGTTATGAATCGTAAACACCGTGGTAATGTCAGGAGATTGATTCATCCAGACCGGAATCATGCCGGTGTGCCAATCATGACAATGGATGATATCAGGTTTCCAGTAATTCCAGGCAAACTCCGCCGCCCCATTGGAAAAGAGGGTGAACCGCCAATCTTCATCATCCCCATGATAAATGCGACGGGGCATGAACGCCGGATGGCCAAACAGATAGAGGGGAACATCGCTCTTGGGGAGTTTCGTTTCGTAGATGGCGAAGTGTTGGAACATGGCGTAGCCCCACCAAATCGGATCCTCGGGAATCTCAAGTTTGTCAGGGAGGAAACCGTAATAGGGCATAAACACCCGCACATCATGGCCCAGTTTCCGTAAATACCGGGGGAGTGCGCCCACCACATCGCCCATTCCGCCCACTTTAGCCAGTGGTGCGGCTTCTGCCCCAACAAAGAGAATTCGCATGATCTACCTCGGTTGCACGTCTGGATGTCTCAAATCTGATTGTCACAGTAGCAGATTTTTTCCCTTGGCCAACATCTTTTGGCCACAGTTTTGGCCAGACCTCAGCCAAAATTCAACGGGTCCACATCCACCGCCAAGCGAACCTTCGGCGGACAGACATCGCGCAACCGCTGCAACTGGCCCTGTAACTCCACCCGGTCCTGACTGGGAAACTTCAACAAAATCTGCCAACGATAGCGGTCCGACACCCGCAACACCGTCGCCGGAACTGGTCCAAGCACCTCATATTCCCCGGAACGGGCCCCATCCTCCTGCAACATCTCCCCCATCTGCATCGCTGTGGCTTCGACTAACTCCCCATCCAAACTACTCAAACGCACCAACAGCAACCGGCCATAAGGGGGATAGTCCAACGCCTCCCGCTGTTCCAATTCCGCCTCGACAAATTCAGCATAGTCATAACGCTGAACTGCTTGCACCACCGGATGTTCCGGGGTATAGGTTTGCAGAATCACCCGTCCAGGGTCGTCCCCCCGTCCGGCGCGGCCCGCCACCTGAGTTAAGGTTTGAAAGGCCCGTTCCCCGGCCCAATAATCTGAGAGGTTCAACAGTCCATCAGCGGCGACAATTCCCACGAGAGACACCGAGGGTAAATCTAACCCCTTGGTTAACATCTGAGTTCCCACCAATAACTGAGCTTCTCCCTGAGCAAAACGAGTTAACAAAGCTCGATGTGTACCCTTATTTCGCGTCGTATCACTGTCAAAACGAATGGCATTTAATTCAGGAAAATTGCGAGCTAGTTCCTGCATGACTCGTTGGGTTCCACTGCCAAAAAACTTAAGATAGGGGGAACCACATTCAGGACAAGTGCGGGGATGTTGACGGGTATAGCCGCAATAGTGGCAGCGCAATAACTGACTGGCTCCTTCATGGGTATGGTGATAGGATAAGGAGACGTCACAATGGGGACATTCAATGACATAACCGCAACTGCGACAGGAGACAAAACTACTATGTCCTCGGCGGTGGATGAATAAAATTCCTTGTTTCCCTGTTTCTTGTAATCTCCTGAGTTCTTGTTGCAGGGTTAGACTAAAAATGGAGCGATTGCCCCGTTGGAGTTCTCCCCGTAAGTCGATAATTTCAATGGGGGGCATGGGTCGAGCTTGGACTCGCTCGGGGAGAGAAAGGTAGTGACGTTGCGGGTGGATTTGGCGGCAGTCTAACCAGGTGTCTAAGGATGGGGTTGCTGAGCCTAAAATTAAGGGGCAATCTTCTAATTTTGCACGCCATTTCGCTACCGTTCGCCCATGATAGGTGGGGGCGGGACGGTCTTGTTTGAAACTACTATCATGTTCTTCATCTAGTACAATTAGCCCGAGACGGGGTAGAGGGCAGAAAATGGCGGATCGGGTTCCGATGACGACTTGCGGCTCTCCAGTGAGCATCTGTCGCCAGGTATCGAAACGTTCACCCTCGGATAGGGCGCTGTGATAGACAAACACGCGATCGCCGAAACGGGCCCGGAAGCGATCGGTCAGTTGAGGGGTTAGGCCAATTTCAGGAACTAGAATTAGGACGGATTTTTGTTGGGCTAAAATGGGGGCGATCGCCTGCAAATAGACTTCAGTTTTCCCAGACCCCGTAACGCCATGTAACAACATCTCACAGTAGTTAGACTGTTGCAGAATCTGCTGCAACGCCTGAGATTGCGCTGGGGTCAGGTCTTTGGCCCCATCAGCCGCAACACTAACCCCCCTCTCTCGCCGCAACACTTCTCGCCCTTCGACTACGAGACAGCCGCAACGTTCTAAATTACTGATAGTTGGGCGAGTGGTGCGGGCAATTTGTAATAAATCCGTTAGCCAGAGTTCCCCTCCATGACGTCGGAGGATAATCAGTACTTCCTTCTGACGTTTGGTGAGTTCTGTATAGACAATTGGAGAAACATCGATAAGAATCACCGCCTGTTTGAGTTTGGGTTGAGCAGGACGAGGTGTTTCTAGGTAACTTTGAGCATAATTTCGTTGCACTAAATCTCGAATTCCTCGACTGGCTCCAGGAATTTTTTGCTGTACATAGGTGGCGCTATAGTGGTCTGATTTTCCATTTTGCAGAAGAGCGAGAACCCGGCGGGCGATAGGAGAAAGGAACTGTTCTGCACCAGGGGTAATCGCCTCGGGGTTGAGGCGAATGCGGCGTTGCGATCGCTGTAGAAGTCCGGGGGGAAGGGCGACGCGAATCACTTGCATCAGGGGCGTGTAATAGTAGTCTGCCACCTGTTCGAGAAGTTGCCAATAGTGAGGGGGAAAGAAGCCTCGGGTGATGATATCGTCCACCGCTTTGATGCGAGTGGGGTCTAAATCTGGGGGAGGACTGCTACGAAATCCGATGGCGATCGCCCCGACTTGCTGCGAACCAAAGGGAACCGAGAGAATATCCCCCGGTTCGACCTCTAATTCCTCAGGAATGGCGTAAGTAAACAGTTTTTCCGACCCCGGACAGTCCACGAGAACTTCCACATAGGGGGGTCGAGTGGGGGTTAGATGATAGGGGGCGATCGGTTGCGCAACAATCACAGGCGTTTCAGGATGAGGAGCAGCTTGGCTTTCATCTTAATACCGATCGCCCATTCGCACATCACCCTAGCTGTCAAAGTTGGTCAAAGTTATAGTAAAAGGGGAGTTATCACACAGGAGACTCAGCCCCATGGTTCAAACTCCAGTCGCCGCCATCCCCCTCGAAGCCTTCCTCGCCCAACCCGAAACCAAACCGGCGAGTGAATATATCGAGGGACAAATCATTCAGAAGCCCATACCACAATGTAAACATAGTAGTATTCAAGGTGATTTAACCGCTTGCATTAATACCAGCTTGCGGAAAGCTAAAATTGCCCGAGCCTTCCCCGAACTCCGGGTAACGTTCTCAGGACGCTCGATTGTCCCAGATATCGTTGTGATTACTTGGGATAAGATTCCTCGTGATGAAACCGGATCAGTCACCAACGGAATTTTCGTTCCCCCGCCCTGGATGATTGAGATTCTCTCCCCTAAGCAAGCGCAAAATCTTCTCACGGGTAAGATTTTACACTGTTTAGATTCTGGGACTGAATTGGGTTGGATTATTGACCCGGATAGTTTAACCGTTCTCAGTTATCAACCCGGACAGCAGCCCCAATTTTTTGCTAATCCAACCGAGAGGTTGCCCGTTCCTGAGTTTGCTCAAGACTTGAACATCACAATTGAAGATTTACAAAATTTTATGATGGATTGAAGAGTCGCGGTGAATCTCGCCCAAGAACTCGAACAGGTTAATGGTGAATCAACAGTAAACAATCTGAAACGTTGGGGTTAAGGGGAACCTAGCCGACCATCCTCAAGATATCACTCCGGCTCATCTTGGGAATCTAGGGCCTATCCTGACAACATTCATGAAATAATCGATGGGGCGAACCTACTCCCCTGTCGTCCCTCCGTTGTCACTGGTTACCCTTCCATGGTTGATGCTCATCGAACCCAAGCTGACCCCTTCCACGATCGCCTCAAAGCAGCAGAAGTGCAACTCCTCGAACGCCTTGAGCAATTCTGCAATGCCCAAATTCTTGTGGTGGGAGATTTAACCCTGGATGAATTTGTCACCGGGGAAGTCGAACGTATCTCCCGAGAAGCCCCAGTTCCCATTATTCGCCATGAATCCACCCGCCGAGTCCCCGGAGGCGGGGCCAACGCCGTCTATAACTTGGCCAAACTCGGCGGCCAGATCTCCGTCGCGGGATTGGTGGGGGATGATGAACAGGGACAGGCTCTGGTGCAGATTTTCCAGGCCGCCGGAATCGACACTGGAGGGATTTTCATCGATCGCCAACGGCCCACCGTCACCAAAACTCGCATTTCCGCCCATGCGCGTCAGTCCGTTACCCAGCAGGTGCTACGGCTTGATCGCAAATCCGATACCCTTCCCCATCCAGACTTACAGCAGCAACTGGCCGACTATATCCAGCAACAGCATCCAACCGTCGCCGCCGTCGTCTGTTCCGATTATGGCGACGGCGTTCTCACCCCCAAAGTGATTCAGAGTGCTTTAGGGGGCGATCGCACCATTGTCGATACCCAGAATCACCTAACTCGCTATCAACAGGCCAGCCTCTTTACCCCCAACCTCCCAGAAGCTGAGCTAGAAGTTGGCTATTCCATCACCGACGAGCCAAGCCTGCAACAAGCCGGGGCCGATCTCCTAGAACGCACCCAAGCCGAGGCCATTCTCATCACCCGAGGTGGCGATGGAATGACACTCTTCCAACGTTCAGGCGCCACTGAACATATCCCCGCCTTCAATCGGACTGATGTCTTCGACGTCACTGGAGCCGGAGATACCGTCGTCGCCGCCCTCACCCTAGCTCTGGCCTCAGGCTCCTCCCTCTGGGAAGCCGTGGTTCTCGGGAATCTCGCCGCCAGTCTGGTGGTGCGTCAATTCGGAACCGCCACCACTACCATTGAGGAGATGCAAGACGCTCTCACCAGCCTCATCCATGAGGCCTAACCGACCAACTCACCCCTGAGCCTCCCCAACGGATACCCTTCATGTCTCAAACCCTTGTCCTCAAAATTGGGACTTCTAGCCTAACTCAGCCTGACAGTGGCGATCTTGCCCTATCCACCCTGGCTCGTTTAGTCGAAACCCTCACCCAACTGCGTCGTCAAGGACACCGACTGGTTCTCGTCTCCTCCGGTGCCGTGGGGGTCGGTTGCGCTCGCCTCGGGTTGAGCGATCGCCCCCGTCGTCTGGCCACCAAACAAGCGGTAGCCGCCGTAGGACAAGGACGACTCATGCGCGTCTACGATGACCTCTTTACCAGTTTGCAACAGCCCATTGCCCAAATTCTTCTAACTCGTAAAGACCTCGTCCAACGCAGTAGCTACGTCAACGCCTATAACACCTTTCAAGAACTCCTCAAACTCGGCGTTATCCCCATTGTCAATGAGAACGACACCATCGCCACCGAAGAACTCAAATTTGGCGATAACGATACCCTCAGCGCCCTCGTCGCCAGTCTCGTCGAAGCGGATTGGCTTTTTCTCCTCACCGACGTCGATCGCCTCTATTCCGCTGACCCCAATCGCAACCCCGATGCACAACCCATCAAAAAAGTCAAGCATCTCAATGAACTTCTCAACCTGGAGGTAGGCAATGCCGGCAGTGCTTGGGGAACTGGGGGAATGCAAACCAAAATTGCCGCTGCTCGCATTGCTAGCGATAGCGGCGTGCGTACCGTCATCACTGCCGGCAAAACCCCCGAAAATGTCCTAGCTATCCTTGAGGGGGCAGACATCGGTACCCACTTTGTCCCCCACGCCAAACCGGAAAACGCCCGCAAACGCTGGATTGCCTTTGGCCTAGTCCCCCAGGGACAACTGCTCCTCGATGCCGGAGCCGTCACCGCCATCTGTCAGGGGGGCAAATCCCTCCTCGCCGCCGGATTAACCGCCGTTCGGGGCAAATTTCAGGCCAATGATGCTGTCATTCTCTGTGACGAAAGGGGCAAGGAACTCGGACGGGGCCTGGTGAACTATCCTAGCGACGACTTAGAACGAATCTGCGGCGTTCAGTCCGAGGATATCTCTCGGATTTTGGGCGATGGCGAGTCCCGCACCCTTCGCGATGGCGAGTCTCGCACGCTTCGCGAACGCAGTCCTGACACCGTCATCCACCGAGATAACCTCGTCCTAACTCGTTAACCACACCTCAGCCTCGCCGTCCCGTGACAATATACGTCACCCGCTGACCGATATTGGTGGCATGGTCCGCCATCCGTTCCAGGTGGCGAATGGCTAAGGTGACCAAGAGAACCGGCTCCAACACACCGCGATAGTTAGATTGGCTAGCGAGATGGCGATAGAGGCGATCGTAGGCATCATCAACAGTGGTGTCCTTCTCCTTCATCTGAGTCCCCGCCTCGGGATTAAGCTCCACCAGAGCTATCAAACTCATGCCTAACATTGCTTGGGTCTCATGGGACATCCGTTCCACATCAGGCATACAAGCCAAGGGTGGATAGGGAAATAACTTGACGGCAATCTCCCCTAAATCCTTAGCATAATCCCCAATTCGTTCTAGGTCCCGTACTAACTGCATAAACGCCCCTAAGACTCGACAATCCTGGGCCACCGGGCCTTGCAGGGTCAGCAACATAATACTATCGGCTTCAATTTGACGATAGAAGTGATCAATCTGCTTATCGAGAGGCTTGAGGACATCGGCTGCTGCCAAATCCCGATGAAACAATGCCTGATGGCTGAGACGACAGGAATTTTCCACAAGAGCGCCCATCCGCAACACATCTTGACGGAGGCGCTTGAGTTCTCGTTCAAACTGTTGACGACTGGAGTTGAGTTTAGAGGTGTTCACCCGTTGCACTATCGCCTTGGCTCCTATAGTTTCTCTCCCATTGTGGGACAACTTTCTCAAAATTGGCGCGAAACGGAGAGCCACTTAGCCTAAAATGAGCGAATTTGCCGAAGATTTAATCGTAATTTTATGATCGCTTTACCCAAGCCCTAGGGGCCAGACCCCTCTCTCGAACTGGGGATGGCCCGAGGTAAGTTCAGGGTTAAGCACGCCCCCCCCGTTTGGGGGTGATTGCTCGCTTCAATAGTTCCCTGATGCGCTAGGATAATCTGCTGCACGATCGCCAACCCTAAACCGCTCCCCGTGGAGGTCATGACCTCTCCCGTGATACCAGCATCAGGACTGCGCCCTCGTCCCGGGTCTCCGCGATAGAGCCGTTCAAAGATATGGGGTAAATCTGCACTGGCGAAGCCTTCCCCCTCATCCACAATCTCAAGCTGCACCCGGTCCCCCTGATTGAGATCAGCACAACGCTGGGCCTGGACGTGAATTGTCCCTCCAGGCGGACTGTAGCGAATGGCATTATCCAATACATTCAGAAATACCCGATAGAGCCGGGAACTGTCTCCCTCCACCCAGAATGGCTCCCCGTCCGTCTCCAGTTCTCGGTAGTGGAAGGTTACCTGTTTTTGGACTGCTAACGGCTCCAAGGTTTGCCAAACTGACTCAATCAACCCCTGTAAATGCAGGGGTTCGGTTGTCAGGGTTTCTTGATTTTCCAGATGACTTAATTCCAGCCAATCTTGAACTAAGGTCACGAGCCGTTGGGTTTCCGGGAGTAAACGCTCCACCCATCCCTTCATGGGACCCTCAAGGCGATCGACGAGGGTTTCAACGACGAGCTGAATAGAGGTTAAGGGGGTTCGCAGTTCATGGGCTAAATCCGACATCCAGCGATCGCGGGATTGGCTTAACTCCACGAGCATTTGCCGATCTTCGAGAAAGATACCCACATCACCATCGGCTAAGGGTAAGCCATAGGCCCTCAGGGTTTGGGGATTTTGACTACTGATTTGCGCTGCATCAGCGGCCTGGGGAAAAAACTGCCATTCCTGATAAGAGGACCGTTGATAATTGCGAGTTTGTTGAATTAGCAAATCCAATTCATAGGAACGCACCACCTCCAAAAAGAGGCGATCGCCCCCTGGATCCCAATCGGACACTTTCAGCAGCGAACGGGCTTGACGATTAAAAATTAAGGGATGATTTTCATTATCGACTTGCACATAGCCAATGGGGGCCAACTCAAGGATGACCTCATACATCCGGAGTTGCACCTGAGCCTCTTCATGGACTTGACTCAGGTGGGTTAGTGCCTGACGCATCTGGGATTGAACCGAGAGACTTTTCTCAGTCACATCCTCTGGAACCTGAGTTAGTAAGCGATGCCAATGACGACGCTGGAGTTGTTCACGCCAGGCAAAAATCCCACCCCCAATCATGAATCCTAGTAGAAATGCCACCACCCACATGATTGACTCCTCACCCAGCGTCGTGGGCTACGTTCCTCGTTTTGCCGCTGTCGAGGCACCTCTTGTATCTTAATCGACTCTTAACCTAAACGATAGCCGAAGCCCCGGACAGTAATGATGTATTCAGGATGACTGGGATCGGCTTCTAGTTTTTCCCGCAGCCAACGAATATGCACATCCACGGTTTTACTATCCCCCATGAAATCAAAGCCCCACACCCGATCAAGCAGTTGTTCTCGGGACCAAACCCGCCGGGGAGACTTCATGAATAGTTCCAACAGACGAAACTCTTTCGGGGCCAGATTGATTTCTTCCCCCCGTAGCAAGACCCGGCATTGTTGAGGATAGAGGATAATATCCCCAAACTCAAAGCGCAAGGGCTTGTTGACCACGTTGTAATGGTGACGACGTAACAGGGCCCGACAACGAGCCACCAACTCCCGCATACTGAAGGGTTTGGTGAGATAATCATCGGCCCCCACTTCCAAGCCCAAGACGCGATCGGTTTCACTGCCTTTAGCGCTTAAAATTAAGATTGGCACCGGATTTCCCTGTTGTCGTAACAACCGACACAGATCGAGGCCATTGACTTGGGGCAGCATCAGGTCTAGCACGATCAAATCGAAGGGAAACTCGCCCGGTTGCAAGTGGGGATCACTGAGGATGGCCAGAGCGGTTTGTCCGTCAGCGGCCGTCTGCACCTGATACCCTTCATCCTCTAGGGCTAAGGTCACCATCTCTCGGATCA